>JAJDDX010000276.1 GCA_029260055.1 Phycisphaerae bacterium
GATTGAAGATGCGTGCCAGGGGGCTGCTCGCCCCCGGACCCCTCGGCTTCAATCCCCTCCGGAAAGGGGGCTGACGCCAACCGGGAGTGCCGCGTTATGCGATAGCACCGTTGACAGCAGACAGTCTCTTCATGGATACGAGCTGTACCGTCAATCGTGATTATGCTAACCCTCTCGTTCTCACCCCTGGTCGCAGCCCGCCATGGCATCCTGCTCCGCCTGAAGATAGTGCAGGATCCCGAAGTAGACGCCGTCCAAGAACGAGTAGGCATCCCCGAATCTCTGTGCCATCAATTCAAGGCTCAACACGCGCGGAAGGTCCGCCAGGTGAAGCCGACCTTTGGTGTCTGCCCGATAGCGGAACGCATCTCCTCTCGGGTCAACGCGATCGAGGTCATGCACCACGTTGTCCACGGGTCCTAGTTCCGTCTGATCGCCCTCGGGCCAGATCGCGACGACCAAGGTTCTCGCTCTCGTCCAGAAGCGCGCCAGATCGTGGCCGACGAGGCTCTTTTCACGCAGAGCGAGTTGCGTCAGCATCGAGCCGGTTCGGATGATCTCCTTCAGGGTCAACTCCAGAGCGTGTCGATAGAGATAGGCGCTCGGCCAGAAGTAGCGATCGGGATGCCCGAAGCCTTCCTGTGCATGGACAACCACACTATCTGCTGCTAGCTTGAAGCCCTCGGCAATTGCATGCACCTCTTTGTTCCCAAGGTGGTCCAGAAAGACACTCCGCGTCCCTTGCCCCGCGTCCCTGAACGCGGTGTACACACTTTGGGTCTTCGTCATGGCTTACACTCCACCCTACTCATCCGCGCCCGGTGCGGCCTTTGCTACCAGATGCACACCCTCGTCTTCGATATCAGAAGCGCTCCCGCACGCTGGGCACCTGATGACTCCTCGAAGGTAGAATCGCATTGCAACCCACAAGTCCAACGCAACTTGGTTCCCACATTCTGTGCAGCACAATGTACCGACTTCCGTGATGTACTGACGGAGCCTCTCCAGGCAGGAGTCCGGCACCACCGACTGCTGTGCCTGATCTGCCCAAAGCTGGAATCCAACCGCTCGGCGAAGACGACGCACCTCGGCGGTATGATCGTCAGCGAAAGAAAAAGACGCAAAAAGTGAATCTGCGATTTCGACTGCATGGACCATCAGCACCGGTAACCTGAGGTACAAGTGTCGCCATTGCGCGATGTGATCCTCGCCACCGGAGAACACGAAGTTGAAGTTAGTGTCGTCAGTGCGATAGTGTCGATGCGTCGTGATGAGGTGGGTCGCCTGATTCCAATACCCTTCGAAGCCGTAGGCCGCCGACTTCGCGTAGCGCAGGTCGTACAATAGCTCATCCGTCAGCCAATTTCCCCAGGGCGTCTTGGCCATTGCAGCCTGCATAATCCGTCGCTTCTCCTTCGGGTCCGGAAACGCCTTCGTGTGGTCGACGTTCTCGATGCGACGCCTCCGAAACCGCTCGACGAATGTCTCTTGGTCGGCCAAAAGCCACTCAAGATAGAACAAGTTATCCTTGAGTGGTTTCCTGAAAAGTGCATAAGCGACTGCCAGCTTCCCTTTGCGCGCACATGATAGCGCCTCGAAGGTGAATTGGCACATGTCGGCGACGAGGCCCGCAAACACCTGTTTCGCAGTCAGCTCGCACAGCTCGGCCTCTCGGCCATTGCTCTCTAGCCAATCCCAGGTTTCTTCATCCGGAACGGAGGCTAGGCTTGCCCTCTCGGTCTCGCTGGCGAAGTCGATCTGCACATCGAAGATCCCGTCTCGCTCTCCGTCGTGCACCATTCGAGCCAGTACGTCGTGCAGATGGAACGCGAAGCGGTGGGAGAAGCGGAACTCCTGAGGCAAGATTCCGTACATCGTCATCGCCAATTCCCTGACTGTTCTCGGTCATTCATCCGCTTCCGACGCATCCTTGATCACAAACCGCGCCTGCGAATTCGCGACCTCCGTCGCCAGCCATGCAGCGCCGGTTCTACCCGCCGCATCCTCCGAGCGTCAAACACGCTTGGTCTTCTTGCGAGTTGCCGTCCTGCCCGGCGGCTCGATACCAGCCTCTCTCATGATCTGCCTGGCTGTGTCCCAATTGAGCCAACTCTCGAACCACCAGACCAGGTTCTTCCATCGCCCATACTCTGCGTAGATGCGCTCGATCTTCGCGAGCGTCGGCTTCTTGCCGTTCGTATGCGTACGCGCGACATGAGCAATCGTCGCGCTGTCGATCGAAAGATGATCGCTGCGATCGAGAAAGCCCAGCAGGTAATGAGCACTCGACGGCCCGATACCGCGAATCGAGCGTAACTGCGCCAGCAGGTCGTCGGTCGTGGTCTCCGGATCGCGGGCCTGCTCGATCAGCGCTTCCGGCTCAAATCGCCCATCGCACACGTCCCGGCAGAAGCCCAGGATCGACTCGACGCGATAGCCGAGCCGGCACACGTCGCGCAGATAGCTCTCGCCCGCCCGCAGAATTTCCCGCGGCGTTGGCCAGGCGGTCAAACTTACGAAGTGCGTCAGCGGCGGTCCGAGCTGCCCGACGCGGTTGATCATCTTGACCGCCTGCGTCCAATTGACGTTTGTGGCGCAGAGCGCCTTGACGATGTTCTCGGTCATCGACGCGGAGCGGATACATCGGCCCGCGCCGAGCTCGGGCACCACGTGCAGCGTCGGGTGCGCCTCGCAGATCGCATAGAACTCGGATAGATCGCGGTCGAGGCTCAGCACGAACCGAACGCGCTCGGCCGCCTGGGCCAATGTCTCGACATCGACGCTGCGCCCCTCAACGGTGACACGAAGTGGCACCCGCCGGCCCCCGCGGCCGTGCTCTCGCACCGAGACGCGCATCGCGCCGTGGCGATCCCGGTCGATGATCTGGAAGCACTGGCCGCCCTCGCTCCAGCTCATCGGGCTGCACTCGTGCCAGCCGTGACTCAGCGCGGTGGCCTTGAGCGAGAAGGGCCTGGGGGCGTGGATGGTCGTTTCGAGCCTTTGCATACGCTTTCTTCTCGCTTTTCAGCCGCCCTTCAGTCGTTGAAGTTTGCGGTGACAGGTCGTGTCGCCAAGGCTGAATATCCCGGGCGTTCGGCCTGCGGTCAAACCCGCTTTTCAGCCTCCTCAGGCCCTTCCCAGGACGGGCCTGAGGCTCGGTTTTATCGGTCGTCCGCGGGCACGGTTTTCGCGTTCGAAATCGGCCCTCACATGTTGTATGGCCTGTGACCTGGTGTGACATCTTCGCTAAGCTCGGCCTGTGGCTGACTTTGCGTGTCCACATTCGTGACATACAATATACAGGCGTTTTGCCTTGACGATGTCCGATATGTGGGGTATGTTTAACCTTGCCACGTGAGCGTGCAAGCGGCCCGTGTGAAGCGTCGGAGGGGACGTTTTCGCCGTCCGCGCCGTCATCCGGTGTGGTCGGTTTTTCTCCTTCGATTGAGGCGGGGGGGCACGGTTACCGGTCACGGATGGGCACGTCATCGCGGTCGGCATCTGAGTGGAAACGGGCACGTACGCAGACTTTTTCTGGTGGACACAACTCGGCAGACTTTTGTCTTGCCGGTGGAGGCGCGGTTGACGGATGGCGGAAGCTCCGGTGAAGGACAGTGTGGTATCGGTCAAGGATGACACTCGGGCGTCGGAGTTCGGCTTGTCGGCGAATTCGTTACGGGTATTACGTGCGCGCTACCTCAAGAAAGATGAACAGGGGTGTTGCACGGAGTCGCCTCGCGACCTTTTCAGGCGGGTCGCCAAGGCAATCGCCGACGCGGAACTCGAGTACGATACCGACCCTGAGAACCGCAGCGAGTGGGAGGAGCGGTTCTTCTCGTTGATGGCGAGCAGAAAGTTCATGCCCAATAGCCCCACGCTCATGAATGCCGGGCGTGAGATGGGTATGCTCAGTGCCTGCTTCGTGTTGCCCGTCGGCGACAGCATCAACGAGATCTTCGACTCGATCAAGCACACCGCACTGATCCAAAAAGCCGGTGGCGGAACCGGCTTTGCTTTCGACGAACTGCGCCCCACCGGCGACTATATCAGTAGCTCGGGCGGCACGACGAGTGGTCCGATCTCGTTTTGGCGCGCGTTCAGCGAGGCGACCAACGCCATCCAGCAGGGTGCGTTCAGGCGCGGCGCGAACATGGGGATGATGTACATCCATCATCCCGACATCCTCAAGTTCCTCCACGCCAAGGAGGACCTGTCCCAGTTCACGAATTACAACATCTCGGTGAAGATCTCGGACGAGTGGATGGACGCGTTCGTGGCGGACGCGGACAGCCCGCATGTCGTTCACAACCCGCGGACCGGGCGGAAGTACCTGCTGCCCAAGGACCTCGACATCTGGGAATACGATATCCGGTCGCTGGCCGAAGTGGACCCGGAAGGAGCGATTCCCGACGGCGAGTATTACACCCGCCGCGACGTGTGGGATATCATCATCACCAACGCCCATCGCACCGGCGAGCCGGGCGTGGTCTATATCGACCGCATCAACCAACACAACCCGACGCCGCACATCGGACGCATCGAGGCGACGAATCCCTGTGGCGAGCAGCCCCTCTTGCCGTACGAGGCGTGCAACCTCGGCAGCATCAACCTGGTCGAGTTCGTCAGCACGGACGGCCACGGCTCGTCTTCGGTCGATTGGTCGGGTCTGCGCACCGCGATCCACGATGCCACACGGTTCCTCGATAATGTAATCGACGCGAACCGCTATCCGCTGCCCGAGATCGAGGCGATGTGCAAGGCCAATCGCAAGATCGGCCTGGGAATCATGGGGTTTGCCGATGCCCTCTACAAGCTGGGCGTGCCCTACAACAGCGAGGACGGCATCGAGTGGGGGGAACGCTTCATGCAGTTCCTCAACGACGAGTCGCACGCTTGCAGCGAGAAGCTTGCGAGAGAGCGCGGTTCGTTCCCCAATTGGAAGGGCAGTACTTACGACACGAAACACGCCCGCGCGATGCGCAACGCCACCTGCACGACGGTGGCGCCGACGGGCACGATCAGCATCATCTCCGGCTGCTCCGGCGGCATCGAGCCGATGTACAGCCTCGCCTTCTTCCGCAATGTGCTCCGTGGGAAGTCGGAAAAGGGCGAGCCGATGGTCGAGGTCAACCCGATCTTCGCGTCGGTGGCGGAGAGTGAGAATTTCCTTAGCGAGGGATTGATGGAGCAACTTGCCACGGACGGCACCCTCGCTAACATTCAAGGCGTTCCGGATGACATCAAGGACGTCTTCGTCTGCGCGCATGACGTGGCACCCGAGTGGCACATGCGAATGCAGGCATCCTTCCAGAAGCACTGCGATGCTTCCATCTCCAAGACGATCAACTTCCCCGAATCCGCCAGTACCGAGGATGTCGAAGCCATCTACCGCATGGCTTACGACCTGGACTGCAAGGGCGTGACGGTCTACCGAAACGGTTGCCGTCAGTTCCAGCCCATGGCACTGAAGTCCAGCGGCAAGGCGCAGGAGAGCGAAGCCGTGGAGAAGGCCGACGCCGAGCCGGTACACAAGCCGCTCGAGCCGGCCGTCCTCCCGGAGATTTGCAGCGGTATCCGCGTGCGGCAACTCACGCCGTTCGGCAACATGCACATCAACATCACCGTGGATCCCCACACCGGGCGCGAAATGGAAGTGTTCGCGCAACTCGGTAAGGGCGGGGATCTTGCCAACAGCGATCTCGAGGCGATCTGCCGGTTGATAAGCCTTTGGCTACGCTCCGGCGGTGCTATCGAGCGCGTGATTCGTCAACTCCAGTCCATCGGGTCGAGCCTTCAGGTTCACACCAAGGAAGGCAAGATCATGAGTCTCGGCGACGGGCTCGCCAGGGCATTGCGCAAGTACCTCAACGCCAAGGCTGAGCGGGGCTTGCGGACACTGCTTTTGGGCGGATCCGACGCCGATGCCTCCGAAGTCGACGCCAGAACGTCCGGCGGCACTGGAACCGACAGCAGCGGCGCTAGCGGGCGCCGAAACGGGAACGGCAACGGAAGCGGAAGCGGCAAGGGCGGCGGTGCCCCGGCGGCCGCCGTTGCGGCGGACCGCGTCGCGACTGCAGCACCGAGCCGGCTCGACGCCCTGGGCATCCAATGGCAGCAGACCCAATACAAGGTAATCTGCCCAGATTGCCAGGGACCTCTCCGTTTCAGTGAAGGTTGCGTGACTTGCGACAGTTGCGGTTTCTCGAAATGCTGAAAAATCGGTCCAAGGACCGGTAAAATAGGTGGTCTTTGCTGACTTTTCGGCTTAGCGTCCTAGAATTGTGTTGACGAACGAAAGTCCGGGAGTACATTTCGTCGATAGTACGAGACGTGGCGGGATACGTTGCGGTTGAAACCGCGCGGCCGTCACGAGCGTATTAGTCATTATACCGGAGGTCGGCCTTTAGGGTCGAGTATTTCACGTTACCGGCTTCTTTCCCCTCCGGAAAGCACCGTTTCGCCTTCGGGCGAGCGGTGCTTTCTTTTTAGACCCTTCGTGATCGCTTCCGCGGATTCCCCCCGATCACCGTTCCTCCTGTGATTCCGGATTCCATCCAGTTGGGCGGCTTGTCTCGCTGAGGAAGGCTGGTATACTTGCGAGGCTCCGGCCCGGGCATTGGCTCGTGGGGACTATTCGGGCTGACCGGAGCGCCCGACCGGCTGAGTATCAGGAGCTAGGTGTGGTACGTATACGACTCAAACGCGTCGGGCGCAGGCATCGTCCTGCTTACCGCGTGGCCGCCTTTGACAGGCGTTCGGCGCGCGATAGCAAGGTGCTGGAGGAATTGGGAAGCTTCGATCCGCTGAACCCGGCCGAGGACAAGCAGGTTGTCCTGAAGCGTGAGCGGATCGAGTATTGGCTCAGCGTGGGCGCGCAGCCGAGCGATACGGTGCGCCGTCTCCTCGTGAAGCAGGGCGTGCTCGGCGACAAGAGCTGACGGCGATCGTCTTGCCGCGCGGGTGATGGATATTTGATGCGAATCGATGTCCTGACGCTGTTTCCGGAGGCACTCGAACCGGTGCTCGCATCGAGCATCGTGGGCCGGGCGGTCGAGTCCGGCATCGCGAGCATCGCGTGCACGAACTTTCGCGAGTTTGCCCGCGACAAGCACCGTACGGTCGATGACCGACCGTTCGGCGGTGGCCCGGGCATGGTGTTGATGTGTGAGCCCGTTTTCGACGCGTTGGAGCATGTCGAAGCCGGCCACGAAGGTCAGGCATCGACGCGGGTGCTATTGACCCCGCAAGGCGAGCGGCTGACCCAGCGGGTGGCGCAGGAGCTATCGCAGGAAGCGTGGCTCGTTCTTCTATGCGGGCATTACGAGGGATTTGACGAGCGTATTCGTACCGGGATCGACGCCAGGGAGATCTCCATCGGCGACTACGTTCTGTCGGGCGGCGAGTCGGCTGCGTTGGTGTTGATCGACGCCATCGTGCGGCTCTTGCCCGGCGCCTTGGGCGGCGAATCGTCGGCTCACGACGACTCGTTTACGGATGGGTTGCTGGAGTATCCGCAATACACCCGCCCGAGGGAGTTTCGCGGCATGGCGGTGCCGGACGTGCTGCTGTCGGGTGACCACGGCAGCATCGAAGCATGGCGGCGCGAGCAGCGGATTGAAAGAACATTGGCGCGGCGGCCTGATCTGATGCAGGATCGGCGTGACGAAGGACGGAAGTAAGTAGGCGTCGGCTTTCCCTCGCAAGGGGGTCGTCGGCGGCGAACGGCAGTGGGCGGCCAGGCGGCAACGACCGTGGCTGATGCCGTTTGTTCATGTGACCAGCCGAGCAGGAAAGTGCGTAGCCGTCCGGATCCGAGACGATCCGAGACGTGGGGAGCAGTGTCATGCGTCAGCCGTTAATTACCCTTGTGGAAGAGGCGTACCTCAAGTCTGCTATCCCCGAGTTCCATATCGGCGATACGGTCGACGTTCACTGCCGAATCGTGGAAGGCGAGAAAGAGCGCGTCCAGATTTTCAACGGCGTGGTCATCGCGCGTCGCGGCGGGGGCATCAACGAGGCATTCACCGTTCGACGGATCGTCTACAACGAAGGCGTCGAGCGGAAGTTCATGGTCCACTCGCCGAATGTCGTGGATGTGAAGATCAAGCGTCGCGGCAAGGTTCGCCGTGCCAAGCTCTACTATCTGCGCGATCGGGTCGGCAAGGCTCGCAAGGTACGTGAACTTCGCATTCAAAAGAAGGCTGCGCAACCTGAGCTGGCTGCCGCGACGACCTAGTTGGAACTTCCTTCTCGGGTCGCGAGGCGAAAGAGCGACGGCTAAGTACCTCAAGCGTTGCGGTTACCGTGTTCTACAGCGCAATTTCCGCTGCACCGCCGGCGAGATCGATCTGATCTGTCGCCAAGGGGCTTTCCTCGTTTTCGTGGAGGTCAAGACGCGCGCCGGGGACGGCGCCGCCGACATTGCGGAGGCTGTTCGCGGTGTCCAGTGGCGGCGGATCGAACGTGCGGCCCGCTACTTCCTACTTCGACATCCGGTGGCGAACTGTACCTATCGCTTCGATTTGGTGACGCTGTTGTGGCCGGACCAGGGTCCGCCGGTGATTGAACACTTCGAGGATGCCCACCGCGTCTCGGGCGGCTGAGTCGTCGCGGCGAGGTCGGGCATGAGGTAAGCACTCATGGGGCTCGTCGACTCCCACGCTCATCTGACCTTTCCGGAACTCTCCGGGCAGATCGACGACGTGCTTTCGCGAGCGGCGGAGGCCGGGGTCGAGGCCGTGGTTACGATCGGAACCGATCTTTCCGATGCCAGGACCGCCGTCGCGCTGACGAAGCGCTATCCCGGTCGAGTGTACGCAGCCGGGGGCTTCCATCCGCATGAGGCGGGCAAGGTGTCTGAAGATGACCTGCGCGGCATGGCGGAGCTCTGGACGGGCTCGTCGGTGGTGGCGGTGGGGGAAATCGGGCTCGATTACCACTACGATTTCGCGGATCGATCGGTTCAGCGACGGATATTCGCCGCGCAGCTCGCGGCGGCTGTCGAGATCGACAAGCCAATCGTCATCCATAGCCGGGAAGCGCTGGATGACACGATCGGCCTGTTGTTGGATCACGGGCTCGGCGGGAAGCGGGTCGTGTTTCACTGTTTTACGGGCAGCGTCGAGGAGTCTGAGCGGATCGCCGAGCACGGATGGCGGATATCGTTCACCGGGATCGTGACGTTCCGCAAGTCCGAGTGGCTTCAGGGGATCGCGAAGGCGTATCCGGTGGACCAGATCATGGTCGAGACGGATTCGCCCTATTTGTCACCGGTGCCGGTGCGCGGGCGTCGGCCGAACGAGCCCGCCTACGTGGCGCATATCGTAGAGTTCCTGGCGAGGCTGCGTGGCGTGGGGGTGGAGGCGTTCGGCTTGCAGACGGCCGGGAACACGCGCCGGTTCTTCGGGCTGCCCGAGGCGATCTGAACCGGCGAGGGCTGCGTTGGCTGCAGGCGTCGTTGGCAGCGACGCGGCCCGGGTCTTGTCGCCCCGCAAGGAGATGCTAAGATTGCCTCCTGCCGATGTGCCGGGGCCTATGGATCGGTCGAGACGATCCGGGGGCTCGACGGGACAACGGCACAAGCGCCGCTAGCTCAATTGGATAGAGCATCGGTCTACGGAACCGAAGGTTACTGGTTCGACTCCAGTGCGGCGTATTCTTGCATCCACTCGCATGGCCTCGCATCTCGACGCGCATCCTCGCACTGTGTATGGGCTTACGGCGCTGAGCTCTCCCGAGCTGTAGCGCCGGTTCGTCACGCCGCGTCGCTCCCGCTCGCACCGTTTCGCGCCCCAACTGTCGGGGATACTGCTGGGGGTCCGCGGCGGCGTGATCGCAAGCCAGCCGCCCGTCCGTCCCCGTGGCAGACAGCGTCGACCGCTCCCGTTCACTTCCTTGGGCGTCGATGCTTGGGAGTCGGTCGAGGGCACCCGCAAGATCACCCACGCGGAGTCTGACCTTCCCCCGGGTTTGGAGCTCCGATCTGCCGAACACCAACCGGGCCGGCACCCACGAACCGATCGGCATCGCCCGTGATCGCGCCCGCCGCAACACGGCGTGGTTCACGCTCGCACGCGTCACGGAAGAGCCATCGAGATCTTCCGGTGCTCTCCCGTTTCGTCGATCACCGGCACGACCGCCTCCAAGCTGCTTCCCCGGGGCCGTCCTTTCAACTCGAAGTAGGCGAAACCGTGAACCGTGGTATGCGGGTGGACGATCACCCGTTGGCCAAGCTCTTTTGCCGCCCAATCAGCATGTAGCTCATCGTTGTATTGGTCGGCGTTCAAGAACGACAGCCACCCGAACAGGAAGTACGCTTCCAGTGCCGGCGATCGTAGAAACTGGTCCGCCACCACGTTCGCCCTCACGCGACAATGGATCTGACCGGTTTCGTCCCTGAGTCGGATTTCCGATCCCAACAACGTGGCGCTGTGGGCGCCGTCATTCCGTGCCACGATCAGCATCGGAAGGAATCCCTTCCAAGTGATCCAGTGGTTGAACACTTTCGCGCATTGATTGCCTCGGAATGGCTCCGCCGCGACGGTTACCCGAGACACGTTCTCTCGACTCGGATACTCGTCGATCAGGCGCACTGGAACCGACCTGGCGCTGTAGCAACCGGTAGCCCCAACAGCGCTCAGAGCAATCATGATGGCGATTGCCCTGTGACCCACGACCGCGCCCGCCGCGACGCTGAGCGCCCTGCAAACGCATCGCCGACGGCGTCGGACCTTGCCGCACTCGCTATGGTAACGCACAGCGCACCTCCTCATAACCTGGACGGTTGCCAAGAGCCACGGGAACGGAGAGCGTGGCGTCGTTGATAGTCAAAGAGCGCGGAACGGCGTAAAAGAGAAGCCGGCTTGTAGACGAATGCGGTTCCAGCACAACTTGGCTCGGTAGTTCCTTCGCCCTCCAATCCTCGGCCATCTTTCGGTTGTAATCAGCTGCGCTGAGCCCGGCGAGCCAACCAAAGAAGATCACGTGCGCTCCGACGCTCTTCTGGCACTTCTTTACGACTACCTCGGTCGCAGTTCGTGGGCGCACATTCCCTCGACCCGTCTCGAGCGTGATGTTGGCACCGTCTACGACGGCTCGCTCTTCCCCGCTGTTTTCCAGGGCCACGAGGACAGGCACGAAGCCGCTTCGATTCGGAGCGCGGTTGAGGACGCGCCCCGACGTGGCCTTGTCAAACGCGGTGGCGGCCACCTGCACGCCCTCGAACGCTACTTTGTTCGAGTACTCGTGAACCGATCGAACGGGAAGAGCACGGGATTTGTATCCGCAACCCGCGGCCGACAGACAAGCAAGCGCCAATAGAACGCTACAAAACCTGCATGACATGACTCTACTCCCAGCAGAAGGCGGTATTGCGAGAGGCGCCCGAGACACCTCGCTGACACTGCCTCGCCGTGACATCTCAGGCGAGGCCCACATCACTACATAAGACCGTTTCATGTTTCTTACTCCATGGATCCGAGGTTTTCGGTTACGTACTTTGCTATCACTTACCGCCGGGCATCGCTCTGCGAAGGCCACTCCGGCGGCCTGCCGGTGACGCGGAGGCGCCGCACCGTTGTGCCGAGGCTCTCCGCGACGCAGGCCTACGGCAGGGCATTGACCGACAACATGTAATCTCCGGTACCATCCGCACTCCAGTCCCGGACGATGATCGTGTATTCACCCGATTCCGTGAGCGGATGGGCAAACAGCAGCGCGATGCTTCCCGTCCTCGACCCCGCGTAGGTCTCCCTGGCACCGCCGCCCGGCGGAAACAGATCGATGACGGGGTTCAGTCCTCCCGACGTGCGGTTCGCCTGAATTGACACTCGCTGCCCGGCTTGGCCGGTAAACGTGTAGGCATCCTGGTCAGCTACCGGATCGATGGCTCCGGACATCGAGCCCTCGAAGGCGATCGTGCCACCGTCGGGATCCTGCAGCGACGTGAGCGCCCCGGAGAGGTTCAGCAGTGACAAGACGTAATCCCCCGTGCCGTCGGCACTCCAGTCCCGAACGACGATTGTGTATTGGCCCGATTCCGCCAGCGGATGTGCAAACAGCAGCGCAATGCTGCCGGTTCTTGAACCGGCGTAGGTCTCCCTGGCACCGCCGTCGGGCGGAAACAGGTCGATGACGGGGTTCAGGCCGCCCGACGCGCGGTTCGCCTGAATCACTACGCGTTGCCCGGCTTGACCGGTGAAGGTGTAAGTATCCATGTCGACCACGGTATCGATGGCGCCCGCGAGCCACTCGGAGGAATGAATCGTGTCGCTTCCCGGTATGCACAGGTCGCTGTCTTCGTCGCAGGTTTCATCCGGCGCGCACGGGTTCTCGCCTGCGATACACCAGCCGTCGGCGCAGGTTTCGTCACCACTGCAGAACAGGCCGTCGTCGCAGTGCCTGTCCTGGGCGCAGGTATTCTCGCAGGCGCCCGTCAGGCCGTTACAGGCCTGGCCGGCATCGCAGATCACGGCCACGTTCGCGCAGATGCCGTTTGCGGTGACGCAGCTGTCGATGGTGCAAGCATCATCGTCGTCGCATTCAGCATCGTCAGCGCACTCGATTATGACGCAGGTGTCCGTCTCTTCATCGCAAGTCTCGTCGCCTGCACAGGGGCTCGTTCCCGCGATGCAGGAGCCGTCAGCGCAGGTCTCGTCACCGTTGCAGAACAGGGCATCATCACAGTTGGAATCGTCGGTACATTCCATCGGTGCCGCACAGGTGTCGCTCTCTTCGTCGCAGGCCCCATCCTGCGGGCGCGACGGGTCGCCGTCGTCGCCTGACGCAAAGAGCGATTGCACTTGGTCATCACTGAGGGCATGGTCATAGATCACGATTTCGTCGAGTCGCCCGTTCATGAAGCCGCCCCAGAATTCGTTCGCCCGCCCGATCATGAGAGAGGTATTGGCGTTGGGGATGGAGCGTGTGTCTTCTGCCGAAGCTGCCGGCACACCGTCTATGAAGAGAGTATAGGTGCTTCCATTCCTGCTTGCGGCCAGGTGGTACCATAGGCCGGGCGTCGGCGAGAACGGGGCGCGTGGCATGAACACGGATCCGGTTCCCGGGCCATTGATATGGAAACTCAGAATTCCGCCGCCAAGGGCAAAGAACCACTTGTTAGTCGTGTATGGCCCTTCATCGTTGCCGATGAACACGTCGCCCGGCTGGCCCACGGAGCCGCTTGAGGCGCTGTCGAAATTCGTCCATAATGCAATCGTGAAGTCGTTGGCGCCAAAGGCCCACTCATCGCTATCAGGCACTTCGATGTAGTCGCCTGCTCCACCAAAAGTCATGGCGCCGGCCGGATTGCCGAACCGGTCTTCCGCCGGCGCGGCCCCATACACCACACCGTCGTGACCATTGCCTGTGGCGTCGATCGCATCACCATCGAGGTTCCATTTCGCGATGAGGCCGGTCTCGGCGTGCGCGCACGGGTCTGCGCCCGCGACGCACGAGCCCTCGACGCAAGTCTCTTCACCGTTGCAGAA
>JAJDDX010000277.1 GCA_029260055.1 Phycisphaerae bacterium
CCTGATGTCAAAACCGACGTGGATTGCGGTTGAGTGGTTATGGATTTATTTGCGGCACAACATACGCAGCATTTGCTTGATGCTCAGCCTTTGGCTGTTCGGATGCGGCCTTTGTGTGTTGATGAATTTGTGGGTCAGCAGCATTTTCTGGGTGAGGGGAAATTGTTGCGGCGGGCGATGCAATCCGGGCGGTTGGTGAGCATGATTTTTTATGGGCCGGCGGGTACGGGTAAGACGTCGCTGGCGCACATTATTGCGGAATCGGCTGATGCGCGGTTTGCGCGGGTCAATGCGACGGAATCGGGGGTGAAAGAGCTTCGTGTGATTTTGGAGGCTGCGCGATCGGCGCTGGAGACTTCCGGGGCGCGGACGGTGCTCTTTGTCGATGAGATTCATCGGTTCAATAAGGGTCAGCAGGATGTGCTGCTTGGGGATGTTGAAGATGGGATCGTTATCCTGATTGGGGCGACGACGGAGAATCCTTTTCATGCGATCAACACGCCGCTGATATCGAGAAGTCAGATTTTTCAGTTTCAACCGCTGGATCATGGGGATATTAAATCGCTGATGCATCGTGCGTTGGGTGATCATGATCGCGGGCTTGGGCGACATGGCGCAGTCTTGACGGATGAGGCAGCTGAGTTTTTGGCGGTGTCGTGTGATGGCGATGCGCGGCGGGCGCTGACGGCGCTGGAGATTGCGGTGTTGTCTCAGGTGGCGTCGGTTGATGATGCGGTGGGTCGCGATGCGGCGGGGATCGATGATGCAGCGTGTGTTGGCATTGTTGTGGATCTGGCTGTTGCGGCTGAGTCGATTCAGCGTAAGGCGATGACATACGACAAAAGCGGCGATGCACATTACGATGCGATCAGTGCGATGATCAAGAGCATTCGTGGCAGCGATCCTGATGCGGCGATCTATTGGCTTGCATGGATGCTTGAGGGGGGTGAAGATCCGCGATTTATTGCCCGTCGTATTGTGATTGCGGCGTCTGAGGATATTGGTAACGCGCAACCTCAGGCGTTGGTGGTCGCGCAGGCTGCGGCGGATGCGACCGCGATGATCGGGATGCCGGAGTGTCAATTGTCGTTGGCTCAGGCGGTGACGTATTTATCGTGTTGTCCGAAATCCAACGCATCTGCGCAGGCGATCTGGTCTGCATGTCGTGATGTACGTGAGGGGCAGACGATTCCCGTGCCGGTATCGTTGCGTTCGAGTGCTGCCGGTCGACGATTGGCCCATCAAGCGATGGCGTCGAATGATCAGATCGCCCAAATTGCATCGCCGTTGATCGTGCATGATCATGCATCCAGTCCGTCGAACCAATACAAGCCTGTTGAAAACGCAACACCAGAAGTCGGTCATGGTGTTAAAGCCGGTAAGCACCAGAACGCGTATATCAATCCGCACAGCACCGATGATGGCATCGTCGCGCAGGATTATCTCGGTGTGGATAAAGTCTATTATGTTCCGACTTCGCGTGGGAATGAAAAGCAACTTTCGGAATATTTGGCTAATGTTCGACAACAGATGCAACGTCATATGAACGAATAGCACCATATCATGAATACGAAATTTAGATTTCGCGTATGATGATGCAGGTGTCGTCGGATGAACTAAATGTGTGTTATGTACAAAAAAGTAAGCCAATATGGATGCATGCGACCGATGAGTAACTATTGTTCCATTAATTTTACATCTTATCATGATAATGATGGTGCAGTCATCGCGACAACGCTGTATGATGAGCTTGAAATGGTGAGAGATTCAGACATTATATAATACAGGTACGTGGCGTTGCCCGAAAAACGAGATTTAAGAATAGAATTGCGTGCCACATTGGCACAACTCACGCGTGATGAGATTGATGCGCGCTCGCGTAAGGCCTGCCACCGCTTTTTTGAGCAGCCGGCATACATCAAAGCTGAGGTGGTGATGGTCTATCTGTCGTTGCCCTCTGAGGTGGATACGACTCCGTTGGTGTTGCGGTGTTGGCAGGATCATAAGCGTGTGTTGGTGCCTCGTGTCAGTTGGGAACAACGCCGCATGTTGCCGATTGAAATTCGCTCGATGGCTGATGCCAGTTCGACATCAGATTTGGGCGTTCGTGAACCAGCATCGGGTGTTCCGTTTCCGATTGGGTTGATCGATATGGTGGTCGTGCCGGGATTGGGGTATGACGAATATGGCAACCGATTGGGGCGTGGCCGCGGGTTTTATGATCGATTTTTAGCCCATCCCGAATTTAAAGGCACATCGTGTGGATTGGCTTTTGAGGTGCAGGTCATCCCCCGAGTCCCTGTGGGTCCACTGGATCGGCCGGTCAACATGCTGATCACTGATGAATCATGCCGACGGTTTATAGCGTGAGTCATTCCACACTCCACGATATCTTGCTGGAAAATTATCACTAAATTTATGATTGCATGTTGATGGCCTGGAATTCTTTTTCGTCCATTGTTCGGATTCCCAATTCGTGTGCTTTGGTCAGTTTTGATCCGGCTGATTCGCCATAGATGACCACGCCGGTTTTTTTGCTGACGCTGCCTGAGGATTTCCCGCCTAAGTGTTTGATCATGTCTTGGGCCTCTTTGCGCGTCATGGTGCTCAGCGTACCCGTCAACACTACGGTTAGCCCGGCGAATGGTTGATTTGATGCTGTGTCGCGACGTGGCTGAGTCATGTTGACGCCCGCCAGTTGTAAACGCGATACAATATTGTGGCCATGTTCAGAATTC
This sequence comes from Phycisphaerae bacterium, assembly GCA_029260055.1. Lineage (GTDB taxonomy): Bacteria > Planctomycetota > Phycisphaerae > UBA1845 > UBA1845 > JADFOB01. Next base: position 2,739 of record JAJDDX010000277.1, read on the forward strand.
AAAAATGAATGAATGCTGCTGGCGACTTCAGGGCCTATACCATCGATAGCGCTGAGCTGAACCGTATCCGCATCGGCGATGGCGCTGATGGTGTCAAAATGTTCGGCGATCAATTCGGCGGTGGTTGCGCCAACATGGCGGATATTCATGGCGGCCAACACGCGCGACAATGGTAACGTTTTGCTGCGTTCGATGCCATCGATCAATCGCTGTGTGTTTTTCGCGCCGAATGTGTTGGGGAATTTCAGTTGTGTTAATGACGTTCGATGACGTTCCAGATCGAATACATCGCTGATGCATTTTACTAACCCTGAATCGATCAAACGGTCTACCAATGCCGGGCCTGCACCGGATACCGCTGATGCCTTAAGAAAGCGTACGACGTGATTCTTGAGTTGATCGGGCGTTTTCGGGATGAAGAAATGTACGAGCGCAGCTATTGTAGTTCGTGGCCAATCGTGTGTCGCCCATTGAGATTCGTCCGCATGAACCAACGCTATGATAGAATCATAGTGTTGGCTGATGGATTTGATTTCCTGCGGGCCGATGCGGGGTAATTTTAGCGTTGTTAATAACGAATCCACCGCCATCGAAGCTGTCTCTTTCAACCCTGCAATCAATTGATCCGTCTTTTTGTCGCCAAATTCCTTGTCCGGCAATTCCAGTTGTTCCAGCTCAGTACGACGCTCATGCAGATCAAACATATCGACAAAATCAGAAACGAATCCCTGATCGACCAATGTTTCAATCAGCACATCACCCGCGCCTTCGATGTCCATCTGGTTGCGGCCACAAAAATGTTTGATCCGCTCTTTCAATTGAGCCGGACATGCGACATTCGGGCAACTCAATTCAACCATGCCATCCAGAATTTCGACGGGCTGGTCGCATTTGGGACATCGCTCCAATCGTGTTTTGCGTTGTTTGCGTTTGAAATAATCGTCGCATGGCTCATTGATGCACCGATAGGCAATCATGTCCGGTTTGGTCGGTTCGCGAGTTAGCGGTGTCGCACATACTGGGCATTCGGATGGTGTTTCAATCGCACGTGTTTGTGACACCGGTTGCGTGGTATCCACGCGGACAACCTGCGGTATGATTTCACCGGCTTTTTCGATGATGACCCAATCGCCGATGCGAATCTTCAGTCGTTCGATGTGATCAAAATTGTGCAAACTCGCATTGCTGACCGTCGTTCCGGCGATCAGGACCGGCTTCAATAGAGCCACCGGTGTGACCGTGCCAAATTTTCCGATCTGAAATGCCACATCCTGCAATATTGTTGATGCCTGATCGGCTGCAAACTTGAACGCGATGCACCATCGTGGATACTTGCTCGTGGTACCG
>JAJDDX010000278.1 GCA_029260055.1 Phycisphaerae bacterium
TTAGCCGCTCCACCTAACTACGCCCGCGACATCGCGAAATTACGGAAGTATAGCGACGCTACTGCTGACGCGCTGAAACGTTTTGAAATCATCGAGGCAGCTGAGGGAAACAGCGTCTCTCTAGTCCGCGAATGCCAACCAAAGATTGAGGCTGCGGCGCGCGAAGGATCATTGCTGATTGTCGGAGAGCCGGGCTCCGGAAAAAGTGGTGTACTTAATTCACTTGCTAGAAGTCTGCGCGACGCCGGTAACGATGTCCTGGAACTCGCCGTCGATCGACACTCGGTCGAAACGCTCGAAGGGTTGGGCAATGAACTCCGACTTGACCATTCCCTACTTGATGTTCTCGATGCTTGGGATGGTCCAAATTCTGCTTGGCTGGTAATTGATGCCCTTGACGCCACTCGGGGAGGCAAAGGAGAAGGCGTATTTCGCAATCTGATAGAGCAGGTGCTGCAAAGAAACGGACGATGGCACGTGGTGGCATCGATACGGACATTTGACCTGCGGATGGGGCTGAAATTCCGATCCCTATTTAAAGGCACTCCACCAGTCGAGGAGCTCCAGGAGCAAGGATTTGCGAATGTTAGGCATATCCGCGTTCCCTCATGGTCAGACACTGAGTTTAAGCAATTACTGGATGCCGCACCGGCTCTGAACGCTGCGCTTACAAATGCTCCTCACACATTGCGGGAGCTCGCGATCGTGCCCTTCAATACACGACTCTTGAGCGACCTAGTCAAAGATGGCCTCGTGGCTGCTAATTTTTCGCACGTGTCCTCTCAGGCGCAATTGCTACAGCTTTACTGGAGTAACCGCATTGACAGTCACGGAAGTCGAGCGCGCTCTTGCATAACTCGTATTGCAAACGCAATGGTTGCAGGGCGCGCACTAAGAGCTCCGATCACTGTCGCGGAAGGCTCTGATCCCGGCATAATCGACATTCTCGCGCGTGAAGGGGTTATCATCTCCGTCGAAAATGATCGCTGGATACAGTTCCGGCACCATCTTTTATTCGATTTCGCTGCTGCCCGCGCCCTCATTGACCCCGCAGCGCTCGTGGACGGAACATTGCGGTTTGCTAAGGAGCAGGCACAAGGTCTTATGCTCGCGCCCGCGCTATCCTTCGTATTGCGAGAGATATGGGAGAGCGATGCCGATCGATCGCGTTTTTGGAAAGCTGCCGCAATAATCCTCGCGGATCAAGAAAGTGACCCAGTCATTCGCGGCGCGACCGGTCGCATCTGTGCTGAGTATCCTGAGGCTGAATCAGACACAGCTTACCTTGCTGTGCGCATCATTTCAGACGACGCAAAAGCAGTTCAAGCTTTCATGCATACCGGCGGCGCTTTTACCGTACGTCTAGAGGACTATCCCGACACTCCTAAAGAACCCTGGGTGGCCCTGCTTAGGGACGTATCTGCCAACTTGGTGCAGGTTTCCAGCACTGTGCGGTTCCTATTATTCAAACTTGTTGGGCTCGCACTCACCACGAAGGAAAGTGCTCACCTCGGGCTCGCTGCGCGTGCTTTATTGCGTCATGCACTGAGCTTAGAGAAACCCCAAAACTTGGTCTCGTCGTCGATTGATCTTGTTGCTGAGACCTTCGCCACCGATCCAGACGCGTCTCAAGGATTGCTTGTAAGGCTCTTCGAACCGCAGCGGCTTCAAGCGCATGGTTGGGAGGAAATCCCGGCGCTTTGCCGTAAGATCGAGAAAGTGGCCACGGTCGACCCGGGCTTTGCGGTCATGGTCTATAGAGAAACATTTGGGTTCGCGATCACGGAAGAGCGCGAGACAAGAATGAGCGACAGTCAGATCATGTCGCTAACATCCAGTGCCCGGCAAGACTATGGCATGGCCCGCTACGCGCTCGCAGAGTTTGCACCGAAGTTTCTTGCGAACAATCCGAACGAAGCGATTGCTGCCATCATTGAGGCAAGTGACGGCTACGTAGCACGTGAACACCCGATTTCACCGGACCTCGCGGATTTGACGCTGGATATAGAAGGCCGCGCAATCCGTCTTCGAGAAGATCGGAGCCACATTTGGGCGCACGACCCAGAACGCACATACGGCCATGATGCAGATGCTTTGATTCACAAGCTTCTCGAACATCTGCGTTCGACCGAGGAAGATGCGGCGGGTCATATTGTCGAACGGCTCATCGACGAAGTGAGTCTGGCAGTTTTCTGGTCACGCATGTTCATAGTAGCTGCGGAACGCGACGACAGTCTGATTGATAAGCTCTTGCCTATCGCGTTAGCCGAGCCGTTCCTGATGACCCCTGACACAAGGAAGGACGCCATCGACGTAGTTGCAAAGGGTTATAGACGTTTGTCACTAGAACGTCGTACCGCCTTCGAGACGGGTATCGACTCCTTCGATTTTTCCAAGTTCTCAGAACCTGATGCAGCGCGCGAGCACTTTGTTAGTCGGCTATACAATGCTATCGGATCAGAAAATCTGGCTACGGATGCGGCCAGAAGCGCGATTGCGCTCGGCGAAGCTCTAGAGCGCGATTATCGAAGCCAAAATGATCGCCTCTTCGCCGTAAGGACATTTATGCGAGATCCGGAACCGTACTTTTGGATCGATGACCTTGATCAAACTTCACCGGTTGAAAGTGAATTGATGGAGGCCATTGATAACGCCAAAGAGGTGCTTGGAATTGATGGGTCAACGCGCGAGGACTCTGAACTATCGACGTCAAACACATTGACCGCACTTGCAACATTGGCAGAAACAATTGATCGCTCACGAAATCATCGACAGTTGATAGCTCACGCGGAGGGCGTAATTGGACAGGGAGTTGGCCGTATTTTATCCCTAAAGCTGGTGCCGGACAATGATGATCTGGGCGCGACTAATCAGCTGCTTGGCCTCATTTCGCTGGTTTGTGCTTCTGACAATCCAGCGGTCGCCTCCGATACCGAGAGTGACTTTGAGAGCAGCGCATCTTGGGGCTCGCCGGCCGCGCGGGTTGAGGCAGGAACAGCGGTACTCGATCTATCCTTACAACGCCCTGACCTCTATTCCAGTTTGGAAGATGAAATCGACGCTCTGCTTGCGGATCCTCACCCTGCAGTAAGGCTGGAAACGGGTTTGCATCTCTTACGTATTTGGGATCGAGATCGTGACGGTTTTTGGAACCGTCTGGAGACGCGCCTTGCTCATGAAGTAAACCTGAGCGTCCTCGAAAGCCTTATCAATAAAGTACTTGGACGTGTTTTACACTCCGATCCCGACCGCACGGAAAATATCGCCACCGCTCTGATTGATCGGTTTCCAGATCAACCCGAGCGCCAGGCGCGAGTTCGTAAGGTCCTGTCGGATATATTCGCTGTTCTTTGGATCAGCCATGAAGGAGCTAACGCACATGCTGTAATCGAAGGTTGGATCCGCGAACGAGCAGCTCACTATGATGAGTTAAGCCAAATTCTCATGACGATGCGAGATGCCTTTGTCATAGGCCTCAAGGGGGAACCAAAGGCACTTGATCACGATACTCGTCGAAGATCAATTGATCTAGCGTCGCAGATTGTCGACAAAGCTTGTGAAGGAATGGGTGCGCACTTCGCACGTGCAGAGTCGACCCCGGAACAACTCGAAACCGCGCATGAAGATGCGAAGCTGCTCGATACGGCATGCATGCAGCTCTATTTTGCAATTGACGCCTCAAATGACAACAAGCAGCAAATCCAGTCTATCAGTCAATGCAACTTGGAGGTTTACTTCGAAGAAGTGACTCCGATCCTCAAGCAAATTGGCGACCATGCAACGCCTCATACGATCTACTATTTGTTACAGCTTCTCGAATTCTTACTTCCAGTCGACCCAGCCAGATCATTTGACATAATGGCCCATGCGCTCAGAGGTGGTGGGCAGCGCAGTGGTTATCAATACGAGTCAATGGGCGCAGATCTGCTAGTTCGATTGCTCGGTATCTTTCTTGCCGACCACAAGGAGCTGTTCGAAGATGAACAAAGACGCGCGGCCCTTATCGACTGTTTAGAACTATTCATGGATGCGGGTTGGCCATCTGCCCATCGCCTCCTTTACCGACTGCCCGAACTTATTCAATGAACGCCGGGGTTAGAGAAAACGATTTCCGGCGAGGCTTGCAAAAGCTTCTCGAAGGAGTGGCGCGTGAACAGGCACCTGATCCGCCCAACCCCTATGCCGGGAAAGGAGAGCAAGTACTTCATGAGCACGACACTCGAATAATTTTCTTCGATCGCTTGCTCATTCTTCTTGGTTGGCATCTCGGTCTTGATGGCGATGTAGCCGAGGAGGCTCGCATCAAAGCGGACACCACTAAGTTTATCGACTATCTGGGCATCAATGAGGACACTAACGCCCCTGTTTTGATCTTGGAGGCAAAGGCGTGGGACAAGCCATTCATTAGTGGCAAAGGAACAAACCGGAAAAAGGGGCCAGCAGAGCTCATTGTTGACGCAATCAACCATATAAGATTGGGGGGTGACAAAGCATTGGCCCCAGTCGTCGGTGATTGGCACGATCATCTGAGTCAATTGGCTGGATACGTGAAAACGTCTAAGGATGTTTATGGACATCAAGTACCCCGTGCAGTTCTGGCTAGCGGAAGCTGGCTGCTTATTTTCACTGATCCAACCGCAACCTTTTGTGATGGAGTGATAAACGATTCTCAGTTTAAAATATTCTTCCATGAAGAGTACGTCTCCAATGCGCATGTTATTCACAGCCTTCTTTCGCAATCTCATCTCGGCAGCGTCGCACCGGTTAGGCTGCGATCATCGCAGTTAGGAAACTATGTCTCGACTGCAAACCTTGCTGCTGCGTTCCACGCCGTCCTAGTCCGGTATGAAGAGTCAGGTGCTCCTATTTTCTTGCCGAGACCACGCGTTCTTATCTATCCTGCGATCTTAGTGCAGCGAGATGATGGCACCTTGTTCAATGTAATTGACGAAGAAGCGCCGATCGAAATGAATCTTGAGGCGGTCGAAACAGGTTATGATAGTCTTGGCGTCCACATCGATCGCGTCACAGAGGTTTCTGGCGAGTTGCTTAACCGATGTTCTGAAGAGCTGGGCGAGAATCTTGTGGCCTCAAATCTCAGCCATTTTCCAGGTTTCACGAATGTATTCACTGACGGGGATGCAGGCAGCACAATATCGCTTGGGCGACCTGAGAAGGTGTTCATTAATCCCATCAGGACATCAGCGGATCAGTGGCTAATTGCGACTGGAGACATACCACATTTTCTGTTGGAACAACCTCGAGTATCCTGCCGTTTTCACACTTGGTCGGAATGCCGCGCCGTCGGTCGAGAAATCGGGATATCATCGGTAAATACCCGAGTGACGGATACACCCCGTTCCTTTTTCGTAGACGAGCAAATTTATCATTGCGCGCACCATGTAGTACAAGATCGCAGGTGCAACCGCTGTCATATTGCGCCAATTGACATGCGAACATGCTGTCGGGCGTGCGTATTTCAGGACAGTTGCTGGTCCGCGAACGAGCTAGCAAGATTGCCGTGCGGGTAACCGACCAACAGCACTCGGATGAGGAGTTCTGGATCAATCGATGTACGCCCAGTACTCTGACGGTGCGTCAGGACATTCAATCAACTTTGTTGCAATTATTTGGGCCGTGACTGGCTGACTCCTTGATACGCAAATTTCTCAGCATCTTCCCGGCTCAACCCACCTTCATGTTCCATAATCGCGGCCCTTTCTTCTGCCAGATCAAGGGCAAGCCAGTGTGGTATGGATTCGTCGTTGGTGGTTGGCGCCGGGCAGGCAAACGCCCTGTGCAGCGCCGCCCAGTCCACCTGGTCAACCACCATCGACACCCCCTGCTTTGTTTAGCGCGGCCATGTCGATTTCAAAAACCCGTTTGGTAGTGCCCAGTACCGGGATTTTTCTGACCGGGCTAGCAATCTGAATCTTCTCAGATTGGGCTTTTTGGGTTTCGTAACCGCCGACGATAACTCCTATCGCCAGCAATTGAGCGACAATAGATTTGAAGTTGAGCCCGATCAGAATACGCTTAAGACCAGCGTTATGAAAATAGAACACTGAACCAGAGGGATTGCCATTCTCATCCTCGATATAATCGACCCAGCCTGTTCGATTCATAGTTCGAAGGGCGCGGTTTTCCCTTCTGAAATTCTGGAAATTTGCATCCCCATAAGTTTCAATTTCCGCCAGAATGCGGCGGCAGGCATCTGCCAATTCGCTTGAGCCGATCCCTCCACGTTCACCAAGCCAGTCGTCAAAGCAACGCTGAGCAGCATCCTTGGCCGCTCCAGCCGGCCAGCCCGTTATTCCAAAACTTGTGGCTAATTCTCCTGCGGCGGCCACTAGGGAAAACCGTTCTGCAACTCGACTAACTTGACTATCAGCGCCGGTAGGAACAACTTCTTTGATAAATGATCTTTTTAGTTGGCCTATGTTTTCAACCACAACCGGCAGGTCTTTGACCAATCTAGTCAAAAAGTTCCGCGCTGCTGTTCCATAGTATGCATTTGCAGCTGCTCTCAACTTGTCAGCAAATTCCGCCGCCGAGTTTTCGTCGTGAATATCTTCGAGCATTTTCATACCCGCACCTGCGTCTGCCGGAATATCAACGAGACGCACGTCCATACCCGCAAGGGGCTTTTTTCCGGCTTCAAGCATTTTGGCGGAAATGGTTGTTTCACCAGTGGACAAAACCATAACCACCCAGGAGCTGGATTTGCGCAATTGTGCCTCACGGGTAAGGCGCAACTTGCCCAACCCATTTGCCAACATATAAACGGTGTCCCCCACAGATTTTGGATCTGCCTGGCTCAATTCATCCAAAGGCAACAGGCAATCATTTGAACTTCGGGCCATCCCTTCAGATGCATTATCCGTGGTTCGCCAAGATTTCATGAAACCGCTGGCACCCCCTCCACCCCAAACGCTTGAGGCCAACACTAGTGCTGTAGATTTTCCCATCGAAGAATCTCCTCGAATGTGAAACCCACCGCCTTGATCCTGCATTGGTCTTAACAGCGGAGCTGCAAAAGCTACTGCGATTGAGAATACCAAACGGGAGTTGCCAAGTGCAGGGCGGGCAACGTGAGCTTTCCATTCATCCAGAGACCCGGCTTGGTTGAAAGCGTGATCCTGACCGTCGACGGTCAACATTACTACGCGTTCATCGTCTTCATTGGCGCTAAACTGTTCATCGGGCAGATTAAAGCCAGCGCCATCCCAACCGGTTTGGTCAACGGTCAGAACACGGGCCTCAGTGTTGGCTGACTTGAGATAGTCCAGAAGATATTCTTTTGATTTTCGACCAGATTTTATATCGAGACCACCATCCAGCAATTCGGAAATCAGTGAGTTACCCTGATCCGCAAGCAAATGCATCGGCATCAACCATTCAACCACTTTGTCGTCACGATCCCTCCACTCCAACAACAGCGACCACCCACCACGGTCACGATTGCGACCCATAGCAACGATATGTAGCGGGCCACAGAACCATTCCCAGTGTGTTCGCTTGGGCCCGTCATCCCTATTATTCTCAATTTTTCGCTCAACCCTCTTGTTTGTCACACGATACAAGGAACCCCTCAATAATCCCTTTTGCGGGGCCTTCCCGTTCAGCGCAGCGCCACCATTCTTTTTCGCCTCAGCCTTTTTCGTTGCGGTATCAACCTGGCGTTTGATTTCATCTTTGCCCATTATTTGTCCCGCAGCACATCGTTGAAGTCATCGCCGACCTTTTTGGGGTAGATGATTGAAACAACCCGACCTTCGTTTTCGAGACGTGCAGCGGTATTCTCAGCCGCAGAAATCCCAGCTTCGTCATTGTCGGCGCAGAGAATAACAACTTCACCAACCGGTGCAGGCGGCAAGATCAACCCCGTGAGGCCACTGGTGCTAAGCGTGGCCCATGTGGTCAGGCGCGAGGCCGCACAGACGGACAAGGCCGTCTCGATGCCCTCGGCCAGGGCAATGATGCTCGCATCCCTGCCAAAGCGCACCGCGCCGCCAGAAGATGGGCCCAGCATCATCTTGGCTGGGGTCACATCTGCTTTGTCTGAGCCGTCGGGCATCAGGAACGTCCGATGGACGCCCAGTGCACGACCGTGTGGTGCTCGAATTCGGGCGATAATGGCAGGTAAGTGCTGGCCACTTGGTGTGTGAAGCGCATTTGGATGAAACCGCAGCGTGTTTCGCATCCGGTTGAACCGAAGGCCAGATATGCCACGAACTTCCTCGAGATAGGTCTGGGCAATCGTGCCTTCGCAACTTCTCGCCTTGTCGAAAAGATCATGGGCGACGTTCAAACGGTTTTGCTCTTTTCGTCTGTCCTCAGCCTTGCGCCTGGCAATTTCTTCAGCATTGGGTGAATTGGTCTCATGCCCTTTGCCATCGATAATTCCACGGCGCTGCAATTCAGCAATGACAGAGCCCCCATCACAACCGGCGTGGCACTTGACCAGCAAACGACCATCTGTTCCTTCCGATACGCTCAGGGCTGGCGTTTTGGTATTTTCATGGGCGGGACAATAGCAAATCCAGCCACGCCCGCTTTTTCGCCCGTTTAAAGCTCGTCCAACTTGTTCCGCTTCACGCATTACTCGTCTCCGGTTTCTGGAGCCAAGGAACCACGAACCTGCATTGCGAATGACTTCAGGAAACCCCTTAAGCCATAGCCTATGTCGTTCACATAATCCCGCTGTGCATCTTCATCACCTACAGATTTAATGCACCATTCGCTCAACGCTTCGTAAACCAATGCACCCATCATTTCGGCCTGTTCTGCAATATCATTGTGGGTCATTAACCTGGCTTGATATTGGGTAATTATCATACCGGGCCGACGCCTGAGCAGCGGGTCGATTTTGTTGAATTCTGCCTTCAAAGCCTCGATTTCGATCCGATTGGTTTCCGCAAGATCGGAACTTTCATCCGCAACTTTGCTAACTTCTTCCAATTCGTCGGTTGCGGTTTGAGCCAAACCCACGGCCTCGTCTGCGGTGCTTTGAGCTGATTCCACATGGTTGCGTATGGATTTTCGATCCCATCCCCCTGGGGCGCTCACTGGCTAACCTCCGAAGTGGAGTTGACACGCCGGGCATCAATCCATTCACGCAAATCAGAAACGCGATAGCGTACCGCGCGGTTGATTTTGATAAACGGCGGACCGTTTCCCTTAACGGCAGATATCTCGAGAAAACGCCGGGAAAGCCCGAAGTTCACTTCCACCTCGGCCCGTGTAAGTAACCGATCTGAAGAAATAACATTGTCTTGCATGGCACAGATTCCTTTTGCCTGTTGATATTGGGCAAAAAGTGCATGCTGTTGGCGGCACGAAATAGGGGGTGTGATTAATGAAACTGAGGGGGTTTAGTTTACTAAACCAATTCGAATAAAATAGTTAGACAGGTCGGCCTGAGTTAGGCGAGGGATACCCATTGGAACTCGACCTGATGGGGAGTATCCGAGAGTCTGTGTATGGGGTTTGGCCCATGCAGCTAAAACGGATCATCTGTTGAACCGTTCGGGGTATAAGATAGCGAACTGATTGCGTGCGGCAACCCATTCTCTAACGCATCTACCTTTTCTTTCAAAA
>JAJDDX010000279.1 GCA_029260055.1 Phycisphaerae bacterium
GATTGAAGATGCGTGCCAGGGGGCTGCTCGCCCCCGGACCCCTCGGCTTCAATCCCCTCCGGAAAGGGGGCTGACGCCAACCGGGAGTGCCGCGTTATGCGATAGCACCGTTGACAGCAGACAGTCTCTTCATGGATACGACGGTCCTGGTCGTCGTGTCGAAAGGGTGAACCGGATGAGTGGTCTTGTCGAGTTACTTCTGGCGCTGTTCGCGGGGCTGATGAGCTATCCGCTGCGGCTGCTGTTCGACGTTGCGGGCCTGCTGGGATTCACGCCGTAGCAAGCACCTCCCGCGTCGGTACGCTTCGCGGATACATGGGTCGGCGGGCGAACGCGCGCCCGGCGAAACCTCACAATCGCGCGAATTCCCGGCATGTGTGAAATTGTCGCGGGGCCTCAGCGGTTCGGTATACTGTGGCGTCCAGAAGCGATCCCGACTCAACCCGCAACGGAGAATATGACATGCCGACCAATCACCGCGCGATGACCATCAGCGCGACCGTGACTTGCCTTCTCTTCCTCGCGGCTGCACAAGCGACAATCGCAGCACCGGCAGACGAGCCGTCCGGAACGGCGCAGATCACACCGCCGACTGCGACCCTTCAGGCAGAACCTGATAGCAAGCCGGCACCTCCCGGTGACGACGCTGAGCGCCCTCGACGACGCGGCGGTCGGCGGGGCCCGGGTCAGTCCGCGCCGCGCTTCCGCGACGACGGCGCGCCGAAGGCCGGCGACGACGCCAAGCTGTTCAAGCTCAAGCGACTCAACGAAGAACGCGAGGTCGATCTGAACCAGTTCGCGGGGAAGCGGCCCGTGGTGCTCTTCTTCGGAAGCTACACGTGACCGCCCTTCCTTCGCCAGGTTGGCGAAATGGAAAAGATGTATCAGAGCTACAAGGACGTGGCTGAGTTCTACATCGTCTACATCAGTGAAGCCCACGCCATGGACGATCGCAGCCCCGTCGGCTACGCCAAGGAACTCGGGATCAAAGAGCACAAGACCTACGGCGAGCGCTGCAGCGTGGCTGACCGCCTCACCAAGGACAAGAAGCTCACCATTCCCTGCCTTATCGACGGGATGGATAACGCCGTCGAGAAGCACTACAAGGCCTGGCCCGATCGAATCTACCTCGTCCGCAAGGACGGCAAGCTCGCGGTGGCCGCCAAGCGCGGACCGTGGGGCTTCGGGCCGGCACTAAAGTCCACGGGCAAGTGGCTGGCTGCATACAAGGAAACGGGAGTCGAGCCCGACATCGCACCCGAGCCGGAAGATGCGACAGCCGACTACGGTGCGCTGATGGGCGCCATGGGGGCGGCCTACTCAGCCAAGAACTACAAGGAGGCCGCGGCGATCGCCGAGGAGATGCTCAAGATCGCCCCGGACGACGTCGGCACCATGTACAACCTCGCCTGCATACGATGCCTGATGGGCGAGGAGAACCAGGCCTACGCATGGCTCGAAAAGGCGATCGACGGCGGATACGACGATGCGAAGCACCTCATAGCTGACGAGGACTTCAAGACCATCCGCGAGCAGGATCGGTTCAAGGCACTTGTCGAACGGACGAAGAAGGGTGCCGCCGGCGCCAAGGCGAACGACGGCAAGAAGATCGATGCCGCTTCGATCGTCGGGGATTGGGAGATGAAGACCGCGTTCGGCGGCGGCTCGATCGACGCGACGATGTCCCTGACCCTCAAAGAGGGCAAGCTGACCGGACTCTGGCTCAGTCAGGGCGAGGAGATGAAGCTCGTCGACGTAGCCCTGAAGGGCAACAAGCTTAGTTTCAAACGTGTCATCCCTGACGGACCGGAACTCGCGTTTTCCGGGAAAATCGACGGTAACAAGATCGCCGGGAAGTACACCGGCGGCTTCGGCGAACTGGACTGCTCGGGGAAGCGAAAGACACCGTAGACCCGCGTATATCGCCGGCTGCGAGCCGATTACAACCCCAGCCGCGCGGGCCTGCCCGTGCGGCTGGGGTTGCTCCATCCTTCGAAGATCGCCAGACTATCCCAAAGGATGCGCCGGGCGGAAATGTGGCTGGGCCCGCACCGGCGGTAGGCAACTGACGACCCTTCAGCCGCAACAGCATGCAAGAGGACTGGCGATGGCTCGAGAATCCCGTGACGGTTGTAGCGACGGCCTGGTGCCGATGCGTTCCCTCGATGTCGGCGCCGCAGGTGACCTGCCGGACCTTCTTGAAGGTATGGCGCAGACGGCGCTGGGCGGACGAGCCCTGGGGGAAGCCTTCGATGTGTTGCAGACGATGGTGCGCGATCCGGACTGCGTCGTGGTCCTGACCATGACCGGCGCGATGACCTCGGCCAAGATGGGGCGAATCCTCTGCGACATGATCGAGCAGAAGATGGTCGACATCGTGGTCTCCACGGGCGCGCTGATGGCGCACGGTCTGTCGGAGGCGATGGGCGGTATTCACTTCCAATACGACGCGTCCATGTCGGACGATCTGCTTTACAAGTGGGGTTACAACAGGATCTACGACACGCTCGAGCTCGAGTCGAACTTGGCGGGCACGGAACGTCTGATCCTGGACGTGCTTTCAAGCCTGGAGCCGGCAAAGCAGTACGGCTCCGCGATGATCAGTGAGTTGATCGGCAAGCGGCTCGTCGACCAGGGACAGATGCCGAGCGTGTTGGGCTGTGCCTATGAACGGAAGGTCCCGATTTATGTGCCGGCGTTTACCGATTCGGTGTTGGGCTTGGCGTTCGCCACGACGACGGTTCGCAGGAACCTGGAGAATCCGAACGACGTGCCGGTGGCTGAGCTCTTCGACGGACTCCCGAGCTTCAACCCCTACGTCGATCTTTACGACTACTACGACCGCACCGCTTCCGCCAAACGGCTCGGCATCTTCACGATCGGCGGCGGCGTGCCGCGTAACTGGGGCCAACAGGTGGCGCCATTCGCCGAAGCGATCAACGAGCACTGCAAGATGAAGCTGCGGGTCCCGCGTTTCCAGTACGGCGTGCGCATCTGTCCGGAGCCGGTGCATTGGGGCGGGCTGAGCGGTTGTACCTACTCCGAAGGCAAGTCATGGGGCAAGTTCGTGCCGGAGGAGGAAGGGGGCCGCTTCGCCGAGGTGCTCTGTGACGCCACCATCGCATGGCCGATTCTGGCGAAGGCGTTGATGGAAGCGCAGGCCAGGCAGACGGGTAGGGCGCAGGATGGATAAGCGCCGGCTTCCGACGTAAGACGGGAGTGAGATCCGGCTCGGAGGCGCTATTCGAAGACGCAGCCGATTTTGTAGCCTTGGACCGTCTGGGTGCAGTGGACGACGCAGACGGTAATCGCCGCATCGATGTCCGATGCATCCTCGTGGCGAGGGTGAAGGCTCAGCACGTCCCCCTGCTGCAATTCGTCGCGGCAGATGAACGCGACCCCCGACTCGGACGCATTGAAGATGCGCACACGAGTCGGCGCGCAGGCGGCGGCGCCGTCCACCGGCTGAAGCGACGCCGGACTCGCGAAGATGTGCCTGGGTTCCGAACGCTTGTTCAAGACGTCGTCCGTCACGTCGCCTTCCATCGCCTCTTGGAGCCAGGCCGGCAACGTTCTTGGCTGCTTTTGCTGCTGCATGTTCGTTTCCGATCTTGGTAACGATGCCCGCTGCCGTACGCACGGCCCCGCGACCGGGCATCAACTACCGTTATCGGTGGGACGTAGAGCCACCTTCGACCGCCCGCGCGTGCGGCTCGCTTCGGTGCTCCTATCGGACCTTGAGTACACGCCGACGGTATCGGAGGTGCGATCGGACGCGAAGGCCCCGACCAGGGCTGCTTTGCGGGCAAGGTCGACCGCGGCTATCGTGCTTTCGATACGGCCCATCACCGGAGTTTGCCTTGGCGGAAAAGCACATCCCCACCGAAGATCGGTGCCCGCTGTGTCGGTCCACGGATTGGCGAAGTTGGAAGGCGCTGCGCCTCTATGGCCATCAAGTGTGTGGGGCCTGTTACTACGGCTTCGCCAAGCGACGGCAACTCGCGTTCGTGTTCGACCTGATATGCTTGTGGGGCATCTCGTGGCTCGCAAGCATGGTTGCCGGCCGCATCGATCCGGCGCTCGGCGCCGCGCTGTCGCGTTCGCTGACGCCGGCGGGTATCGCCGCGTTGACGATCGGAATGATCCTGTTCGGCTTCAGGGACGGCTTCGCCGGTCATTCACCGGGCAAGGCGCTCGCCGGACTTCAGGTTGTGACGGCGGACACACTGCAGCCGATCGGATTCGGTCGCTCGTTCGTGCGCAATTCGCCGTTTTTTGGGATCACCGCCGTGACGGTTATGCTGGTTCAACTCCTCGGTCGGCAGGCGTCCATTGCGGGTCTCATCGGATGGGTCTTGATCGGTGTCATGGCAGGGTATATGTATCGCGGGCCGCGATGGGGCGACGGGCTTGCGAACACCAAGGTCATTCGTAAGATACTTCGATTCCGTGTACCATTCGACACTCGCGGCCTGTACTGTACGAACTGCGGATACGACCTCCGCGGCAGCGTGTCGAGCATGTGTAGCGAGTGCGGAGTCCCAATCACACCGCCGATGGCGCGGCGGGTCGAGACTAACTAGACGCTACTCTTTGACGGCGAACATGAGAGACGAGACCACGTCTGTGGGTATCGCAGTAACCTCACTGTACTCGAAACCGCAGTGCCGCGTGCATTGACTTATGTTGCTGAAGCCGCGACGATGCCGGTACCGGGCCTCGAAGGCGAGCGGTGGGCGAACGCCACACTGGAGAATCACGCCACCCCGCCCGACGGTCCAGGTCGAATGAACGAACTCGTGGACTTTGCCGGCGCGACGTCCGGTTTCAAAGCGGCAGGAGAGGATGAGATCGGCATGAGCATGCCACCCACGACGGATGTGAACGCTGCCCACTGCCCTCTATGCATGTCGCCAGACTGGCGAACGCGAAAGGAGCTGCGTCTCTACGGCTACCGCGTGTGCAAGAAGTGCTACTACCGCCAGGCGAACCGGCGCCAACTCGCATTTGTCCTCGACAGCTTCTGCATGTGGATCGTGATGGCAATCGCGAGTGCGGCCGTGTACGCGATCAATCCCCCGACCGGCGCCGCTCCGTTTGCGTTGTCGGGTCCGGTTGAGATTGGCTGTGCGGCCCTTGCGTATATTCTGTTTTCTTTCCGAGACGGAATCGCGGGGCAGTCCCCGGGGAAGGCTCTCTTCGGCCTTCAGGTAGTGCGGGCTGACACGCTCGAACCCATCGGCTTCGCAAGTTCCTTCGTTCGCAATGCACCGATTCTCGCTATTAACGGCACGGCGTTCGTCATCGGTCTCATTTCGATGATGCTTGGCATGGTGGTCAACCTCGTTGCACTTGTCCTGCTTCTCATCATGGCGTATCAGCTCAATCGCGGGCCGCGATGGGGCGACGGCGTCGCCAAGACGAAGGTCGTCCGAAAGGCCCTTCGATACCGAGTGCCGTTCGACATCCGCGGGTTGTACTGCACCAATTGCGGGTACGACCTTCGCGGCAGCGTATCGAGCATGTGCAGCGAATGCGGCTTTCCGATTACAGCGTCGACCGCGCGGAGCGCCGCGACGACCACAAGTTATGACAAGCCAACGTCCTCCTGAGAATAAATAGTTCCGTACATTAACGGAAGTCGTCTTCGGGACGTCCATAGTCCGGGCCAGCACCCAAAAGCGCGCTCCGTGTACCGACGCGGCGTGGCGCGATGGCAAACCGACGAAAGACAACTTGACCGGATCTCTCCGGGCACGAGGCGTGTTCGCTCGGACCTTCGCGCGCGCGAGGACACCGGATGCCGCGACGGCAAAGCATGTTACTTCAAGGAGACCAAAGAGCATGATCCAACGATCCCCTCTCTGCAAACGCGGCTTTACGCTGATCGAGCTACTCGTGGTGATCGCGATCATCGCATTGCTGGTGAGCATTCTGCTGCCCTCGCTCTCCAAGGCTCGCAGCCAGGCCCGGTCCGTCGTCTGCCTTAGCCGGTGCCGCCAGCTCGGCATCGGCATGACGATGTATCTCAACAAGTTCGATCGCTATCCTCCCCACCAGGTCCGCATCGGCGACGAGGCGGACACGCGGGTCCGCTGGTTCGATGCCATGGCGAGCCTGCTCGACAGCTACGACGTGCAGAGCTGCCCGTCCGCATTCGATTGGGAGGTTGGCCGTAACAACTCCTATGGCTACAACTACAAGTACCTCGGCAGCCTGCGGGACTGTTCTAGCACCGACAACCCCCGCCGGCCGTTCGAGCGGTATCCGGTCAAGAGCCTCCGCGCCCCGCGCGAGACGATCGCGTTTGCCGATTGCGACGGCACCGGTTGGACGCTGGACTGGGCGCCGGAGAAGCCGCGCGGCGACCACAACCCGCTTCGGTACGGCAACCATGGCTACCTGCTCGACCCGACCTACATACCCATCTGGAGCGAGGAGACCTTCAGCGGCGGTGAGTTGGAGCCCTATGCGTGGCACAACTGGCGGTCGTACCTTTCCGATCGGCACCTCGGCCGCTCGGAGGCGATCTTCGTCGACGGCCACGGCGGGCACGTCGACCCGATCGAGGCCTATCAGGACAACTCGATGTGGAACGGGCTCGGCCTCGACCCCGGCACGGACGGAAACCACCCGCTCTATATGCTCGACCGCCACGTGGATTACGTCTGGGACCCGTCCAGCGGACAGAAGTGGCGGTATCCGTTGCAGTGATTGCAGCGTTATGCGGCTTCTCGCCACACCGAGCCCATGCATTGCATTTCGTGGGTTCCGGAGCGATCATATCCTCCGGCACACAACGCTTCTGCCAATGCACTGTGGTGCCTGGATCAAGCCCGGCACCAGAGGTTCGACATGGCTCGACGGATTCCAGGCTTGGTACTCATCGGGGCGGGGCTCACTATGCCATTTCTGCCGTGGGTGCTGCTGAGCCTCGGGCTTGTCAACGATGGGAGGCCGTTCCAGTTCTTTCGCCTGTGGGTGACCCCGGCTGGGCTGGTCTGCATGCTTTTCGGATCCGTGGCACTTGTCGTCGACCGCTTCCGGAGCCCTCCGCGGCGAGATTCGGCGATGCGACGTCTATGGGCGCGCTGGGGTTTGTCTCCATGGCATTCGGAAGCGTTGTTCATAGCCTTCGGTGTCTGCCTGTTGGCTTTGCCGAGTGTCATCATTGACCTCGGTTTCGGCAATCGCGCGTTCGGTTGGTTCTCGATCGCCATCTGGGTGTGGCCGCCCGGCGTATACTGCGCGGTGTTCGGCGTGGCAGTAGGGATCGCGAGCTTCATTGGGCGAAGTTCCCAAGAAGTAGGGTGCAAGTTTTGCACCGGCTGTGGCCACCAAATACAAGGCTTGCTCGGATCGCGTTGTCCCGACTGCGGTTCGCCCGTCGATTCGGAGCAGGGTAACGGGACGAATGGCGAATCAACTGCATGCGGAGGCGAGAACGGCGAACTTGCGCTACTCGCCGACCTATCCGTCAAGCCGGCTCGGCTTGGAGCCAAGACTTTCCTGCTGTGCAGTCTCGTCCTTGGCTGGGGTCTGAGCTACTGTGCACTCACTTTCACCGGGCGCGGTGGGTTCGGTGGTGGCTGGCTTCTGCCGCTCGACGTCTCGTTCGCGCCGGCGCTTCTGATCATCGAGGTCTGGGGACACTGGTATCTCCGAGATTGGGTATCCTATCTCCTTCCCGCGCAGTATCTATTATACGGCGTCATCTTGGTGATTGCCCGGCCACGGGCGTGGGGCGGAGCAACGCTGGTCCTGCTGTTTGTCGGGCACTATCTGTGTATTGCGTTCGTCCTTGCGGGGCCGTACAGGTATTCGAACGCTTTCGCGCGTTTCGACATCGCCTGGAGCCACGTACCCGGAGCTGTCGCGGTCTGGGCCGCCTCGTTCGTGCTTGCCTTCGTCGGCGCAATGTGGTTCATGCTCGGACCTGACGCGAGACGACTTCGATTAGGGCGCGGTCTTTGTTGCCGGAAATGTGGATACCTCCTGCACGGACTTACCGAGCCTCGCTGCCCTGAGTGCGGTACGGCGTTCGACCCCGGGAAGAGCCGTGCCACGGATGAACGGCAAGGGCGATGAGCACGGCGAAGGCTCGGCGGGAAGATTGCTCGCCCTCCCCCGTCGGTATACAACACGCGAAACTGGCCGTCTGCGAATAAGGAGTGATTACATGATCGCCACGGTACGAAACACGAGCTTACTCATCGGTCTTGGATTGACGTTGATCGCCCTTTCCGGCTGTGCGACGACAGGCTCAGGAAAGGCCTGTTGCGGGCCGGACAAGTCGGCGTGCAAGGGCTGCGCGTGCGACTTTGAAGGCTTCCCGATCGGCAAGGCGCCCGAGTGCTTGAGCATCCGCCAGACGAACCCGACGACGGCGATGGCCACGTGGAAGGTCATCGCGGACGAGTCGGCGCCTTCGGGCACACAGGTCATGGCGCTGACCGCCAGCAAGAACTACAACGGCACCTACAACCTCGCGGTGTGTGACTGCTGCAAGATGAAGAACATCGACCTGACGGTGAAGGTCAAGGCGGTCAGCGGCGTAGAGGATCAGGGCGGCGGACCGATCTGGCGATGCATCGACGAAAACAACTACTACATCTGCCGCTTCAACCCGCTGGAAGGAAACTACCGCGTCTACTTCGTCAAGGACGGAAAGCGCAAGCAGCTCGGCCACGCCAAGATCGATCTGACAGCCGGCAAGTGGTACACGCTGCGCGTGACGGCCGTGGACAAGCTTATCACCTGCTACCTCGACGGTGTGAAGCTGCTCGAAGTAACAGATGAGACGTTCGCCGAGCCCGGCATGATCGGCCTGTGGACCAAGGCCGACGCGGTTACTTCGTTCGACGATCTGGCGATCACGCCGCTGGATTGATGTGAGCGCCAGTGCTCCGCCAAGGCTGAGCTGACGGGTTGCATGGGTCCCGGCGCGCCGGGATTTGCCCGCGCACGTCGGCTATCGAGGGACACGGGCAAGCTACGGCTTGAGGCTGTCCGAGAGTTCGGGACAAGCCTGCCGTTTCGCCGTCAAGAGCCGACGAGGCTACGGTCGACGCGGAATGGGCTCGTGGCATGTCGCGTCTGATTCAGCCCCGAAGGGGCGAAATAGCCCCAGCCCAGGGCAACGCCCTGGGGAAGGACCGCAAGACGGAGCAAACGAGCCCTGAAAGGGCGTCATAAGGTACGGTGCTATTGCGCCCTTTCAGGGCCAATCGTGACCACAGCCGGCAGCCGACCGCCAATCAGCGAACGCGCGACGGGCTGGAATTGTCGGACAGCCTCAAGCTACGGCTTGTCCACGCCACGCATCACTGGCCGTTTGACGGAGCACTAGGTTGTCAGTGCGGCCGGCCGTTAACCGTCAGTTCCAACATCTGCACGGGCGAAGCAGCCAGGCGGTCCGTAGCAAGCACGTCGCCCGTGGCGCGATCGACCTGGCCGAAGGTCAGCACGCCGGTCGGGCAGCTCTGCACGCAGGCCGAGCAGCGCACGCACTCCGGATCCTCCATCGGGCGGCCCTTGTTGGCGAAGTTCATGATGTCGATGCCCTGGTGGCAGACCGACGTACAGACGTTGCACGAGATGCACTTCTTCTTGTCCGCCAGGATGCGGTAGCGGGAAAAGCGGGCGTAGATGTGCATCAGTGCCGCCAGCGGGCAGGCGAACCGGCACCAGACTCGCCCGCTGAACCAGAAGTAGCAGCCCACCCCGACGACGCCCGCGAGCATGAGATCGACCGCCCATTTGTAGTTCACGATCGCGTACTTCTCGAGCAGGCCGATGTGGAGCGTGGCGAAGGCTGAACCGGGCATGACCCAGCCGAGCACGCGCAACACCATCAGTAGGAAGGCGATCGCCAGGATCACCTGCCCGACCATGTTGAGGTGATTCCACTTCAGCCCGTGCGGCATCTTGTGCCGATGCGTGTCACCGAGCGTCTCAGCCAGCGCGCCGCACGAGCAGACCCACCCGCAGTAGGCGCCCTTGCCCCATCGCCAGACCATCAGCGGAATCACCACGAAGGTCTGCAGTGTGCCGACTATCACCCAACCCCATATCGGGCTCTGCGTGAAGAGGTTCCAGACGAAAAGCGGCCAAGCCAGCACGAAACCGTAACTCCGCCAGTAGGCCCGCTCCATGCCGACGGCGTCGTAGCGATCGAAGAACTGATCGGCGAGGCCGCACAGCGCGGAGCCGTCGGCGAACCAACCGTTGCGACCGGCCCACGGCAGCAGCAGCTCTGGCAGGATGAAGAGCGGGAAGCATTGGATGGCCATCAGCGTGAGCGTCTGGACCTTGACGTAGGGCGTTTTGCGTCGCTTGATCCTGCGGATGCCGAAGATCACCACGCACAGACAGTAGGCCAGCGTGTAGTAGAAACCGCCGTCCGCCATCGAGTGCTTGAGCGTGTAGAGCAGGTTGGTCGAGCTGCCCGCAGCCTCGGCGAAGGTGCCGCCGACGGCGTCGAACATCGCCGGCACGTTGAAGGGGAACCACCCACGTTCGGCGAACCACTGATTGATGGGAAGCCCCGCGTCCTTCTTCCAGTGATATAGGAAGATGCAGAAGCACATGAAGGCCGCGAAGCCCGCCCACGTCAACGCCCGCCACTCGCCGCCGATCGGCACGCCGGAGCGGCGGAAGAAGTCCAGCGGCGGTTCTCGCCCGATCATGGCGAAGACCGCGTCATTGGGCAGCGTTTCCCGCTCGCCGTCGTCACGCGTGATGACGAGATCAGACTCGCGAATCTCCTTGATCGCGCTGCCGTACAGCACGCGAAGAGAGCCTTGCTCGCTCAACGCGGCGACCTTGTCGATGTTGTCGGGTTTGGCTCGGCTGAACGACGCCTTGCGATACGAGAGCGTGACGCGCCCGCCGCATTCGGCGATGGCGATGGCTGTTTCCAGAGCGCTGTCGCCGCCGCCGACCACGAGGACATCGCTATCGCAGTAGTCCTTCGGGTCGTGCAGACGGTTGAGCACCTTGTCGAGGTCCTCACCGTCGACGCCGAGCTTGCGGTAATTGCCGGAGCGTCCGATCGCGACGATGACGCGGTGCGCCAACAGGTTGTCGCCGTCGGACACGACAACTTCGAGCCGATCGCCGCGCCGGCTCACACGCTCGACGCGCGCGATCATCGGCTCGATACCCGCGGCGCGAACCTGCGCCATAAGCTCGTCGAGCAATGCCTCCTTCACGTCCGCCGCCTCGGAGAATTGCAGATCGCCGGTCGGCGTCATCTCGGTGGGAAAGGTGAAGATCGGCTTGGCCTTCGGGAAGTTCGCGATCGTAGAGAACGGCTCCGACGCTTCCACCACGGTGAAGCTCAACCCGAGCTTCTTGGCCTCCAGCGCAGCCGCCATGCCCGCTACGCCGGCGCCCACGATGATGAGATCGACGACAGGTTCACCGTTGCCGGCGGCACGCTTGGCGAAGGCCGGATCGGTCGCGATCGTCGCCACCGCCTTCGCACCGGTGTCGGCTGCGAACTTGAGGAGCGGCACACCGGTCAGATCACCGACGATGTAGAGCCCCGGCACCTTCGTCGAGCCGTCTTCGTTGACGACGGGCAGCTTCTCGACGGTGCCGGCCGGCCAGCGCGTGTGCAGCCAACTCGTGTATCTCGCAATCAGCGATAGCATGCTTTCTCCCGTGGGTCTGTGACGCAGCGAACTCTACCGCGCCCTACAACTACCCGCAGCCGGCGTTTATGCCGGACAGGTGGACGGGTGGCATGGGTCCCGGCGCGCCGGGATTTGCCCGTGTCCGCTTCCACGCCACACGGGCAAGCTGGGGCTTGCCCATGCCACCCATCAGTTGAACAGCGACGGGGCACTAGACGTTGGCAACGTCCATGCCGGGCTCGCCGCGGGAACCGCTGGCGCCGCGCCAAAACTTTTTTATGAACATGCTCATGTTATTCTTGCACTCGGCTGAACATGGCGCATAATATGAGCGTAGTCATATTAAGGATGACGCCATGAGAATCACAGCCAAAGCCAAAGAAGAGACTCGCGAGCGGATCACAGAATCCGCACGTAAGTTGTTTACTGACAAGGGTTTCGACGAAACCACGACCCGCGACATCGCCTCCGAGGCGGGCATCGCGACCGGGACCCTTTTCAACTACTACCCCAGCAAGGAGGCACTGGCGATGAGCCTCGTGGCCGCGTCGCTGGACGCCGGCCGGCTCGATTTCGAGGCCCGGCGCCGCGGCGACGAGTCGCTCGAAGAGGACCTCATCTCCCACATCATGACCGGCCTGCGGCGGCTTCAGCCGCATCGCGGCTACGTCGGCGCGGTCATGGAGACGGCCATGAGCCCGTTCGCCAAGACGGGCCTCTGTGACGACGCCGACCGCACCCGCGAGGAGCACCTCGAACGGGTCACCGACCTGACCGCATCGCACGGCCTCGGCGGCGCCCCGCCGTTCGTGGTCATGCATCTCTATTGGACGCTCTATCTCGGCGTGCTGGCGTTTTGGTCTCGCGACGCCTCCGACAAGCAGGAGGAAACGCTGGCTGTGTTGGACCACTCGCTACGCCTGTTCGTAGCATCATTGAAGACGGGACATACGAAAGTGGAGGTGAATCATGTCACCTGAGATCGGGGAACTCGTCGCGGCACTTCCTGACGGATTCGATGAAGAAAAGGCGCCTGATGAAGCGCTGCAGACCCTGCTGTCGTCGCTGGCGAACAAGCCGGTGCCCGTCGGTAGGCTTACGCGCTTTTGGGCGCTCGGCAGCCTGAAAGCCAAGATTGCCCTTGCCTACATGGCGTGGTGGCTGCGCAGCGGATACGTCTCGGGCGACAAGCGCGCCGCGACGCTGAACGAAACGCACCTCAAGAGCGCCATCAAGCTGCTCGGCACGATGAGCTATCTGCGCGGCTCGATCATGAAGATCGGCCAGACACTCGCCAACTACCCCGACGTGGTACCGGACGAGTTCGTCGACACGCTCTCGGCGCTACATTTCGAAGCTCCGCCGATGCACTTCTCGCTACTGCGCGAGCAGGTGCGTAACGAACTCGGTCGCGATCCGGAGGAGATCTTCGACGAATTCGAGACGAAGGCATTCGCAGCCGCCTCGCTCGGACAGGTCCACCGCGCTCGGCTCAAGACCGGGCAGGAGGTGGCGGTGAAGATCCAGTACCCCAACATAGCGCGGACGATCCGCGACGACTTCAAGAACTTCAACGCACTGCTATTGCCCATGCGGCTCACCAAAGACTGGGATAACTTCAGAGCGCAGGGAGAGGACATTTTCGAAACGCTCGAACTCGAGACCGACTACGTCAACGAGGCTGAGTGCCTCAAGGCGGCACGCGAGGCGTTCAACGAGGACGACGGCGTGGTCGTGCCCGAGGTCTTTGAGGAGTTCTCGTCCGGACGTGTGCTGACGATGGAGTTCATCGAGGGCAAGCACGTGGATGAGTTCATGGCGACCAACCCGCCGCAGGAGGTGCGCGACCGCCACGGCCATCAGATCTTCATGGCGATCTCGCGTCTCTATTACGGCTTGAAGATCGTGTACGCCGACCCGCACCCGGGGAACTTCTACTTCATGGAGGACGGCCGCCTCGGTCTGATCGACTTCGGCTGCTGCTATCGCTTCACGGACGAGACGTGGAAATACTGCGCGAACGTCGAGCGGGCGTCACATGGTCCCATCGACAGCGAGGCGATGGACGCCGCACTTTTGTACAGCGTGGACCTGACGGACGAGGCTCAGATGGGCGAGGAACGGCTCGGCCTCCTGCGGGACTACTGCACGTGGATGTGGGAGCCGATGCAGGAGGATGCGCCGTTCGACTTCGGCGATCCGGAGTACCTGCGGCGCGGTATGCAGCTCTACGGCGATATGATCCGCAAGCGGTACACGCGGTCTCAGCCAATCAACACCTGGTTAGCTCGCAGCTTCGTCGGGGCCCGGGCGATGGCGTACCGGCTGCGTGCGAAGTTCAACCTGAAGGCGATCCTGGATACCGAGACGTCGGTCAAGTGATAGTCAACTGAAGATTGGCGAGTGTTCGTTGGAGCGGCCCGTACTCCGAGCGAAACCGTCCAAACCTGTCTGCCCCGCTCGACATGCGGCCAGCGCGGGGTCTAATGCGTTCGATGGCGTGAACCCTGGAGAATCCCCAGGTCACGCTCGACGCACGTCAGCCGGAGGCCGCTGCCTTCAGGCCATCCTCGATACCGAGCCGTCGGTCTAGTGATGGGAGAGAAACTCATGCCAGTAAGAGAAGCTCGGTGTGGCAGGCCCTCGCGCCTGCATGTGTTCTGTGTCCTGGCCATCTGGCTGTTGCCGTGTGCCTATCTGGGCCCTGCAACCGAGGCATGCACGTCCTTCGCCCTGGAGGATGGGGATCGGACGTTACTGGGAACGAATTTCGACAACGAGTTCAGGCCCGGAATGTTGTACGTCAACAAGCGAGGCGTCCAAAAGACCGGGTGGGCGTTTGGCGATGGCGAGAAGGCTGCCAGTTGGACATCGCAGTACGGCAGCCTGACCGTTCACACCGCTCCGTATCAGTTCCCTTGGGCGGGCATCAACGAGGCCGGCCTCGCGATCAGCACGATGCAGTTGCACGGAACGGAGGCTCCTCCACCCGATGAGCGCCCGTCTCTGCTCTCGGCCGCATGGGTGCAGTACATTCTCGATACCTGTGCCACGGTAGACGAGATCGTCGCCGCCGATAAGCAGGTTCGACTCAGCTACGGCGTCGATCATTACTTTGCGTGCGATGCGACGGGGGAATGCGTGGCCATCGAGTTCCTCAAAGGAAAGACCGTCTATCACCGGCAGGACGGGCTGCCCGTCAGGGCCCTCGCAAACGACCCCTACGCGGACGTCGTCGCGTTGCGTCACCGAGATGCTGCCAAGCCTGAGACACGCGCTTCACTAGTTGACCGTGCGACGAGAGCAGATCGTATGTTGCGCTCGTTCGATCCGAACGGGCGGCTCTCCGGACAGAAGTACGCCTTCCGAATCCTGAAGGAGGTCGCTTCCGACAGCACGACGTGGAGCCTGGTGTTCGACCTCAAAGCGAAGGTCATGGTCTTTCGGACACACAAGCACGCGCGTTTGCGGCGTATCGACCTCGATGATCTGGACTTCTCGTGCGGGACGCCCGTGAAGATGCACGACATGCATGCCAAACGGTCCGGCGACATCGCCGGAAAGCTCGAGGACTATTCTTCTGATCGCACCCTTCGGCACGCCCTCGAGGCCGTACGGTTCCACATGCCCGACATGTCAGATGAGACGGTGCGGGAGATGTTATCACTCATCGAGGGCTACGACTGCCGTAAGACGGACTGATCGAAGGCTCGGGCGTGTACGACGGTCAACTGACCGGACAGGACGACCAAGAAGGTCTGTGTGGACCAACAGGAATGATGCCGACGCCGGGCGTCCGTCGACAGGCGTGGTCCGACTTCACGCCACGGACGGTCGATCATCCCCAGTACGAGAAGCTGACACCCGTGAGCATCCGGACACAAGCCACCAGTATGCTGCGCCAGTCGCTGCAAAGCCGGCATCTGCCATGGTGTCTGGCCGTATTGGCAATGGCGCTCTGCGCACCGTCGCTCTTGACGGGCCTGCAACTGGACGACGACTTTCATCGGATCGCGCTGACGCGTTCCGACCTACCGCTGCTATCCCGATCGCCGGCCGAGCTATTTGTCTTTATCGAAGGCGATAAGAGTGAAAATCGCCAGTTCGTGCTGATGGGCATGCTGCCGTGGTGGTCGCACGAGGAGTTGCGCATCGCGTTCTTTCGTCCGCTCACGGGCCTGACGCACTGGCTCGATTACAGGCTTTGGCCGGATCATCCGTTTCTGATGCACCTGCAGTCACTTGCCTGGCTAGGCGGCGCCGTACTCGCCGCCGCGCTGTTCTACCGGCGCATGCTCTCGTCCGCCTGGGTCGCCGGATTGGCCGCCCTTCTCTTTGCCGTTGATGACGCGCACGGGCTTCCCGCGATCTGGCTCGCGAATCGCAACGCGCTACTTGCCATTCTCTTCGGACTACTCGCGTTGATCGCACATGACCGGTGGCGAAAGGACGGCTCCCGCTTGGCGGCACTGCTCGCACCATTGATGCTCATGCTGGGGCTGCTTTCGAAAGAGAGCACCGCGGCGATCGGAGCTTACATACTGGCCTACGCGCTCTTTCTCGATCGAGGTTCCAGGTCGAGTCGCTTCGTGTCGCTCCTGCCGTGCGCCGTGACGGGCGTCGTTTGGTGGGCCTACTACAAGGCGCAGGGGTACGCCGCGGTTGGATCGGGATGGTATCTCGACCCTGTGGCGGACCCCTGGCGGTTCTTGCATGCCTTCGCCGAACGAGCGCCGGCCCTGCTTGCCTGGCAGTGGCTCATCCCCGCCGATCTCGAGTGGACGCTTGATGGGAAGACCGCGCACCTGTTCTGGATCGCCACAATGGGATTCCTGCTGATCATCGCGGCGGCGCTAGCTCGACTAGTGTGGCGTGATCGGGTCGCACGCTTCTGGGCCCTCGGCATGGCACTCTCCATCCCTCCGGCCTGCACGGCCTACCCCGATGAACGCTTGCTTGCCTTTGCGGGCATAGGCGGGATGGGGCTGCTCGCCCAGTTGATCGCCGCTGCTTTGCGCAACGCGGACCCGCTGCCGGCGGGGAGGTGGCGGCGTCTTCCGGTCCGGACGCTGTGCCTCATTCTCGTGATCGTTCACCTCGGGGTGGCGCCGGTGACGCTTGCCCGTATGACAGGACGTTTCAACAGGTTCGCGGATACAGCCGGGCAGGCGGCTGCGAGCCTTCCGTCCGACCCAGCCGCCCGTTTTCAGACCACACTGATCGTCAGCACCCCGTCCTTTTCCACGTTCGTGTACAGCGCTATGAAGCGCATGCTCCAGGGCGACCCGTATCTCAGCCGCACACTCGTGCTCGGTTCGGGCGGCGAGCCCATCGAGATCCACCGCGTCGACAAGCGAACCTTGCGCGTCCGTCCGAAGGGAGGGTATTTGGCGCGAGTGGGTGGTCGCGGACCCGGCGGTGAAATCCGGCACCTGCTGTTTGATCAGCGATCCATCATGCACTCGCTTGACCGGTTGTATCGGGACGACAGGCCGATGAAGATCGGTCAGCGAATCGGGTTGATGGGTGTCACCGCCAAGGTCACGGCAGTTACGTCCGATGGGCGCCCAGTCGAGGCTGAGTTCCGATTCGCCTTTGCGCTCGAGAGTTCGCTCTTTAGATGGCTTCAGTGGCAGGAGGGTGCATACGTACCGTTCGAGCTGCCCGCCGTGGGAGAGACGGTAACGCTTCCGGCTGCGACGCTTCCGGTGTATGGGAATAAGCCCGCCGGCTCACGCCACGGCCTCGCGCTGCCGGACATGTTCGACAAAGCGCGCCCGCCTCGGCCCTGAAAGGGCGCAAGATAGTAGCCCAGGGCGTTGCCCTCGTTGTTCTACACAACTCCGCGCGTCTGCTCCGTCATCGCAAGATGAGCGGAGGTGCTCTCTCTGCAGGCTGAA
>JAJDDX010000280.1 GCA_029260055.1 Phycisphaerae bacterium
ACGACCGGGTTTCTTCGTCATCGTGCTCACACGCTCCACTAGGCGGCACCGCCGACCCAGGGGGTCGGGGTGCGGTTCCAAACGTCTCCAGCGCCTCCGCAACGGCTAACTGCCACCGCCGAGCCGAGATCAGCCTTTCCCGGGCATCGCTTTGCCTGTCGAAAGGGTGATTCAATTGCGGCTTCCAGAGTACCCGATGGCCGTATGGGATGCCACCAACGCGATGGTCTGGAAGCTGCTCCATAGCTCGGTAGAATTATTACCAAACTGGTGCTATATTCCCAGCGGTTGCCGAGCGGGCCCGGGCAGGATCGGCGTAGCGTCGGGCTCGGCGGACCAGGGAGAACTGCAGGATATGAGCTCGATATCGGAAGATCAGGTACTGGCGCAACTCCGGACGGTCAACGATCCGGAATTGCACAAAGACATTATCACGCTCGGCATGGTCAAAGGCGTGTCGATCGACGGCGGTGCCGTCCGCGTACAAGTCCAACTGACGACGCCGGCGTGCCCGCTGAAGGACCAAATCCGCGGCGACATCGACCGAGCGGTGAAGACGATCCCGGGCGTGGCAACCGTCGAGGTCGAGTGGAGCGCCGAAGTGCGCTCGAGCCGTCCGGGGTCGGCCCAATTGCCGGGCGTAAAGAACGTAGTCGCCGTCGGGGCCGGAAAGGGCGGTGTCGGCAAGAGCACCGCAGCCGTCCTCTTGGCATATGGACTACAGCGTATGGGCGCGAAGGTCGGCCTCATGGATGCGGACGTGTACGGACCCAGCATCCCGACCATGACGGGCGTCGAGGGAAGTGTGCCGACGGTGCGGAACGAGATGATGGTCCCTCCCGAAGCCGGCGGCGTGAAGATCATGAGCATCGGTTTCATGGTCGACCGCAGCAAGGCGCTGATCTGGCGCGGCCCCATGACCCACGGCGTGATCAAGCAATTCCTCGAAAACGTCGAATGGGGCGAACTCGATTACCTCATCGTCGATCTTCCGCCGGGGACGGGCGATGTGCCGCTGTCCCTAGCGCAGTCGATCCCGATGACGGGCGCGGTGATTGTGTGTACGCCGCAGGATATCGCGCTGATGGACGCGACGCGTGCCGTGAAGATGTACGAGCAGCTCAACGTGCCCTGCCTGGGTGTCATCGAGAACATGAGCTACTACCTTTGCCCGAGCTGCGGCCATCGTGACGAGCTGTTCGACCATGGCGGGGCGGCGGCGGCGGCGAAGGAACTCGGGGTGCCGTTTCTCGGCGAGATTCCGCTCAACGCGAATGTTCGAGCGTTCAGCGACGAGGGCACGCCGGAGAAGCAGTTCACCGACTCGCCGGACCACGTAACCGAGGCCATAGCGGCCGTCGTCTCGACCACCGCCGGTCAAATCAGCGTGATGAGCGAGAAGCAGGCTGAGGCGCCGACGCTGTCCGTCGAGTAGCCCTGCCGTGAAGATGAGTCAGGAGGAGCGCGCGATGACGCAAGCGGAGTTACTCGCACAGCAGTTGGCCGGTACGCGCGATTGGACGCTGAAGTTGATCGCGGACCTCGAGGGGGATGAGTGGGGTTTCCAGCCGGCTGCCGGCATGGGGCACGCGCTTTGGCTCTGCGGACATCTTACCACCTCCCAGGACACGCTGATTCACACGCGGTGCCTGGACCAGCCGATTCTGGACGAGGCGTTCCGGGCACATTTTCCGATCGGTCAGCCGGTCAAGTCGCTGCCCGAGCACGACTATCCGCCGGTCGAGGTGGTGCTCGCCAAGATGGCTGACGTGCAGGCCAAGACTCTGGAGGCCGTCCGCTCGATGAGCGATGAACTGCTGGCCAAGCCGGCGCTGGGGGCTGGGGGGAAGGCGCATCCGCACTATGACGACGTGCGCGGTGCGGTGTCGCATTGCTGCCGCCACGAGGCCTTCCACGCGGGGCAGATCGCCACGATCCGGCGGTTGCTCGGCAAGCCCTTCTTGCGGTAAAAGCGAGGGTGCCGCCTGCCCATTGACGGTTTGACGGACCAGTAGCTGGAGGTGCAAAGTGAACGCGCGCATTCGTGACACAATCGCGGCGGTCGAAGCGTTCATCCCGACGGTGGATGACGCGCTGGCGCTGTCGCGTGAGGCGGCTTCGTTTACCAGAGCCCTGGTGCTCGCGACGGGCGCCAAGCGGGGCGTCGAGATCGGGACGAGCTATGGCTACAGCGGTCTGTGGATCGGCTCGGCCCTTTTCGAGAACGGTGGATCGCTGGTGACCATGGATTGCGAGGCTCGCAAGCTCGATATCGCGCGGGCCAACTTCGAAGCCGCGGGGCTCAGCGATTGCATCGAAGTCCGCGAGGGCAGTGCCGCGGACTCGCTGGCGACGATTCCCGGACCGATCGACTTTGTGCTCAACGACGCCGACAAGGAGAACTGCCGGCGTTACGTCGAACTGCTGGCGGACAAGCTCGCCGACCGGGCGATCGTTCTAACCGACAACACAACATCGCACGCGTCGATCCTCGGCGAGTTCGTTGATTGGATTCGCGCGCGAGACGACTTCACCAGCACGCACGTAGCGATCGGTAGCGGTATGGAGCTGTCGGTCAGGCGCACGGAGGTCTCGGCGTGATCTCGATACGCGTGCTCTTCCTCGGTCCGGCCCGGGACTACGCCGGCACAAGTGAGATCGAACTCGATGTTCCCGACGCGAGCACCATCGGCGACCTGAAGGACATCTTGGCTGAGCGGTATCCAGACATCGGACGTGCGATCCGTGCGATCCGATTCGCGGTGAACGAGTCCTTTGCCCAAGACGATCAGAAGCTGGAGCCGGGCGACGAAGTCGCGCTGATACCGCCGGTGTCGGGGGGGGCTGGTGATGCCGGGGTATGGGTCGAACTCGTCGACGGACCGATTCCGGCCGACAAGGTGCGAACCTTTGCCACGGGGGACAAGGCTCTCGGTGGAATCGTCACGTTCGAGGGGGCCACACGGGCCGAGGAGGATGACGACCACGGAGCGCTCGAGCGCCTCGACTACGAAGCCTACGACACGATGGCACGCCGACAGTTGGAACTGCTCGCGCGACGTGCGGTCGAGCGATACTCGGCCGGCAGGGTGGCGATCGTGCATCGTCTCGGAGCGGTCCTCCCGGGCGAGGCGTCGGTCATCATCGCCGTAGCCTGCGCCCATCGCGCCGAGGCGTTCAAGGCGTGCCGCTATCTGATCGACACGCTCAAGCAAGATGTGCCCATCTGGAAGAAGGACGTGTTTGCCGATGGCTTCGTTCGTTGGGTCCAGCCGGGCGGAGCACAGGGCGAACAAGCCGGCCCGATTGACTAGAGGCACCAAGTGCGATGGCGGACGGAGTAACTGTGGCTGCGAAGACCGAAGCGATCGACGCGAAGAAGAAGCGAGCCGGCGCGATCCTCCGTGCGCTGCGCAAGCTCTATCCCGAAGCCGACTGCGCCCTGCGCCACGAGGATCCCTTCCAACTGCTGA
>JAJDDX010000029.1 GCA_029260055.1 Phycisphaerae bacterium
ACGCTGGAAATGGTCAAGCCGGTCAAGGGCATCAACTACGTGATCAGCGGGGCAGCCGCCGGCAAGGATAGGCCGTATGCCGTGAAATGGACGGATGAGTCCTACTACGCCGCGACATTGGGTGGTTTCGTCTTTGTTCGCGCGAGCAAGGGTGAGCTGGTCGTCGAATTCGTCCGTTTGGACGAGAAGACCCAATACGCGCGAACAATCACCAAGTAGACACGTCTAATCAGGTGGGTATGTTGGGTTCTTGTCTCCGGCAGTGGTGCGTCCGCGCTGGGTGGCAGTGGTAGCCTGCTCGGGCCATCCGGGAATGTACGGCACATGGGCGGCTCCATCCGTGCGCGTAGACGCGGGCAACGTCACGCAGGCGTGGGTTCGTGACAGGTGGCGACTCTCTGCCAGCCCCAAAGGGGCGGAATAGCGATAGCCAGGGCAACGCCCTGGGAGAAGTCCGCTGAAAGGTCACTGAGCCCTGAAAGGGCGTAATAAGCGGCACCCTATTGCGCCCCTTCGTGAGGGTCGACGTGGATGAGGTAGCGGCATCTACAGCAGCTAGCGTGGACGTGGCGAATCCGCGCGAGGCCGTGCGCTGGCGGGCTCGCCGAGCGTTCCTCATGGCCTGGTGCCTGCCTGCGACAACGGCCACCCGCACGCAGCATGTGTCGCTGAAGAGCGCCTTCGGCGTTCATGTCTTGACGGCGCTACTGGTCACGCTGCTCGTGATCATTCTCGTCAATGTGCCGGATTCACTCGCGAATCGCACGCAGATAGCCCATTACGTCGTTGCGATCGAGCAGGATCTGATATCGCTCTGGGAGGAACTCGCCCAGAACTGGTTCTTCCATTCGTTTCTGTTTGTGATGACGGTCTTGTCGATCGAGGCGGCATTCGGATTGCTCGCGCTGGCCATCGCGCCTTGGGGAGCACGTGATGAACCCATGCGAGCCAGTCTCAGGCAAGCGTTCAAGACCGTGTGGCTCCAGTCTGCGCAGGCACTTGTCGTCGTGCTGTTGGTCGGCGGCTTAGGCGCCGTGCTCGAGACGATGGAGCGATCGTGGGATGCGTCGTACGAAATCCCAGAGCCGCCGACTCTCGTCCTTCCAACCAAGGCCGCGCCTGGGACGCCCGAGTACCAGGAATGGCAGAAAGCCATGGACGAGTACCATGCCGAGCGCGGCGAGTGGTGGTGGGCCAACTACCTGGCGAAGCCTTGGTACCTGCGCGATCGCGAGCTTTTCGTCGTCATATCCGGTTTTGTATCCGCACTCTGGGTCATCTGGGCTCTGCTGCGTGCCGTCGGCGCACCACGCGACGTGTCGGTGCTGCCGCGACCGCCGACGTGCGAATGGTGCGGCTACAACCTGACCACCATCGCGATGGAAGGGCGATGCCCGGAGTGCGGCGAATCGGTTGCCTCGTCACTCGGCCCGGGCGTACGCAGCGGCACGATGTGGCAAAGACGAAAGGACATCGGACGCATCCGCGCCTGGTGGCCATGCACGCTCGAAGCGATCAGCCGGCCAACGCGGTTCGGACGGCAGCTTCGAATCACCCCGGCGGGCACCGACCACCGCCGCTTCCTCGCCGTACACCTGCCGTTCGCATTCCTGATCGGCCTGGCGTTCGTTTCGGCCCTGGCACTGATCGTCGGTCAGTCTCCGGGCCGCGGCAGTTTCGCGGGGGACATCGTGCTCCCGACGATCCTGTTCGGCTGTGCGGTCTTGGCGGCGATGGTCGCGATCTCCTTGGTCTCCGCCTGCATCATCGGCCTGTATTTCCGGATCACCGAGCGACGCAACCTCCTGGCGCCTTCAGCACAAGCGGCATGTTACCTCGCCACCTACATGACCCTCTGGACGGCGTTCGCCGTCGCCGAGTTCGTCATGATCATCCTGCATCAACAGAACCGTTTCCTGTACAACGTAGCCGACTGGATTGGTGTGGACGGGGACTTGCTCGGACTCGCCATCTGGTTCGTTCCGAACATCGCCCTGTTCATCGGCTACCTCACGCTCATCGCCCGGATCACCGCGTCGACACGCTACAGCAACAGCTAGGACGCCGCCGGGTGCCGCGGACATGCCGAGGCGGGTGGCATGGGCAAACTTGTTTGCCCGTGTTGATCCCGACTTCGTCACGGGCAAGCTCACGCTTGCCCATGCCACCCATCGGCACGGGTAGCGGGCTACCAGTGGCATCCGTTCGTCAAAGTCATGAGGTGGTACCCGCAGGGAATCCCGGGCGCCCGCTGATTCAGTCGGCGGCGGGGCGGGCGGGTGGCGGCACCACACCGCGCGGGGATCGCTCGATCTCCGTGATCATGATTCCGCGTCGCCAGATGCGTACCGTGCCGGTCGATTCGGACAGCGAGATGGAAATGCTCTTGGTACACGCGGTAATCGCAGCGGCGGCTGCGTGCCGGGCGCCGAGACCCTGGGGAATCTGCTCCGCCGCGATGGCCGGTCGCAGGTTCGTCCCTGCGGAGATGATCACGCCGTTGCCCTTGATGACGAACGCCCCGTCGAGCTTGGAGATCTCCTTGACGCTTTCGATCATGGCATCGTCGAGGATGTTCCGCTCTTTCTCCGTGTAACCCCTGAACGGGTTGATGCGGCCTTCCACACAATACTTCTGCACCTCGCGGTGATTGCCGACCACAAACAGCGCGCCCACCGGCTTGCCCTCTCGTCCTTCGTGGGCCAGTTCGAGCGCGGTGGTGAGCACGCGTTGGAAGACCGTCGGCCGGATGTGCTCCGTCAGCTTCGGCTGGCCGACCGAGTGGAACAGCTCGAACTCCTCGCTGACGCGCATCACCACCAACGTATCGATTTCGTGGCCGATCACGCCGGTCACGAAGACGAACGTGTCACCCGCCTCGAGCATCTGCTGGGAGAACGCGAGCAGCGTGGCCATCTTGATCTGGCCCATTCGCGTCAGCTCGAACGCGGGCACGGTCAGCACGTGGGCGGACACCTGCTTGGCCCGCTCCTCGTCGAGTGCGTCGCGACAGACCAGAACGAGCTTGGTGGGCTTCTTCAGCGCGGACTGCAGCGCCGCCAGGTCCCCCACGGCGCCAACCGATGCGAACAACACGCTGGCCGAGACGGACTTGGCCACCTCGACAGCGGCGGCTGCGATCGGTCCGGTGAATTCTATTTCGGTCTTGGCCATCCGCTGCTCCGCTTCACCCCGTAAGCCTCGCGGGTCCGATTGAGGACCCGAAGGGGCGGCACTATACTGATCGGTATGACAGCCTTCAAACTCGCGTCAGCGAGCGTTTCGGCGCTGGCTACCGTATTATTGTATACCTCCGCAGCGGCCACGGTGCCGGAATCCGCCGAGCCGACCGCACCTTCGCTCAGCGAAGCCCACCGCAAGCACCTGTCGAGAATCGTGCGACGTACCGTTCGCGACACGTTCGCGGGCGCCGAATACGAGCCGGGCTACGTGCCGGCCGCACTGCGCGAGTCGGAAGTCGAGGTCGTCGTCCAGCTTCGTGACAGCGGTTACCTGCTGGCTGCGGGCGTAGGCGGGCCGGCTCCGGCTGCAAAGGCGACGCGCGACGCGGCAGCGACAGCCGCCAAGACGCTGATCGACGACAAGCTCATCGCTCGCGAGCGCATCCACGAGCTTCTGATCGAGATCGAAGTCGTCGGCGAGGCCGTCGCCGTGCCGTTCGAGGGTGATTGGACGCTTCCCGGCGTGCTCGATCCCCTGATCGAACCGGGCGTTCACGGCATGGCCGTCATCGGCTCGCGCGGTATCGTCCGGTTCTGTCCGAGTGAGGTCTTTACCAGTGACGTGGTGCTGGGTGCGGCGCTCAAGCGTCTGGCCCGCGAGACGCACAGCGATCCGGGTCAACTGCCGGGCACGAGGCTCATGCGATTCCGAACGGCGCACTGGTATCAGTCGCCCGGTGGTGACGACATCGTGTCGCTGCAGCGAGGCTTGACGATCGTGCCACAGTCAGCCGTGTCGCGGCGAGGGCTGGATGACGCCGTCGCATCCATCGCGCAGTACATGGCCTATCGGCAGCTCGATTCGGGCCTGTTCACCTATCAGTACGAGGCGGGGCTGGATCGCTACAGTGGCGACAACAGCCTGATCCGCCAGGCCGGTGCCACCGCGGCCATGGCGTTTCACGCCCGGCGGTCCGGCAAGAGCGCCTCGCAAGGCGCCGCCGACGTCGGCATTCGTTATCACTTGCAGGGCCTCACCGGCATACCCGAGGTGGAAGGCGCCGCCTTCATCGCCACCGCCGACGGAGCGAACCCGCTCGGCCTGACCGCGATGGTGTGTGCTGCGATGGCGCAGCACCCCGACGCCGAGCGCTTCGAGGATACGCGTGCCAAACTGGTGAACGGCATGCTCTGGCTTCAGCGGCCGGCCGGCCTGTTCGTCACCGCGTTTCCACCGGCGGAGCAGCTCGCCGCCCAGGACTACTTCCCGGGCGAAGCACTGCATGCGCTCGCGTTGGAGTACGAACACGAGCCCCACGCGCGGATTCTCGAAGCCTTCGCCCGCTCGATCGACTTCTATCGAGAGTATTTCCGTCACCGCCAGGCGCCGCCGTTCATCTCATGGCAGGTCCAGGCTTACGCTGCGATGGCCACACACAGCAAACGGAAGGACTACGCCGACTACGTGTTCGAGCTTTCCGATTGGCTGGTGGCCAGGCAACTCGACGAATCCAATTGCCGATGGCCCGAACTTATCGGCGGCATCGCGGCGTACAAGGGCGGTCGAGCCGACGTCAGCACAGCCTCTTACCTCGAAGCCCTGGCCGATGCCCTGTCGCTCGCGCGGCGCGTGGGTGACGCGGCCCGGGCGAAACGATACGAGGCGGCGGTGCGTAAGGCAGCCAGGTTCGTGATGCAACTTCAGGTTCGCCCTGAGGAGGCCTACTTCGTGCGCAGCCCGCGCGACGCGATCGGCGGCATTCGCCGGACGCCGACGCTCAACCTGCTCCGCATCAGCCACTGTCAGCACGCGCTGGTGGCGCTGATCAAGACCCGGGACGCCCTTTACCCGTAGTAACGAGGCCTGCAACCGCGTGGTCGCTGACAAAAATGAGACCGTAGTCACCTCGACCGGACCATCCATTCGCTTCGCGGCTGTGGTTTTGGCCCTGGCGCTGCTGGGCGTGGCGATCGTCTCGCGCCTTGCTCTGCTTACCGTGCTGATCGACGGATTCGCGGCCCTGCTGGTGGTCGGTCCGTTCGCACTGGCCGGCCTATGGTTGGTGCCGCTCTTCCGCACGGGGCCAATGCCCGTCCGTTGGCACCTGATGCTCGGAGCGGCGCTGGGGCTCGGCTGCGCTTCGCTACTCATCTTGCTGCTCGGGCTGGCAGGCTTCCTCGATCGGTCGCTTTGGGTAGCCATTGTCGCCGTGGCGGGCGTCGCGGGCGTCGTTCGCCTCCGGCTTCTTCTTGGCGGACAGACGGCCGCGGCCACCAAAGAACAAAATACGCCGCGCCGCGAGAGGGACAAGAGCCGCTATCTATGGCTCATCACCGCCCCATTCTTCAGCCTGGCCCTGCTGGCAGCTTCGAACGCGCCGGGTTTCATTTGGAGCGAAGAGGGCTACGGTTACGACGTACTCGAATACCACCTGCAGGTACCCAAGGAATACCGACAAGCGGGCGCGATCGAGTACCTGCCGCACAACGTCTACGCCAACTTCCCGGCGAACGTCGAGATGCTTTACATGCTCTCGATGGTGCTCCTCGATGACGACGTCGAGACGGGCTGCGCTGCCCACATGATTCACTTGCTGCTCGGCGCGTTGACGGTCTTCGCCGCGTGGGTCGTCGGGTGCGAGTGGTCTCGGCGCGCCGGGATGGTCTGCGCGATAAGCCTGGCCACCGTCGGTTGGCTGATGTACCTGAGTGGATTGGCGTACGTGGAAAACGGCCTGCTCTTCTTCGGCTTGGTAGCGGCCGGCGCCACGTTGCGCGCGGTCGAAGGGTCGAAGGGCACTGGTTGGGTCGTGCTCGCCGGCGTGTGCGCGGGGTTCGCGTGCGGATGCAAGTACACGGGCGTACCCATGATCGCCATGGCGTGTGCCGCGGGTATCCTGTTCGCCGGCTCAGGCTCGATCGGGCGCAAGGCGCGCTGTAGCCTCCTTTTCGCCTTGGCCACGGCGGTGGCACTCTCGCCGTGGCTCATCAAGAACCAGGTGATGACGGGTAATCCGGTCTTCCCGCTGGCCAATAGCCTGTTCGACGCATCGCCGGAAGGCTGGGACGACGATTCGACTTCGCGGTGGGATCGCGGCCACACGCCGGCACCCGACGAACGGACCATCGTGGCTCGGCTCGGCGCCCTATGGACGCACGTGCCGGGTGACCATTACCAGCGATTCGGGCCGGCCATCCTGATCCTCGGCATCGGCGGATTGGCCTGGCGTCGCCTCGACAAGGTGGATCGCATGCTACTCGCGGTGCTGGTCGTCCAGTTGGCAGTCTGGCTGTTCGCCACACACCTTTATGCGCGCTTCGCGACGGTCATGCTCATTCCGCTTGCCCTGCTGGCGGGACGAGCGATCGGGCAGGGGACCGGGCAGCGCGTCCGCGTCGTCATGGGAATCGTCGTCGCGGGAGCGATCTGGAACTTCGGATTCGCGGCCGGCCTCAGCCATGCGGAGTCGCCCGGCGGTGCGCCGGCCTCAATGTTCTACGACGGCAAGCTTGCCTTCTACGAATACTTCGACACGGTGAACAACGACCTGCCCGCCGAGTCTCGCCTGCTGCTGGTAGGCGACGCCAAGGCATTCTACTTCCGACGGGCTGTGGACTACTGCGTGGTGTTCAACAAGGACCCGTTCGCAAGCGCCGTTCGCGGGAGCCAAACGGACCGCGAGATCGTCGACTGGCTTCGTGGCCGCGGCTACACCCACGTGCTCGTGAACTGGGCGGAGATCAGCCGCCTGCGGGGTTCACGCTACGGCTTTGCTCCCGAGATCACGCCCGACCTGTTCGATCGCCTGGTCGGCAGCGGGCTATCCGTTCTGCGCGAGTTTCCGCATCCGCAGGGCACCCGACGATACGTCACGCTCTACCGTGTGGATTCGGACTGAGCGCTCGGCCGCTCCCGCGTGCGCGCTGCCAGCGCGACCCCACCGAACAGCAGTACCGAGCCGACCGCGATCCACCACGATAGTAGTAACCCGAAGAAGACCGCTTCGATCAACACGGTCAGAAGGAAGGACGCGTTGACCACGACGGACGAGCGTGCCACGTCATACTTCGCAATCACGAAGTACCACAGAAGATAGTTCGTGTAGGCGGTGATGATCGTGATGAACGTGAATCCGGCGACGCCCCGCCACGTCACGCGTGCAAGTTCGAAGGAGCCGAGATCAAACCAACAGTAATCCACGATCAGAAGTGGCAACTGCAGCGTCGAGCCGATCAAAAAAACCGCCGCCAGCGTCTGTATCGGACCGAAACGCCGGACCACGGGCTGGGAAAGGACGGTAAAGAGTGCCCAGGATACGGCAGCCGAGAGGAGCAGGCTGTCGCCGAGGATCATGCTGCCCGGTATGCCACGCGGCGATGACGCCGGCGCGGCGGTGCAGAGCACGACGGCGGCTGCCCCGGCAAACGCCAGGGTCGAGGCGGCGACCATCCCCACGCTGAAGCTCGCACGCTTCAGCCAGAGGGCTATCCAGTAGACGAGGACGGGCACCAGTGCGTAGGCGATTCCCGCGTGGGACGCATTCGCTCGCTGAATGCCTACCAGGAAGCCGATCTGGTTGATCGGGACGCAAAGTGCCCCTAAGCCCAGCAGCACCGGCCACTGGGCTTGTGTGAAGTTGTATTTCAGGCCGAGGAATCGCCCCGTGATCGCCAACATTATGCCCGCCAGCGCGAAGCGAAAGAAGGCGAGCGAAAGCGGCGGCAGTTCAGCCGTCGCCATACGCGCCGCGATCGGCGTCAGTCCGGCGATCAGAGTGACGAGGCTCAGCAGCGCATAGATCCGCCACATGGACAAGACGGTAATCCGGCGCCGATGTTATGGATAGAGGCATTTTTTCCGCGCGCGGAGGGACTCGGGTTGGAACCGACAATAGGATCGGCGCGTAGAAGTAAGTGGCGGCCCGGGTTGCCACGCCGTCAGCAAGTCGGTTGTCCGGGTCGCACCGACGGGCTAGAATAGGTGAACTTCCGGTGGAGCTTGGGTGCCGATCCCCGGTCTTTCAGCTCACCCGTCCACTCACACGGGTACTGTGTCAGACTCAAGGCGGTCTACATGGGAATAGGCAATCGGTTCGCTAACAGCGCCGTGCAGCGTGCCGCGGTCACCGCGACAGCGCTGGCTGCCGTATTCATTTGCGCACCGGTGTCGCTGGCGGCCCTCGAACTGAATGTCACGCGTGTCGGGTTCCCGACGGTGCGCGACGGGCAAGTCGTCCGATACGGAACCTGGACGCCGGTAATCGTCGATCTGGCGTTGGTCGGAGAGGCGAGCTTCGACGGCTCGTTGCGGATCGACCAGTACGACGTAGACGGCGATCAGTGCTTCGATCAGGTGGGCGTTCACCTTCGCGCCGAGACCGGCGGGTCTCAACGATACTATCTCTACATGGTCGCCAACCCGGCCCAGCAGCGAAGCCGGTTCGCGGTCGAGGTCCTCGATGAGGAAGGCGAGACCGTCGAGGTCATCTCGCAGGGTGAGCCCACGCGACGCGCGCTGCCGGCGCAGCAGCCTTCCAATATCAACCACGATGATCTCCTGCTGCTGTCCATTTCGGACGCGGCGATCGACCGGATCAAGGACCTGGTCGAGTTGGATGAGAGCCGGTTGTACGAACGGGAATTGCGTGTCGGGCATATGAGCCCGGCCGACCTTCCCGAGCTCTGGATCGGGCTGGAGGCGGTCGATTTCATCGTGTGGGACGACGCGCACCCGGAGAACCTCTCGGTCAAACAGATCGACGCCCTCGTGGAATGGGTGCATCAGGGAGGCACGCTGCTGATCGGCGCATCGCGGTCGGCCGGCGCGATCGTCATGACCGAGGAGCTGGATCGCCTTCTGCCCGTTGACCTGGGTGAGGTCGCCATGGTTGACGATCTCCCGCAGATGCGCAACAGGCTTTTGGAAGTGTCGGACGGTTCCGGATTCCGGACGCAAGTCCCCGTCGTCCGCTGCAAGCTGCGCGAAGGAGCGCAAGCCATTTCGCGGGGATCCGGCGTGGAAGAGGCACTTCTGTCGCGCCGCCGCGTCGACCGGGGTCACGTCATCTTCTGCGGCGTGACGCTGAAGGACCTCTTCAGCGGCGACACGGGCAGGCCCGTGCAGTTCTTCAGAACGCTCTTTCAGCTTCGCACGATCG
Organism: Phycisphaerae bacterium; assembly: GCA_029260055.1. Classification (GTDB taxonomy): domain Bacteria; phylum Planctomycetota; class Phycisphaerae; order UBA1845; family UBA1845; genus JADFOB01. The sequence goes on from JAJDDX010000029.1 coordinate 9,341, forward strand.
ACGGAGCCGATAGTCGGCCCGACGGCCTTTACCTCTTGTTCGGCAAGGTCGCCGGGATTGTATCCTTCGCGACGCGCGCCGGGCTATACCTCTTCCTCGCCGGCACCTTCTCGGTGGCTTATCTGCTCGCCGCCACGCTGGGCACTTGGTGGTTCCTCGGCACGCGGGGTTGGCGACGGCACGCGTGGACCGGTTTCGGTTTCGTCGCAATCGTGTCCGGGCTGCTCAGCGTGACGGTCGTCAAGGCGCTCCAGGGTTTCGGCGAACAGCTCCATCAGCTCACGATCGTCGACGCCGAGGCGGGTGAGCACTTCGGTTACGCCACGGGACTGTTCGGGTTGAAGACCAGCTCCGACAAGGCCGTGGACGTCTGGCTTCCTTCGGATCCGACGCGCGTGGACGAACCGGGCCCGACCGGGTGCTCTCTGCGACCGATCCCGCCGGGCAATGACGCGCTGACCGCCGGCTCGCACTTCGTCGACCCCGGCGAATACCGCCTGGTCCCCGGAAGTGCACTGGTCGAGGATGTGCGCATTCGGGCCACGCTCAAGCAATTCGAAGGGCGGTGGAAGGGTCCGATCGACGGCAAGGTCACCGGCAAGATCTCCATCCGACGCACGAGAATGCCCGTCACGCTGGAGCAGGAATTCGGGACTACCAACAAGCCCGAGCTGAAGAACCTCGCCTTCGAATGGCGCATCACGGACGATAGCTTTATCATCAACGACCTCGGTGTCGACCTGAAGAAGTGCTACCTGGTCTACAGCACCCTGAATATGGAAGACCGCGTGGGCAGCCGAGGAGATGCCATATTCGCGCTTCCGATTGGAACGATACCGTCAAACGGCATGAAAGCGTATCCAGCCGCTACTGCCTACGCCCTTACCGGCAATCAGACCCTGCCGGAGAAACTGAAAGACCAACTGCTCGCCGAGCAGCAGAAGGTTTGGAGCCGGCCCTTCCACCCGTGGGTCCGCACTCTCGGTTACGGCGACGCGCCGACGAGCGAGTTCAGACTGGGCGAAGAACAGAATGCACTGCTGCTGCTCTCGACGCTGGGTGAATACGACCCGAGGACCGACCAGAACATGGCCGGCCGCATGATGGGCGTCTCCACATGGTCACGCGATCGCCTGCGACAACTGGACCTTCGCGACCATTTGACGCGAGATTGTGTATACTTGCTCGGCTTCGCCGACGATGCCGGACCGGTACGTATGTACATGCGCGAGGGCAAGCGCGCTTTTAGGGAACTGAAGCCCGATGCCTATCAGTCGAGGACGATGTACCGGATTCGAATCCCCGCGGACTTCGAAGGCAAAGCGACCGCCCCGACGGAAGAATCCCACGAGGATAAACCGCATTAGGAAACCTTGGCCGTGATCGTCGAAACCATCAACCTGACCAAACGCTACGGCAAGCTCGTCGCGCTCAACAACCTGCACCTCAAGATCGAGGACGGTGAGTGCTTCGGCTACATCGGCCCCAACGGCGCGGGCAAGACGACCACGATCAAGATCCTGGCGACCTTGCTTCAACCGACCTGGGGCGAGGCGCGGGTCTGCGGACACGTCGTGGGCTACGAATCCCGAAAGATCCGTCCGCTGATCGGCTATGTACCCGACTTCTTCGGCGCCTATGAGGACATGGTCGTCCAGGAGTATCTCGAGTTCTTCGCCAGTGCGTACAACATCACGGGTAAGCAGCGCAAACGCGTCGTGGGTGACGTGCTCGAGCTGACGGACCTGGTGTTCAAGCGCGATGCCCTGGTCGACTCGCTTTCGCGCGGCATGCAGCAGCGACTCAGCATCGCCCGCGTGCTCTTGCACGACCCGAAAGTGCTCTTGCTCGACGAGCCGGCCAGCGGCCTCGATCCGCGTGCCCGCATCGAAATCCGTGAATTGCTCAAAGAGCTGCGTCGGATGGGCAAAACCATCATCATCAGCTCCCATATTCTGCACGAACTCGCCGAGCTGTGTACGACCGTCGGCATCATCGAACAGGGCGAACTGCTGCTGCACGGGCCGATCGGAGACATCATCCAACGTGCCAAGACGGGCACGAAAGTCCACATCCGCGTGACCGAACAGCAGGACCTTTGCGCCTTGTTGCTCCAGAAGACGCGCGGGATCAGGAGCGTCGATCAAAGCGACGGCATGCTCGTCGTCGAACTCGAAAAGCAAACGCACGATTTCAGCAAGCTCACCAAGCTGCTGCTCGAGAACAACTTCAGAATCCGCGAGATCAAGGAAGAAGAGGTCAACCTCGAAACGGCTTTCATGCGGCTGACCAAAGGAATCGTGCAGTAGCAGTTTCAAGTTACGAATTACGAATTACCAATGACGCAGGTACGGGATACTTCTGGGAACGAGAAGGCGGAGACTGCCGGAGGCGCGAAAGGATGCCTCGGTAACGACAAGGCCGTAGGCCGGGAGGACACGGGTCGGGAAGGTGGAGCGGCACCGGATATTCTCGAACGCACAGCGGCGTTCGCGGACCGGATTGTCCGCGTCTGCCTTTCTCTTCCGAACAACACGGTTGGATGGGCGCTCGGGAAACAGCTCGTCCGGGCGGGCACCAGCGTCGGAGCGAACGTGGAAGAGGCGCAGGCCGGCGAAAGCAAAGCCGACTTCATCCACAAGATGAAGATAGCGAGGAAGGAGTGCCGCGAAGCCCGGTACTTCCTGACGCGCCTGGCGAATGCCCAGTTGATTGCGCCGAGTCGTCTCGAGGAAATCACGGATGAGGCCGAGCAGCTATTGAGGATACTGACCGCGATCATCCTGAAGATGGAGAAGCAAGGACGATGACGCCGACCGCGATCAGCTTCTACCGCGCTCGCGACCTGAGGCATGCGTGTCAACGCGAAAGACGCAACCGTGCCGTCATCTGTACGTTGGTAACTGGTAATTCGTACCTCGTAACTTCTCAATGAATGCAGTGATGCGAAAGTTGTGGCTCTGGTTCTGGCACTTGTTGCCGGCTAACCCGATCCTCGTGCGCGTGGTGCAGGGGGCGTCACGACGCCCGCGACACCTCTGGCTGCGCACCGGCTACCTCGCCGCGCTGCTGCTGGTGGTCGTCGTGTCGCTGGTGCCTTCGATGAGCGATGTGTCGGCCTCGCTGACCGATCTGGCCAAAGGGGCGTCCGGCACGTTCGCCTGGGCCTCAATGGTGCAGCTCGCGATGATGTGCCTTCTCGCCCCCGTGTTCACCGCGGCCGCCATTACGCAGGAACGCGACGCCCAGACGTTCAACATCCTGCTCTCGACACCGCTGACCAACGCGCAAATCGTCTTCGGCTCGCTCATGAGCCGGCTCTACTTCGTGATCGTCCTGCTGATCGCCGGGCTACCCATCTTCCTGATCACCATGGTCTACGGCGGCGTGACGACGTCACAAGTCCTCGAGAGCTTCGCCCTTTCGGGATCGACAGCCATCCTGACCGGGGCGCTGGCGATCTTCATCGCCATGATCGGCGTCGGCACGCGGCGGACGATCTTCTCGTTCTATCTCAGTATCGCGCTGTACCTGCTGGCGCTCTACCTGCTCGGCATGTGGGATCGCACCTGGGTCGACGTGGCACCGGCCAACATCGGCGGACAGAAAATGAGCTGGCTGGCGCCGCTGCATCCGTTCCTCGCCCTCGATGTGGCTTTGAACCGCATTCAACCGCCGCCCTACAGTCACTTGACCGGCACCTCGGAGACGGTGCGATTCGCACTGGCCAATCCCTCGGCGGCCTACGTCACCTGGACCACCACGACCGCATTCATGCTGACGACCATCAGCGTCCTGTTCGTGCGCCGCGGAGCCAAGACGGGCGAGACCAACCTCTTCACCGCCATCACGGCGAAGCTCGGGGCAAGGCAGGCCGGTGATACAACTCGACCGCCGCGACAAGTGTGGAAGAACCCCGTCGCGTGGCGAGAGGCAAAGACGCGGGCGTCCGGCGGCTGGCTCCTGCGCTGGATGATCATCATCGGCGGCGTCACCGCCTCCGCACTGATCTTCTACTATTACGTCGTGGGTGGACTCACCACTGACGGCGTGCGCCCGTGGCTGGCTGCTTTGGTCACGATCGAGTTCGGCATCGCGGTGATCATCGCGGCGAACACAGCCGCCACGTCCATGACGAAGGAAAAAGAATCCAAGACCATGGACATCATGCTGACCACACCGGTGACCAGCAAATACATCCTGTGGGGCAAACTGCGCGGCCTGGTCAGCTTCGCGGCGCCGCTGCTGGCAGGGCCGATCGCCACGCTGCTCGTCTTTTCCATCTACGGCATGTTCGTCGAGAACGGACCGCCGGCTGTCTGGATCGAAACCGCCGTCGAACTGGCGGCGCTGATGGTGATCTACATGGGCGTGGTCTGTGTGATCGGTCTTCGCATTTCACTGAACGCACGCAAGAACGTCACCGCGGTCATGTACACCGTCGGTACGATCATCCTGTTGTGCGGCGTGGCCTCGCTGCTGGGCTTCACGATCGCGCCGAACGCCGGCGGCGAGTTCGGCGCATTCCTCGCGCCGTTTACGCCGTTTACCGCCATGTGGTACATGGTGAACCCGAAGGACCTGTTCGAGAGCAACGCGGACTTCGTCGCCGGCGCCGTGACCGCCAGAGTAGCCACGCTGTTCGGCAGCGCGATCGCCGGCGTTGTCGTGGCGTTCATTGTCTGGTCGCTCTATTCCAACCTGGTTCGCAACTTCGACATGATCGTGCGAAAGCAATCGGGCACGTAGGGCCGCTCTTGACTCACGAACATAGCCAACCGAGACGCCGTCCGCCCGCCCGCAAGCAGGGCCCCGCATGAGCCGCCGCCGCGCCGATAGAGAGAACCGACGCGGGAAAGCGCCTTCGCCATCAACCGCGGACGCGCCGAATCCGCCGAGCCGCCTTCGCTTGCTTCTTGCCTGCGCTGGGGTCTTCGTCCTGGCTCTGTTCGTTCGAATGCTCTGCCTGATCGAGCTGCACGACACGCCGTTCTTCGAGATCCTCATAGGCGACGCCAAGAGTTATGACGCCTGGGCGCGCGACATCGCAGCCGGCGCCTGGTTCGGAAAAGAGGTCTTCTACCAGGCACCGGCCTACCCCTACTTCGTGGCGGTTCTGTACAAGGTGTTCGGACACGATGTGGAAGTAGTTCGCGTCGTACAGAGCGTGCTCGGCGCGTTGGCATGCGCGTTCCTGGTACTTGCCGGTCGTCGCTTCTTCTCGCTGCGAATCGGCGTCACAGCCGGCCTGCTCCTAGCGCTATACCCACCCGCCATTTTCTTCGACGGCATCATCCAGAAGGCGTCGCTCGCGATGTGCCTCACAACGCTGCTGCTCGCTACGCTCGGTGAACTGTCCACAGCCGCCAGGTGGCGATGGTCCCTGCTGAGCGGCATCGTGCTAGGCCTGCTCGCGCTGACTCGGGAAAACGCCCTGATCATCGTGCCCATCGTCGCCCTTTGGATCTCGTTTCTCCATCAGGACAAACCGCGGCGCGTGCGGGCGATCTGCACCGCCGCGTTCCTCGTCGGTCTGGCTGCCGTCCTCGTGCCTGTGGGGCTGCGCAACCAGGCAATCGGCGGTAAGTTTCTCGTCACGACCTCGCAATTCGGCCCGAACTTCTACATCGGCAACAACCCGGAAGCCGACGGTACCTATCGCCCACTGAGGCAGTTCCGCGGCCAGGCTTCGTTCGAGCGGCGGGACGCCGTCGAACTGGCCGAGGCGGATGTCGGCGAGAAGCTCTCGCCGGCGCAGGTTTCGGACTATTGGTTCGACAAGGCAAAGGTCTATATCCGAGAGAATCCGGGGCAGTGGCTCAAGCTGATGGTGCGCAAGTACCTGCTGGTGTGGAACGCCGCCGAGATCGGCGACACCGAGTGCCTCGAAGCCTTCGCCGACTCGTCGCGCGTGCTACGCCTTCCCGGGTCCCTGCTGCACTTCGGCATCATCGCACCCATCGCAGCCATCGGCATCGTGGCCACCCGGCGAGACTGGCGGCGGCTGTCGGTGCTCCATGCGATCGTGATCAGCCTGACCGTCGCCGTGGCATTGTTCTTCATCTTCGCGCGATACCGCCACCCGGTCGTCGCGGTCGTAATCCTCTTCGCAGCCGCCGGCGTGTGGCGGCTGCTTCAAGCAGCTCGTCACAAGGAGTTCCCGAGCCTTGCCGGCTACGCGACATTAGTCGCTGTGACGGCCATTCTCGTCAACACAAATCGTCTTCCCGCGGGCACGAATCCGAAGGCCTTCACTTACGCGAACCTGGCTAACGCCATGGTGACACGCGGACGCACCGACGAGGCCATCGACTATCACAGGAAGGCGCTCGCGTTGCACCCGACGCTCTCGCCCTCGCACTACGGGCTCGGGATGGCGCTGGCCGGGCGCGGCGAATTCCGTGAGGCGATTGAGTATCTGACGCTCTTTGCGAACAAACATCCCGACAACTTCAAGACGCAGTATCTGCTGGGAATCGCCTATCGTCAGGAGGGCGATCCCGCCAAGGCAGCGGAGCACTTCGCGCGGGCTGCCGCTCTCGAACCGACCGATGCCAACGCCCACGTCAATCTCGGGACGGCACTGGACCAGCTCGGCCGAACCGCCGAAGCGCTCGAGCACTATCGACTGGCTGTGAAGCACGCCCCTACGAACAGAGCCGCGCTTTACAACCTCGCCAGAATCTTGATCCAACATAACGAACTGATCGAGGCGAAAGAGCACCTCGAAGCGCTCCTGAACGTCGCTCCCGACGACCCGCAGGCCCGCGAGATGCTTGATTCGATCAACGACTACTTCGACCGCCGGGAATAGAGCGACGGCAGTTCTTCGTAGGGCAGGTGGAGCGGAGCGACACCTGCCGAGTCAAACTGACGGCAGGTCTTACGACGTGCCCTACGTCCCGCGCGGATGCACCGAGTACGCTGATCGACACGGACAAGCTGCTGCTTGTCCGTGGCACCCGGCTTGCGGTCTTCCGGGTGCCACTGGTGGCTGGCCCACCAGTGGTTGCCCGTGTCTGGCGCCGCGTGATGTTCATCCGCTACTGATACCCCAGCTCGTCGAGATCGTCTTCGTCCAACCCGAAGTGGTGGCCGATCTCGTGGAAGACCGTCTTGCGGACCTGGTCGACAATCTGCTCACGCGTGCGGCACATGCGCTCGATGTTGTGCTGATAGATGGTGATCCGATCGGGTAGGCCGGCGTTGTGCTCGACGCTACGGTCCGTCAGCGGCGTGCCGCGGTAGAGCCCCAGCAAGGTCCGCGGGAACCGCACGCCGGCCTCCTCGCAGGCGAGGCGATCCGGCATCGGCTCTACATCGACCGTCACATCGCGCAGGTAGGCCGTCAGCGCGTCCGGAATGTCCGTCAGCGCCTCTTCCACCAACTCGATGAACTCGTCCGTCGTCAGCCTCATGTCGATCCACCGCGCGCCCGGAGGCAGCCCATGGCCCCAAGTAGCCATGAGCCCCGCCGTCCACTAGCATAGCAGCGACACGGACGCTTCAACAGTATCACAGACACGAAGCCGGTTCCGGATCGGCAAGGAGGTTATTGCGGTGCGAGGATCGACTACGACGCGCGTCATCACGACGCTCTGCATCGCCGCTGCGGCGCTCTCATGCACGGGTTGCCTCGACGGCGCCTTCTTGATCACGCCGGTCAGCGCGAAGAGGGACCTTGTCGAGAATGAACTCTACCGCGAGACCTACTTCGCCGGCGACAAGATCGCTCTGATCGACGTGACCGGCGTATTGATGAACGGACCCGAAATCAAGCTGTTCGGCACCGGCGAACATCAGGTCGCGCTGCTGCTGGAGAAGCTAGACAAAGCCCGTCGCGACAAGGCCGTCAAAGCAGTCATCCTACGCATCAACTCGCCGGGCGGCAGCGTCGTCGCCAGCGAACTCATGCACGACGAGCTGATGCACTTCAGGAAGACCACCAAGAAGCCCGTCATCGCGCTGATGATGGACGTGGCCGCCAGCGGTGGATACTACATCGCCTGCGCATGTGACGAGATCGTCGCCCAGCCGTCGACCGTCACCGGCAGCATCGGCGTCATCATGCAGCTCTTCGACGTAACCGGCACGATGGAGATGATCGGTGTCGGCAGCGACGCCATCACGTCCGGGCCGCGCAAGGACGCCGGCTCGCCCTTCCGCGCGATGAAGCCCGAAGAACGGGAGATCTTCCAGGAGATCGTCAACGACATGTTCAGCCGCTTCGTCCACGTGGTCGATGAGGGTCGGCCCGAACTCGACGAAGCCAAGGTCCGGCAGCTTGCGGACGGCCGAGTCTACACGGCTTCGCAGGCGCTCGAGCACGGGCTGATCGACCGCATCGCGAGCATGCGAAAGACGATCAAGGCTACCAAGGAACGCATCGGCGCCGACAAGATCAAGCTCGTCACGTACCGCAGACCGCAGGCCTATCGACCCAACTTCTACGCGGCCGCTCCCCATCGCCCGGCCGGCGACGTGAACCTGATCAACCTGGACCTGCCGTCGCTGGCCCAGGGCTCCACGCCGCGTTTCATGTACCTCTGGTCACCGGGCAGGTAGGCGCCCCGAACCGAACCGGCATCACTTCGTCCCCCCTTGCCAAGGGGGGAAGGGGGGACCTGTCCGATGCGTCGCGGCCTGCGGCAAGCTACTTCTGATACCTATCGTGACAGGCTGAGCAGCGAGCGCTCATCTTCTTGAAGAGTTCCCTGATGCCGTCGTTGTCGGCCTTGTCCCCCTTTTTCGCCTCACCGGCGAGTTGCAGCGCGAGGTCGCGAAGTTCCTTGGTCCACGCCCGATAGTCCTCCTTCTCGCCGTGGAGTGTGTTGACGTTGGCGAGCTCCGCCAGCACCTCAGCCTCCGCAGCCATACCGAGTGCCCGGTCAGGCCCTTCACCGTAGAGGATCAACTCCTTTAGCGCGGAGAAGTGCGCACCCTGTCCGTGCATGAGGGCACCGACCGACGCGACGGGTTTGAAGTCCGCACTCGCCGTCTTTCCGTCACCGCGAGCCACGAGCGTCGAACACCAGATACAAGCCACCACCAAACACGTCGTCATCGCCATCCGTCGAACCATGGAATCCTCCTGTGTCGATCTAAGCCCTCTTGGCATGTTGTGCCCGCGCCTCCGGACGCGGGGGGGCGGATTATTTCACAGGGCGCAGCGACGTGTCAACGCGTGGTGGAAGGTCGATACTGCGCGGTTACGTGTCACCCAACGCACGCCCGCGATCGCCCAACTACGGTCGAGCCAGGACCGGGACGGGTGCCCCATCGTTCGGGTACTCCCGAGGGGTGGGGGAAGGACCTTGTGGCGAGAGCCGCTCCCAGGTGGGGATGTCCTCGGATAGTATCCGTCCCCCACCCTGGCTGCGCAAGGATGGGGCACCCGCGCGG
>JAJDDX010000281.1 GCA_029260055.1 Phycisphaerae bacterium
GGGTGAATGCCTCTACGACCCCGTCAATGGCAGCGGCCCGGTCAAGAGCCAAGGGCAGAAGCTATCCGAACGAAGGAGATTCCCGGAGGTCTCACCGGACCGAACCAATGAGGTGCAACATGCTACATGATCCTTCCGCCAGGGCGATCGCCGTGTCGTAAGAACCTCTTCGATCCCCATGTTCTCAACGCGATCCCGGAATACTCTGCCGTAGGTTCCATCGCGATCGCGAATCATGAACCGTGGGGCGTCGTCCTCCGGAAATGCCTCGACGATTTGCTGCGCGGTCCAGACAGCAGTCGGATGCTCGGTGACGTTGAAGTGAGCTACCACACGCCGATCGTGGCGTAGAACGACGAACGCGAACAGGATGCGAAACGTAGCTGTCGGGACGGTGAAGAAGTCGAGGGCTGCAAGTTCGCTGAAATGGTCATCGAGGAACGTCCGCCACGTTTGGGACGGTGGCTTTCGATGACGAATCCGATACTTGCGAACGGTCGCCTCGGAAACCGTGTGCCCCAACAGCGCGAGCTCGGACTGGATGCGCGGGACGCCCCAACTCGGATTCTCGCGCGACATGCGGCGAATTAACTTGGGAATCTCTAGCGCGATCTTCGGCCGGCCGCCCTTGCTCGGTCGGGACTTCCATCGCCAGAACAGCTTGAAGCCTCGCGCATGCCATCGAACAACGGTCTCGGGTCGGACGATCACGAGGCAGGATCGCCAACCAGCCCAGATGCGTGACAGCCCGACTCAGAGGATCCGATCGCGGGTTCGAAGCCGCGGCCGCTTGGATTGCAGATGCAGGACCGCAAGCTGTTGGCGGAGGGCGAGGTTTTCGGCGGCAAGGTCGGCGCGGTCGAGGAGCGACCCGCGAACCATAACTACTATAATCCGAAGCCACGACATGCCGCTCTCCCGCGTTCGAATCTGCCGAAATCACCCTCCGACAGCGTAGCCTGGGCAGGAGAAGCGTCAAATCGTAACTCCTTTCCTGACAAGCAGTACGGCGTTCTTGCTAGGCACAGGGCACCGAACTCGACCCGGCCCGGACGCAGCCCGAGTGGCGAGAACTCGCGCACGAAAGTGCAGAATGTCCCTGTGGATAGCACCGCAAAGATCGCTGGACCAACACACTGATCGGTAGAAGGCGTCAATTCCCAGGTCCTTCGTTGACAAGACGTTCGGAATAGGTGCCTGGGGCGAGCCTCGCGTTCCATTCGCAAGCCCTCGCGTCGTGGCCTGCACCCGGCTCGGCGGCGTGCCAGGCTTCGTAGAGCGCCGCCAAGTGCTCGATACACTTCACGGTTCGTTCGTGCTTTGCGCCCCTGCTTGCGAAGAGGGAATCGTAGGCTTCGAGCATCTCGTCTTCAGCCTCGACAAACCGCTCCATGGCCGTAAGCGTCCGCCCGTGGTGCATTAGAAAAACGGCCGTGAGTGCCTGCCCTGCGGGCGGCGTGCTCCGTCCCCTCCGCACAGCCTCGGCGCCGAGAGCCTCGGCTTCTTCGAGCTTCCCCAGATCGCGCAGCACCCGTCCCAGATTATTGATTAGAACTGCCGTACTAGGGTGGTCGTCACCAAGAACGCGACGCCACCCTTCCAGCGCCTCACGGTTGTAGCGTTCAGCCTCTTCCAGGTGTCCCATCAAGTGGAGCGTGAAGCCCAAGCTGGCGATCGAGGTGAGTGTGTTCGAGTGTTCGTCGCCCAAGACGCGACGCCTACCTTCCAGCGCCTTGCGTATGTGGCGAACAGCCTCCTCAGGTTTGCCCATCGATCCAAGCAGCAACCCCATGCTGTTCATGGACGTCAGCGTGTCCGGGTGGTCGTCGCCAAGAACGTGACGTCGGCCTTCCAACGCCTCGCGGAAGTAGACTTCAGCCTCTTCTAGCTTGCCCATTTCCTGGAGCATGTAGCCGAAGCCGAAAATCGAGATCAGCGTGTCCGAGTGGTCAACGCCCAGGACGCGACGTCTTCCTTCCAGTGCCTTGCGGTAGTAGTCTTCAGCCTCTATTAGCCTGCCCGTCTCATGGAGCAGGAATCCCATGTGATTGATGGACATCAGCGTGTCCGGGTGGTCATCGCCCAGTACGCGACGTCTGCCTTCCAGCGCCTCGCGGTAGTATGACTCGGCCTCATCGTACTTGCCCATCTTCTTGAGTACCGCGCCCATGTTGTTGATTGATGTCAGCGTGCCCGAGTCGTCATCACCAAGGACCCGACGTCTGCCTTCCAATGCTTCGTAGTAGTACGACATGGCTTCATCGTACTTGCCCATCAACTGGATCAGCGCGCCCATGTGGTTAATCGACGTCAACGTGTCCGGGTGGTCGTCGCCCAGTATGCGACGTCTGCCTTCCAGTGCCTCGCGGTAGTACGGCTCGGCTTCGCCGTACTGCCCCATCGACCTGAGCAGCGCCCCCATATTGCCGATTGACTCCAGCGTATCCCGATGGTTGTCGCCGAGAATGCGACGTCTGCGTTCAAGTGCCTCGCCGTAGTATTGCTTGGCCTTGTCATACTTGCCCATCGACCTGAGCAGCGCCCCCGTATTGTTGATTGACTCCAGCGTGTCCGGGTGGTCGTCGCCGAGCGCAAAGCGCCGCGTATTGAGCGCCTCTTCCTGCATTGGCAATGCCGGCGCCAAGAGCCCGACCTGTCTGTATGTGCTCGCGACGGTCTGCTGGAGCGCAGCGCGGATGACCGGCTGATCGGCGAACTTCCTTTCGATAGCCTCAACCGCCCGACGGAGCACGTGTTTGTCGACGAGCTTGAGCGCCGCGTCGGTGGCGTTGGCGCGACGTAGTGTCCGATCAAAATCACTCAGTGCAGATTCCGCGTCCGAGGACGACGCGCTATCGGTTTCAAGCGATTTGCGCACCCGGTCGCGCAGATCGACGAACAGGGCACGGCCCAGTTGTTCGGCGTCGATCTCGCCTAACATCGATGCCTGAAACTCGGTGACCAATTCAAGTTCTTCCGTCTTCGCTTGGGTCTGGGCCTGCGCCTCGGACATGCGTGCCAGGGCGGCCTCCGCTTCCACGCGCCGTTGCTCGGCCCTGTAGAGGCCGAAACTCGTCCCGACCAACCCCAGCAACATAGCTGCTATCACTGACGACGCCGCGATTACGCCGCTTCGGTTCCGTCTTACGAACTTACGCAGCCGGTAGGCACCACTCGGTGGTCCGGCAAGAACCGGCTCGTTGTTCGAGTATCTGGCAATGTCCAAAACTAAATCGTTGGCCGTGTCGTAGCGCCTCGTTCGGTCCTTCTCCAGGCACTTCATCACTATCCAATCGAGATCGCCTTGAAGTTGGCGCTGGAGCGATCGGCTGTCGGCCTTGTGGTTGAGTGCGATCGCAGTAGATTCGTCACTTGCGGTGCTGGGTAGGCATTCAAGTCTCGTGCTCGGCTTGGGCGGGTCGACCTCGCGAATAATGCGACGGACTTCGTCGACGGTGGCATTGCGCATCGACTCCGGATCGAAAGGAAGCGTGCCTGTCAGCAGTTCGTACAGCAGCACGCCGAGGGAGTATATGTCGCTGCGCGTGTCGATGTCCCGAGCTGATTCTGCCTGCTCAGGGCTCATATACTCAGGTGTTCCGAGCAGCTGCCCGCGTTCCGTTACGATCGTGCGCTCACAGAGCCGCTGGTCGATGGCCTTGGCTACGCCGAAGTCGATCACCTTCGGCATTGATTCCCCACCGTGATACGTAACCAGGATGTTCGACCGTTTGAGGTCGCGATGGATGATCCCCTTCTGATGGGCGTGTTGCACGGCCTGGCATACCAGGGTGAATATCCGGAGGCGCACCTCAAGGCCCAGCCGATATCGGTCGCAGTGCTCGGTGATAGGCAGACCCGCCACGTGCTCCATCACGAAGAACGGCTGGCCTGTCTCGCTGGCGCCCGCGTCCAAGACCCTGGCAATATTGGGATGGTCCATCATCGCCAACGCTTGTCGCTCGGCTTCGAAGCGCGCAATCACGCTCTTCGTATCCATTCCCAACTTGATAACCTTCAACGCCACGCGTCGGCGGATGGGGCGTGCCTGCTCGGCAAGGTACACAACGCCAAAGCCACCTTCACCTAGCCGTTCGAGGACTCGATAGGGACCGATGGCGTCTTTGTCGCCATTTTCGTCGGCGTCGACTTCCGTCTGTGCCGGGCGTTGCTCGAACCACCTCAGGCCGTTGACGGCTTCCCAGAATTCCCTCGCGGCTGCCGGATTGCTCGGAGCGAATTCCTCCGGGGGAGTTGCGGAATGCACCTTTCTTGCCTCGATTAGCGCCGTAACCGCCTGCACGGCCTCGCGTTCGGCAGCGGACCTCAACTCATCACCACGTGTGCACATCTTGCATCAGCCTAGTGGACGAAAGAGTGTCGAATCTACCCCGCGGACCTTCATGAGCTTGTTCAGCGCGCGAAGCGCGCGATGGAGGATCACGTCGACGTTGTTACGTGTCCTGCCTGTCATATTGGCCACCTCCTCGCGTGAGTACTCTTCGAGGATACGGTACACAATGATGTCGCGTTGGGGGCGACTGAGCTCCTCGAGCAAATCGGCGATCTTCGCCGATTGCTCGCGTCTCGCGAGCGATTTGCTCGGTGTCTCACTGCCCGCGAACGCCGTGGAATCCGGCGACCGTTCACCGCGATCCTCTTGTTCGACCGCTCGCTTCTTTCGGTCGAAGTGCCGGATTGCGTCGGTCACTCGGTTGCGCGAGATGGCCAGAATCCACCGATGGAATTTCCCGATACTCACCTCTTCCAGCGTTGGCAGTTCGCGCCAGGCAGCGGCCAACACCTCTTGCAGGACATCCTCTGGATCGAGTTTCGTACGCAGATGCTGCGGGAAGAGCCTCGCGATCGCGACCAGCCATTTGCCGTATGAGCGCCGGCACAACGCGCCGAATGCGACACGGTCACCTCGCTGCGCCTGCAGAACGAGCTCCCTGAGCCGCGAATCTGTGGGTATTGCGTATTGCTCCATCGCCTCAGCCTCCACGCTCGTTGCGCTGCGTCGTGGCGATCTAACGAAAAACGCAAGGGACAGCGGTGCGCAAATGTTTTCGTAACGAACGGTGTAAGGAAAACCACCGGCTTGGCGTCCCCTCTAGCGGACAGGTGTACCAGAATTTCGGCTCCTTGTGAATAGCGATGAGCATGTGATGTCACGTGTTCTGGTCGCCGGGTCGAAACGAAGGGGGGTCTTGGGGCAAGCTCAGTCTTGTTAGTCCCCGGTGGTAGTGAGCGCGATGACTCTACCGGCTGCGCTGCCGGTTCGGCTCTCCAATTGCGGTGTGGATTGCTGCAACACCCTCAACGGCTGGAGTGACCCATGGCGGGATTTCCGGACCGCGATGGTTATCGTCGCTAGCGAAACGGGCGATCAAGTGTAGGGTTTCGCCGGGCGTATAAGGCCAAGTCGTGGGGCGAGCGACCTTGGGACTGTACCGCAACTGAAGAACGGTGCCGGCGCCCGCGACCGGCGAAGGGCCGGCCTACCAATGATGGCAAGGAAGAGGCGTTGTAAGCTCTGATACGTCACCGAGCACCGGGGACTCCGCCCTCGAACGTGGGTGTCCTCTAGAGACCACCCCACCCGGTCGCTTGGGGCGCCCGGAGCATGGCAATTGTACTTAGCTCAAGGAGAACACGTATGTTCAGCCGCGACAAGACATTTCGATGGATTCCGGCAGTCCTGCTGGCGCTTAGCATTCAGGCACCCTGCCTCGCGCAGTGTGAAGACGCAAGGTTGACGGCGGAGGACACATCGGTCAATGATAACTTCGGCTTCTGGTCAGCGATGCATGAACAAACGCTCGTGATTTCGGCCCTGCAAAACGACGATGCACGGCCGTCAGACGTGTTTTGTCAATCTGGCTCAGCGTATGCGTTCGAGCGAATCGGAAGCTCATGGATTGAGAAACAGAAGTTGACGGCGTCTGATGCTGAATGCGGCGACTTGTTCGGGCGAAGTCTGGACATCGAAGGGAGCCTGATCGTCCTCGGGGCGCCGAGGAGTGACGACAACGGAAGCAAGTCCGGGTCGGCCTACGTCTTTCGATTCCATGCCAGGGAGGACCAGTGGCGGCAGGAACAGAAGCTCGTCGCAGCAGACGCAGCCGCGGGTGACGAGTTCGGTTGGCAGACGGTGGTCAGCGGCGATGTTCTGGTGGCGACTGCGTATCGAGACGGCAGCGACTCGGGATCGGCCTACGTCTTTCGATATGACGACCAGGACGGCGTATGGAATCAAGCTCAAAAGCTGACAGCCGGGGATGGGGCCGTGGGGGACAAATTCGGCATCTCGGCGGACGTCGAAGGCGACGTGATCGTGGTCGGTGCCTACGGAGACGACACGGCGCGCGGATCGGCGTACGTCTTTCGATATAACGACGGGACGGGCGAGTACGAGCTGAGCCAGAAGCTGACCGCCCCGGTCCGAGAGATCGGTGACGAATTCGGAGTGGCTGTTGCTCTCCATGATGATGTCCTCGTGATATCGAGTTGGCTCGAAGACGGCGATGGCACGAATTCCGGAGCGGCGTACGTGTTTCGCTTTAGCCCGCAAGAGAATGAGTGGGTGCATCAGCAGAAACTAACGGCTTCGGACGCCGACGCGAGCGACGAGTTCGGGACGTCAATTGCGGCAGATGGCGATTTGATCGCGATAGGGGCACGGTCGGATGAGCACCCGAACGGTAGCTTGGGTGGTTCTGCGTACGTCTTTCGCTGGAACGGCAAGGCGTGGTCAGAGCTGTACAAGCTCTGGGCGAACGATGGAGTGTCGCATGAATACTTCGGCGTCGGGGTTGCTGCCCAGGACGCCAACGAGGACTTTGTGGTCATCGGATCACAGCACCACAATCAGACAGGTCAGTCTTATGTGTACGATGTGACTCCTCCGGTGATTGTGCATGGTGAGGGGATTCACGGGCACACGCGACCGCACAGTGGATACATCGATCCGCTGCGCGAAAGCACTAACGGAGAGAGTCTCGACCAAGGGCTCGGCGAAGTTACGCTCGTCTTTTCTGAGCCTGTCTTCAACGTCGGCGGCGGCCCGATTGACAAGGACGCTTTGACCGTCGTGCAGACGGGAAAGTCTCCCCCTCCAGCCGTCGAAGGAGTCTCGTGGTCCGATGAGGTCACGCTGAGTGTGGAGCTTGACGGTATCATTGCGGTTGACGAGTGGACCACGATCATCGCCGATGTAGAGAATGCCTGCGGCACACGCATACTCGCATACGGCGACCTCGGGGCAGACAACGAGCCGGATCGCGTGGACATCGGTTTTCTTCCGGGTGACGTCGACCAAAGTGGTCTCGTGGACTCCAAACGGAGATATAACCGAAAGTTGTGGATGACGGTGTAAAAAAGGCGGCGTACCCTCGGTGTCGTGTTCAGCGATACCGATGCCAACGTGGCAGAAAGGAGTACGCCCCGTGAACGAGCCTACCGTCCCTGCGCTGGAACTTCCTGCCCCAACGTCGGAGGATGC
>JAJDDX010000282.1 GCA_029260055.1 Phycisphaerae bacterium
CGTGTTGACGCCGCAATCGAGGCAGCGACAGGCTTCCGTCACCGCCGTCGGCTCGTCGTACCCGCGTTCGACGATGGCACTTTGAGAAGTCCTTCGCTGCTCGGCGTCCGCAATGGGCACGGCCGCTCGCGGCAGCTTCTCGTAATCCCGCTCGCGGGCGTAATCCGGCAAGTTCAGTTGAACGAGTTCACACGACGACTCGAGTCGCTTACCCGTCAGGAAGGCATGGATGCTGCGGGCGCACTTCTTGCCGCTGGCGACGGCGTCGATCAACAGCCGCGGCCCATAGGCGATATCGCCCGCGATGAAAACGTCCTTCGCCGTCGTGGTCAGCGTGTCTGTGTCGTGCTCGATCTGCCCGCGTTCGTTGAGTCGTACGTCACCGTCCGGGTCAATAAAAGAAAGGTCAGGCTGCTGCCCGATCGCCCAGATCACGGCGTCCGCCTCGATGGTGGTGATGTCGTCCTTGTCGAACTTCGGCGCGAACCGGCCGTCTTCGCCGAAGACACTCAGGCATCGCTGGAACTTCACGGCGGTGACGCGGCCGCCCGCACCACGAACGACCTCCACCGGGCCAAGCGACGGGTGAAGTTCAACGCCCTCTTCGTGACCTTCGAGAATCTCGACATCGTCGGCCGGCATCTCGTCGACGCTTTCGAGGCAGCAGAGGTGAACTTCACCCACACCCGTCTGCCGCAAGGCACTGCGAGACACGTCGTAGCCGATCTGCCGGATCACCGTGCGCGAGACATCGTACGCCACATTACCGCCGCCGATGACGACAATCCGCTCCCCGAGGCGATCCATGGCGGGAGCGTGGTCGGTGCGTTGCAGCGCCACATCGCGCAAAAACTCGACCCCGCCGAGCGCCAAGGGCCCGTCGCCACCCGGAATCGGAATGCGCCGAGAGCACTTCGCGCCGACCGCCACGATTGTCGCAGCGTGCTGGCTGCGGATGTCCGCCAGAGTGATATCCCTACCAACCTGGGTGTTGCAGATGAATTCGACACCGAGCGACCGAATCACCTCGACCTCGGCCTCGATCAAATCGCGTGGCAAGCGGTATTCGGGAATACCCACAGCCAGCATGCCCGCCGGCACCGGCTCCATCTCGTATACCGTCACGCCAAAACCCAGCAGCGCCAAGTCATGGGCAGCCGCAAGGCCCGCCGGCCCCGACCCGATGATGGCTACGTTTTGCCCCTTGGACTTGTCCCGGGCGTTCGCACCGGCCTCCGGAAAGATGCCGTAGGCGCCCAGTTCCTCCACGCCGCTGCAGTCGCGCTTCGGGCGGTTCCCCAACACGCGCTTCAGAAGGCCGATCGGTTTGAGCGTTTCTTTGGTAAATGATTCGGGACCGAAGCGATCGGTCACGAACCGCTTGAGTGCCCGGATGGAGACGGCATCATCGATGTCGGCGCGGCGGCAGGCCGCCTCGCACGGCGCGCCGCAAACGCGTCCACAGATGCTCGCGAGCGGATTGGGGCCCCGAGCGATCAGGTAGGCCGACTCGAAGTCGCCGGCGGCGATCGCTCGCACGTAGCCACGCGCGTCGGTACCAACGGGGCAAGCGTCCTGGCACTTGATCTGCTCGCGCCAATACGCATCGTCGGGCACGCGGACTCGAACGGACTCTCCCGTCATCATCAGCCTATTTCTCTATAGCCATATAGATAAACATGCCCAAGACAACCACGCTACTCCCGCTCCCTATAGCGGCATCGAAGCCGCATCGCTCAGTCGCTTATCCGAAGATCTGAAGCGGGCACGAGACCCGCTCTGCCTCAAAGGTCCTCACTCGATCGCACGCAAACGCGCAAAGCTAGCTCTTCTTGCGTCGACGGCGCTTCGTCGCAGACGGTACAGCCACATCGAGCACCGACGTGTCCGCAAGAAACTTGGCCTGCGCCTCGATGACCTTCTTCCAACGGTCATGCGCGATGCAGGGCTTCTCGTCGCTGCACTCCTGATTGCCGAACG
The DNA here is from genome assembly GCA_029260055.1 of Phycisphaerae bacterium. Lineage (GTDB taxonomy): Bacteria > Planctomycetota > Phycisphaerae > UBA1845 > UBA1845 > JADFOB01. The sequence goes on from JAJDDX010000282.1 coordinate 1,981, forward strand.
GGCACCGCCCGCGAGCGAACTGCTCGAACGGACGCAGCACTTCATGGAGCGTCGTCTGCTTGGCGGCGCGGCGAAGCCGAAACCCGCCGCTCTTGCCCGGCGATGAATCAAGCACCCCCGACCGCACGAGGTCGCCGAGAATCTTCGACAGATACTTGGCGGGGATGCCGGCCTCGGCGGCAATCCGCCGGCCCGGAATCGGCCAATCTTCCTCGTGCTGCGTGAGGTAGATCATCGCCCGCAGCGCATATTGGCTCGTTAACGACAGCATAAAACTAGCCAATCATCCATATGTCCACCTTTATATGGGCAGGTTACGGCCGCGCCAAGGGAAAAATCGAGCCCGCGACAAGCTTTCTCTAACGGTAGACATGAGGCCGGCTCCGCCGAATCGAGCCATCCGCTCGAGCACCTCCATGCTTCGCCCGCCTGACCCGCGCATTCGACACACCGAACGCCAGGCTGGCTTTGGCCGCGCAGTATAACGCACAAGCTCCCGGCAAGCCAAGTCAGAAACTGGAATTCGTTGACTATATGAGGACATATGGGTAGGCTAATGGATGAATCATACGGCGTGCGATGCTCCCCGATCTACTTGCGGGAGGCAGTTCTGCCGTACGGGCCGAACGACGACAGCTCAGCTACGGCTTCTCGTCCTCCTATCGACGGTCAACGTACAGCCAAACCGGCCACGCAGGGAGAGGGACTATGGATACACCCGCAGGCAAATCAGACATGAAACTAGACGCTTTGGCCGTGCACGCGGAAGCACCCGACGCGACCCGTGGCCGTGTCGATGCAGCCGCCGAGTGGCGACACTGGCTCACCGGACTGACCATGGGCCTTCTCGTTTTTGAGACAATCACCGGGCTCGCCATCTACCTGCTCGGCTTCTCGATCTGGAACCAATTCGGCGTGCTGTGGCACACAGCCGTCGGCGTCGTCATGCTCCCGCCGACCGCCTGGTACATGGGCCGCCACTGGTGGCTGCGCTTCCGCGGCAAGTTCAACCACTATCAACTGCTCGGCTACGTCTCAGGCGTGCTGCTCCTGGCACTCTTTGCCAGCGGCCTCGTGCTGACCTGGCAGGCGCTCTTCGGCACACGCATCGGATACCTCTGGGATCAGGTCCACCTGATCACGGGGCTCGCGTTCGTCTTCGTGCTCGCGGCACACACGATCATGCTCTGGGTGCGCAAGGTGTTCAATCCGGAAGCCGTCGTGGCGATGAAGGGCGCCAAACGGTCATTCCTCGTGGAGTGCTTCGGCGGAGCCTGTGCCCTACTCGTCTTGCACGCCGGCTCAGCCGCCCTCTATCGCGCTCCCGTGATGAACAACGAGTTTCCCGACGACTACAGTTGGAAGTTCGGAGAAGATCGACCGTTCGCCCCGAGCCTCGTGCAGACCGCCAGCAGTTGGGCGTACGACCCGGTCTCCATGTCCGGGTCAGCCGGCTGTGGAACCAGTGGATGCCACAGCGACATCCTCGAGGAGTGGCAGCCCAGCGCGCACCGCTACGCCTCCTCGGACGTAGCCTTCCAGGCCGTCCAACGACTCATGCTAGCCGACACTGGAGCCGAATCGACGCGCTACTGCGCCGGCTGCCACGATCCGATCGCCCTGCTCTCAGGCAGTAAGAACGTGAACGTCGAAGGCCTCACCAGCGTCGGCGCGGAAGAAGGCGTCTCCTGCGTCGTATGCCACACGATCACGCAAACCGACGTACGCGGCAACGCCGACTACACCGTCACGCAGTTCGATCGCTACGTCGGCGAGGTGGAAGCCGACCCCCTCGGCAAGTGGGTCAGCGACTTCCTCATTCGATCCTACCCCTGGAAACACAAAGAGACGTTCGCCCGCGATCTATACAAGACAGCCGAGTACTGCGGCGCGTGCCACAAACAGTTCATCGACGAGGAGGTCAACCAGATCGGCTGGGTGCAGTTGCAGAACCAGTACGACAACTGGCGCAAGAGCCGCTGGTATCACGAAGGTGACGCGACCAAGTCGATCTCCTGCCGTGAATGCCACATGCCGCTGGCTGACTCGACCGACCCCGCTTCGGGCGACACAGCCGACTACAACCGCAACGACGGCGACAAGAAGCACCGCTCCCACCGCTTCCTCGCGGCCAACCAGGTCATGCCGCTTCTGATGAAGCTTCCCGGCGCCGAGGAACAAGTGAAGCTCACGGAGCAGTGGCTGCGTGGCGAGATCGAAGTGCCCGAGATCGCCGACAAGTGGACAGCCGGTCCGGTGATTCGCCTCGACCTGGTCGGACCCGAAAGCGTCAAGCCGGGCGATAAGGTGGACGTCCAGGTCGTCGTGACGAATAATAAGACCGGTCACGGGTTCCCGACCGGCCCGCTCGACATCATCCGAAGCTGGGTCGAGCTGACCGTCGAAGATGATCACGGCAACGTCGTCCACGAGTTGGGTAAGCCCGACGACACCGGCACGATGGCGGAGGAAGCCATGGTCTTCAAAGCCGACGGCATCGACCGATACGGCAACGACATCGACCGGCACAACCTCTGGGAGATGGTGGGTGCTCGCTTCAAGCGGGCCCTGTTCCCCGGCATGAGCGACAGCGAGACGTATTCATTCGCATGCCCCGGCTTCACCGCCCCACCGGTGCGCGAAACCGACGAAGACACGTCGAAGATGGCCTTCACCGCGCCGGGCGAATTCAAGGAACTGCGAGTCAAAGCCGTGCTGAACTACCAGAAGGCAGACGCCGTCTTCCTCGATCGCCTCTTCGGTGAAGACGCCGGCATCCGTACCCCGATCACCGAGCTCGCCACCGCATCGCTCGTCATCGGGGTGGAGCAGTAGCTCGTGCGAAACTGGGACAAGCGCCGAAGGCTGCTCGCCCGCTGGACCCTCATCAGCACCGTCATCGTGGCCGCCGCAGCCGCCTGGTTCTGGGCGACGCGCGATCACGACTTGGAGGCGGTCAGACCCGGTGACGAAGTAGCCGGCCTCACCTCGATCCTAGCGCGAGACAGCGGCGAAGACGCCACAGCGCTGCGCTTCACGGACGTCTCCGCCGAAACGGGCATCGACTTCAGCCACTTTCCCGCCACAAGGGCATCGCTGTTACCTGAAGACATGGGCTCCGGCGTGGCGGTCGGCGACTTCGACGACGACGGTAAACCGGACCTGTTCTTCGTGAACTTCGCGGGCAACGCTGGACCGATGGCATCCGTCGATCCCGAAAAAGGCAAGTCCCGTCTCTACCGCAACGTCGACGGCGCGCGCTTCGACGACGTAACCGACCGCGCCGGCATCGACTTCGCCGGTTACGGTATGGGCGCAGCCTGGGCGGACTTCGACGACGACGGCGACCTCGACGTCTACATCACCGCCTTCGGCCCCAACGCCCTCTACGAGAACCTCGGCGACGGCACGTTCAGGGACGTGACCGACAAGACCGGCACGCAAGACGCACGCTTCAGCGCCGGATGCTCCTGGGGTGACTACGACCGAGACGGACACATCGACCTCTACGTCACCAACTACGTCAACTTCGTCTATCGAGAGGCCGACCGGAAGGTTGTCGAACGTCAGTACGCCACCGAGCAACCCTACACGATCAACCCGTCGTCCTACGCCGCTTCACCCAACTCGCTCTTTCGAAGCTCAGGTGACGGCACCTTCGAGGAGGTCGCCGAAACCGCCGGCATAGACGACCCGCAAGGTCGAAGCCTCTCCGCCAGTTGGGTCGACTTCGACAACGACGGCTGGCTCGATCTCTACGTCGCCAACGACGTCTCGAACAACGGCGTCTTCCGCAACCGAGGCGACGGCACGTTCACCGACGTGGGCCCCTCCTCCCTCGCAGCCGACTACCGCGGCGCCATGGGCATCGCCGTCGCCGACTTCGACGACGACCTCGACGAGGACATCCTGATCACCCATTGGATCGCGCAAGAGAACGCCCTCTACCGCAACATGGCCCTCGACGAGATGCTCGGGGCGTCCGAACCGGGCCGCATCTGGTTCATGGACGAGGCCGACGAATACGGACTGGGTCAGAGTTCCCTCGACATGGTCGGATGGGCCACCGGGTTCGTCGACTTCGACAACGACGGGCGACGCGACCTCTGGCTCGTCAACGGCAGTACGCTCGAGAACACGGCGGACCACACCCGGCTCGAAACCCAACCGCCCTTCCTCTTCTACAACCGCGGCAACGATGGCTTCGTCGATACAGCCGCTCGCGCCTCGGATACGCTCGCCACGCCGATCGTTGGTCGCGGCGGCGCCCATGTTGATTTTAACAACGACGGGCGAGTGGATTGGGTCATCCTCGTCCACGGCGGCACCCCGATCGTACTGGCCAACGCCACGCCGGAGTCCGGCCACTACCTCCGCCTAAGCCTGCGGCAACCAGGGCCGAACAGGCGTGCCATAGCGGCGCGGGCCTACGTGACCGCCGGCGGACACGAGCAAATGGCCGTCGTCGGCTCCGGATCGTCCTACCTGTCTCAGAACGAACTGACGCTGCATTTCGGCCTCGGCAGGGCCGATTCGATCGACTCGGTCCGCATCGTCTGGCCCGACGGCGCCGAAGAAACTCACAGGAATCCGCCCGTCGACCGGACCCTTACATTCACCCGCACGAAGCCCGACTAGGGCCTGGTTCTTCAAAACTGCGACAGGGCGTTCCGAGCCACGACCGTAAGGGAGCGGTTTTCCCGAAACCGGGCATGTGCCGCTTCCACACGGTCGCGGTTGCGACGGGTGGCATGCCCAGACGCGCTGGCTCATGGACGGGTGGCCCACCTCCTCTGACGGGTGGCCCACCTCCTCTGACGGGTGGCCCACCTCCTCCGACGGGTGGCCCACCTCCTCCGACGGGTGGCCCACCTCCTCTGGAGGTGGGGGAGGCGATGCTCACCAACCGTTGACGCCGGAAGATGCCAGGGCTCCGGAGCACCTGTCATCGTCTCCCCCATGTCCAAAGGACATGGGCCACCCAACCGGGCCGCTCGATCACCCCGCTCGCTACGCCCCGGACGCGCCTTGACGACCCGATTCTGCTATCCTGCCCGGCTTGGTGTGTCTGACGGCGCGGGGATTGGAGCGCCGGTAAGCGAACGTGTGGGCGCCACCGGTAAAGACGAATGGGTCGTGTAGACGTTGACATTCTGATCGTCGGTGCCGGCTTCGCGGGCGCCGCGACTGCCTATCACCTGGCACGCGCCGGGCGATCCGGCATTCTCATCCTCGACCGGGAGGCCACGCCCGGCGTGCACTCCTCCGGGCGCAACGCCGCCATCGTGCGGCAGCACGTCGAAGACGCCGCCGTCGAGCCGCTCATGGCCGAAGGCGCGGCAGTCCTGCGCGACGGCTCGCTCGCCACGTTCGAGCGGCGCGGCCTCATGCTGCTCGGCCACTCCGGCACTGATGTAAGAACGTACTTCCCTCGAGCCAGAGGCACGGGCAGGTGGTGCCCGAATGACGGCACCGTCGACGTGGCCGGCTTACTGGCGACCTATCTCGCCGATCAGCGCGTCGCCTTCAACACCAAGGTCCGCGCATGGGAGCAGGTAGACGACGCCATCCATGTCACCACGGACAAAGGCACCCTCGCCTGTAACATTCTGGTCAACGCAGCCGGCGCGTGGGCGGGCCGAATCGGTGACCTCGACTTGATACCGATGAACCGCCACCTGTTCGTCACGACCACGCTCGATTGGGTACGCCCGGATGCTCCCTGTGTGTGGAACACCGACGGCGGGCTCTACTTCAGACCCGAGTCGGACGGACTGCTGCTGTCCTGTTGCGACGAAACGCCCGACCTTCCGGGTCACTACCGCGAAGACCCGAACGTACTCGACACGCTCGCGCGGAAACTGAAGAAGCTCCAGCCAGGCCTCGGCGACCTGGCAGTGCGATCCAGTTGGGTCGGACAGCGGACCTTCGCCGGGGATCGCCGATTCGTCATCGGGTTCGACCCGCGCTGCAACGGCGTCTTCCACGTCGCGGGCCTCGGCGGACACGGCGTGACATCATCCTGGGCCGTGGGACGGCTCGCAGCAGACCTCATCAACGGCAAGCAGGACCCGCTCGCCGCTCCATTCGCGCCGGACAGGCTTCTGACAGAGGTCATCGCAGACCGGCACAACGAACAAGAACTAGCCAAACTCGGAACCACATAAGCCATGAAAACCATCATCGAACCGTTTCGTATCAAGGTCGTCGAGCCGATCGAATTGACGACGCCTCAGCAACGCGAGAAGATCATTCGCGACGCCCACTTCAACGTCTTCGCCATCCGCGCCGATGACGTGCTGATCGACCTGCTCACCGACAGCGGCACCAGCGCCATGAGCAGCGAACAGTGGGCGGCCATCATGCGCGGCGACGAATCCTACGCCGGCTCTCGCAGCTTCTTCCGCCTCTACGACCAGGTCCACGAGATGACCGGCTTTACGCACATCCTGCCGACGCACCAGGGCCGGGCGTCCGAGCGCATCTTGTTCGAACTGCTCGGCGGCGAAGGCAAGATCGTCCCGAACAACAACCACTTCGACACCACGCGAGCCAACGTCGAACAGTCCGGCGCCGAGGCGCTCGATCTGGTGATCGACGAAGCCCGCGATCTGCAGTCAAAGCACCCTTTCAAAGGGAACATGGACCTCGACAAGCTGCGCGCACTGATCGAGCGCGTCGGCGCCGACCGAATCCCCGTCTGCATGG
>JAJDDX010000283.1 GCA_029260055.1 Phycisphaerae bacterium
GCTTGAGAATGTCGTCGGTCGGAATGATGCTCCCTTGCAGCCGGCGAGCACTGAGGAGGTCTTAGAGATCGTACGGCGGCGGAAGATCAAGCCGAACGCAAACTACGAAATCTTCCGCGAGCGCGATAACGTCATCCGGACGTTCATCGAGACCTACCGAGCGAGCAACAAGGAGTTCCCGACTGACGCGGGCTCGGCCGAGTACGAAAAACGGATGAGGTCCGCGTATCCGATTCATCCGGAGGTGTTCGATCGGCTCTATTCCGACTGGTCTACGTTGGACCGCTTCCAGCGGACACGCGGAGTGCTGCGGCTCATGGCGGCGGTGATACACGAGCTGTGGGAAAAGGAAGACCGGAACCTGATCATCCTTCCGGGGATGATCCCGATCGAAGAGCCCGACGTTCGCAAAGAGCTGACGCGGTATCTGGAGCCGACATGGTCAGCCGTCGTGGAAGCTGATGTGGATGGTCCTGATTCGACGCCGCTTGCGATCGACCGGGAGAACAGCACGCTCGGGCGATATTCGGCTACGCGGCGCGTGGCACGCACGATCTTCCTCGGGACGGCGCCGCTGCATGGCACGGCAAACCGCGGCAAGGCCATCCGGCAGATCAACCTCGGGTGCATCCAGCCCGGTGAGAGCGTCAACACTTTCGGCGATGCGCTCCGCCGACTCCAGAACAAGGCCACATACCTCAACACGGATGGCGAGCTGACCTACTACGACACCGCGCAAAACATCAACCGTGATGCCGAGTCACGGAAGGCCGGCTTCTCGGATGAGGACGTGAAGCATGCGGTTCGCGAGGCACTGAAGAAACACGAGAAAGAACGCGGCGATTTCGCGCGGGTGCACGCATGCCCGCAGTCACCGTCCGACGTGGCCGATGATCACGATGCGCGGCTTGTGATCCTCAGCCCTGAGTTCGAGCATCTTGCCAACAAGGATGACAGCCCCGCCCTCGAAGCGGCGAAGGAATTGCTCGCATCGCGCGGTTCGGGGCCGCGAATCTACCGCAATACCCTGGCATTCGTGGCGGCCGACCGAACGCGCCTGAATGAGCTCGAGGATGCCGTTCGTTGGGCGCTCGCGTGGACGGCGATCGATGACAAGAAGGACGATCTCGACCTCAATCAGTCGCAGATTCGGACCGTCACGGTGAAGCGGCGCGAATGGCAGGGTGTCGTCGAGCAGCGTATCCCCGAGACCTATTGCTGGCTGATCGTGCCAGGGCAACCGGATCCGCACGCCGACGTCGAATGGCATGCACGCCGTTTGTCCGGGCAGGATCCCCTCGCGCAGCGTGCGTCGAAGAAGATGCGGGCGGACGAGCTGCTGATCCCTCAGTTCGGCGGAACTCGGCTGCGCATGGAACTCGATCGAGTGCCGCTATGGCGCGGGGACGACGTTGAGGTTCGGCTACTTGCCGAGGATTTTGCTCAGTACCTCTACCTGCCTCGGTTGACAAGCCCGGGTGTGCTCGTTGGGGCGATTGCCGATGGTGTGGATCTTCTGACTTGGCAAAGTGAGACGTTCGCCTACGCGGAATCGAAGGAGGAGGGCGGCCGGTATGCCGGTTTGCGTTGTGGCGAGGGGGTTCGTCCGGCGATCGATGGGCCCGGTCTGGTCGTGAAACCGGACATCGCTGCCGCTCAGCGTGAGAGGGACATGGGCCCGCCCGGCGGTGGCGACGTGGTAGACGATGGCGAAGAGAGCCGATCGACGAAGCCGGGCAGCGGTGACGGCCCGGAGCCCGAGCACAAGGAGCCTGCGATCCCGCGGCGTTTCTTTGGGGCTGTGTCGCTTGACTCGCGTCGGCTCGGACGCGACGCGGGAAGGATTGCGGAGGAGGTCATCGCGCACCTTGCCGGCATCGAGGGTGCTCAGGTTCGCGTGACACTCGACATCGAGGCCGACGTCCCCAAGGGCGTGGAACAGGCAATCGTCCGTGCTGTCACCGAGAACTGCCGCACGCTCAACTTCAGCTCGCACGGGTTCGAGCGGGATTGAGGTCGCGGTCAGTGTCGTCAGCGAGCCAACACCAGGCGACTCGATCACCACATCGGTTCCAGACGGCGCCCGACGATGCCCGCGCCGGTCAAACACGTGCTCCATCGTGAAGACGGACGACCGGCGTTGCGGCTCCGCATTACCCACCGACAGCCTGCTGAGAATCGAGCTTATCCTCCAGCCGCGTTAGCTGTTCGGCGATCTGCACCAATTGCCCCTCGACCGTGGTCAACCGGCTCTCAACCCGCTCACGCAGAATGCGCTTCAGGTTCAGGCATGTTGCGATCGTCGTGTGCCGGCTGGCGGCCGCCGCTTTCGGCAGGTGCTGGTAGTCCATGGCCGTTTCTGGGAACCATGTGTGAATCCCATCCTCGTCGATCTTCGGCTTCGGACCGCCCCGTGGCCCCACAGGCTTTCGTGTTTGGAGAACCAAGACGATCGTCTTGTCCTTCAGCGCAAAGACCTTGTAGTACGCATTCTGTTTCTTCATCCCGTTCCTTCCTTCGGCGCAGTATGGGTCGCCGCACCGACGCGCGACCTGACGCGGTCGATCGGCGGAGCCGCTTTCGGCGACCAGCGCGCCGCGAATCGCCACGAATGGACGGTCGTCACGCCCCACGCCTGTTCTCACCTATCTCTTGCGGACCAGGCGCCGTAACGTCAGAGCCGAAGCAGCCCTCGGCGCCCTTCCAGCGACGCCAGCATCTGTGCCTCAACCCCGTAACGGAGTGTCTTACTCATGTTGTTGACGAGCCGAGTCCGCGCTGGTGGTTCCGATGATCAGGGCGGTGGCCTGCGCCACGAGCGTTTGATTTTCCGGCATCGCGGCAACATGTCCATTCGCCATTGATCGCTCAGCCTCCTTTAGTGCCGCACTGGCCTCGTCTGCATGGCCGAGTTCCTGATGGGCCATCGCCGCGAGCGACGCGCTGGCTGGCCGACTTGCAGTAGATACAAGCAGTGCGGCCTGCGCTGTGGCGAGTGCTTCGTCGTAGTGGTGCAAACGAAATCGCAGCAGGCCGAGTGCCATGAGTAGGCGATCGTTCTCAGGTGCCAAGCGAGATGCGTACTCCATCCACGCTGCCGCACGGCGATACTCCTCGGCTGGCAACGCAGGCTCCTTCGCGATCGACCACATGCGATTGTGGAACCACAGGGGGTGGTGCGACAGCCGATCGAAGCGTTCCAGTGCAAATGCTCTTGCCTCCGGAGCTAGACCCCGTGCGGAGTTCTCGATGAACTCACGCGCAGCGGCGGGTGATGCCTCTGATTCACAGGCCGTCCAAACCGCCCTTTGTGCCTGTCTCGTGATCGCTCGTTCGTGACGGCTACCAGGCTGCCATTCGCTCTCCCAAAGCCGTGCCACGTTGTCCGTGCCTTGATAGCCGCCCGAAGCCGATGCGAGCCTGAGGCCGTCACGATCCATCGCCAAGGCGTTGACACCGCCAAACTGGTCGCGAAGGGTCAGGACCTCTCGGCCATCGCGCAGATCCCACACCTTGATCAGGGCGTCCGTCGCGCCGGAAATCAGCCTGTTCTCCGACGGATGAAACACGACTCCCTTGACACCAGCGGTGTGGCCAACGAGGTCGGCATGTTGCCCGGCGTCACGCGCGAATGCAGGCGTCGTATCAAGCCAACGGAGCGAGTGCAGTCGTACTACTCCGTCCTCGCCGCCAGCCGCAAGCGTTCCGCGATCGGTGCTCAACGCGAGGGCGTGGATGGCACTATCGGAAAGACCACGCTGATCGGTGGATTGTCCGGCATCAACGCTCCAAATTCGAATGCTTCCATCGCTTGTAGCCTGCCGGTCCCGCCTGCCTGCGGCGGAAGCTAGCCATCGGCCCGTCGCGTCCAGAAAAACCAAGTCATTGATAGGGCTCGAATCCGCCTTCAGTCGCTTGATTAGCGTCGCTTGCTTGAGGTCACTCACGTCCCACACAAGTACGCTACCGCCATCGTCGCCACCAGCTACACGCTTCCCGTCGTCGCTGATTGCTACCGAATGGAACCAGTGGTGCGCCCCGTCGCCGGGGAGCGCCACGATCGGCTCGCTGCAGTCGTCGAGGCGCCACATGAGCACCCGACCGCTCACCAGCCCCGTCGCATCGCAGCCGGTGGCGGTCACCAGGATGTCGAGTCGTCCTCTGCGAGTGCAGGCTAGATCGTCGATTCCCTCTTTGTCGCGGAGGTACCTGCGGGCGATCGGGGCTCCGTCGTGGCTGCTCCAAACGACGAAGCCATCGTCACCGCTGCCGGCTGCTGACACTAGCTTCGTGCCGTCTCTCGAAAACGCTACCGCAGTCGCACTCGTATTGTGCTCCCGCAACACGGTTACATCTTCTGCTTCCGCCGTCCAAGTCTTAACGGCACCGTCCCGGGATGCCGTGACGAACTGTCCGTCCGACTTCGATATGACTCCGATGATGTATTCTTCGTGTCCGCGAAGGGCAGACACCATTGTCCGGTTGCCCGGCTGGTATTCCCATTCAGCGGCCGATGCTGGGCGTGCCGCATCCACGCTCATCTCCCAGATACGGAGAATCTTGTCGCCACCGACGGAAGCAAGCCGCGTACCCGTGGGGTTGTAGGAAAGGTCCATGACGCCGGCCTCGTGGCCATCGAGTACATCGATCGTTCTTCCACGACATGTGCCCGCGGCTCCGTCACGACACGCCTTGGCGCGTCTTATGCTCTCGTGGACGTCCCACAGCCGAACCGTCCGATCGGTTGACGCAGACGCCAATAGCTGACCGTCCGGACTAAATGCCACATCGTTTACATGGTCGTTGTGCCCGTCCAAGACGGTGGCCCCGGCTGCATTTCCGTTCTCGATGACGTCGGGCAGGCTCCACAGCCTGACAGTCTTGTCCAGGGAACCAGAGGCGAAGATCACCCCATCCGGGCTGAACTCGAGACTCACGATTGGTCTGCCATGCCCCTGCAGCTCGGCCAGCAGCTTCGGCTCATCGCGAATCTTACCCGGCTCGGCTGCAGCTGTGCCCAGGGTGTCCGCCCGGGCGCCGAACTCCAATACCTGGATCGTATCGAGCGTACTCATCGCAAGAACTGTGCCCGAAGGGTGGAATGCCACCGCCTGAACAGTCGCAACGACCGGCCACTCAAGTGTTGGCACGCCCTTGGGAAACGCCTCCGCACTCCAGAGACGGGCATAGTGTCGCGGACGTCCGCCGACATCGATGCTCGTAGAATCGAAGACCAAGCTACCGTCAGGGCTGAAGGCTAGCGCGATGGAAGACCCGATCGTTTCTTGATCATCCGTGAAAGGCAGCCCTGCCTTGGTGTCGTACAGCGTCCTCGCGAAGCGACCGGCGCTGTTTGTGCACAGAGCCAAGCGATGCTCTGACGGGTCGATCGCGAATGTCGTGAGATTGGGCTGGACCTCCACGAGCATCGCCGTGCTCTGATCAAGCCGGGCGCTCAGGTGCCGGAGTTCCCAGGTGTCGTGCTCGGTGCCCAATGACTCCAGGGTTGTCCGCGCCGTCGCTATGTCCTTCTCACGCAACGCTGATTGGACCCTCTCAAGAGTCAGCGCGTACGTTTGTGCCTTGGCGTTCTCTGCCTCACGCTGCGCCTTCTGCTCAGAATCGCTCTGATGCCGCGCGGATTCGCTCGTCATTCGTGCGGAGCGAGTTACCGCTGCGAGGGCGCCGGCCAATGAGAGGAACACCACTACAAGGGCAGTGACCAGCATTCTGTGACGCCTGCAGAACATCCGAAACAGATACGGCGCGGACGGAGGGGCAGCTTTGATCGGTTCGCGGTTCAAGTACCGCGCGATGTCTTCGGCCATCGCCTCAGCCGAGGCGTAGCGCCGCTCGCGATCCTTGTCGATCGCGGTCAGCACGATCGTCTCGATGTCACCCCGCAACTTGGCGTTCACGGCGCTCGGCCGAATTGGGATGCCTTCTCGTACAACCCGGGTCGCCTCAAAGATCGGCACCGCACCGACCTCATACGGAAGTCGCTCGCAGAGTACTTCGTAAAGAACGAGCCCGAGCGAGTAGACGTCACTTCGCGTGTCGAGCCCGGCCGGATCACTTTCGCATTGCTCAGGGCTCATGTACTGAAGCGTTCCGACAAGCTGGCGCACATCGGTGCGCATCGTCGTGATTGCCAGGTCGGAGTCCGTTGATCGTGCAACACCGAAGTCGATCACTTTCGCTCGGCCGCTTCGATCCACAAGGATGTTGTTCGGCTTGAGGTCTCTGTGAATGACGCCCTTCTGATGGCCATGGTGGACCGCGTCGCAAACTTGCAGCATGAGCTCAAGACGCTGCTTAGTGGAGAGTCGTTCGTCCGCGGCATACGCCGTGATAGTGCGCGCGTCCGGGACGTACTCAAGAGCGAAGAACGGTATTGCAGCACGGCCGCCCGGCGTCCGGTGCATGCCGGCTTCATAGACCTGGGCAATGTGTGGATGCCGAAGCCGTGCGAGGATCTGCGATTCGTACTGGAAATGTCGCAGCGCATACCGGGTTGACATCCCCTCATGCATGATCTTCAAAGCTACGATACGCTCGGGATCATCCTGCCGAGCCTCGTAAACCGTGGCCATTCCACCGGATGCAATGACGCCCAGGATCGTGTACTGACTGACTCGGGTGCCGATCAGCGGGTCGTGCTCGGGGGCCGTCTCGCCGTCGGCTGGACCGCGCTCGCATTCCGCCGGCCGCAGGAAGTCAGCTGATGCCTGCTCGTCATGGGCGAGCAGCGAGAGGATCTCGGCTCTCAGGTCCTGGTCGCCCTTACAGGCGTCGGATAGGAAGTCTTCGCGCTGGCTGGAAGGCAATACAGAAGCTGCGTCAAACAACTCCTGAACACGCTGCCAATGGGCTGTGGGCATCCTTTACCCCCGGCGGATCGACGTGTCGCCTTTCGACAGTTCCCGGTGGAGCCAGGCACGAGCCACACGCCAGTCGCCCTGGACCGCACGGCGGGAGATTCCGAGTGCGGCCGCGGTTTCCTCCTCTGTCATACCGACGAAGTACCGCAGCATCACCACCTCCGCCTTCCGCGAGTCCTCTTGCTCGAGCCGTTCCAGCGCCTCATCGACAGCGAGGGCTTCCGTCGGATCCTGCTGAAAGAACGCGGGCGCATCATCCAAGCTGACGCGCTGCTGCTCGCCACCGCGTTTGAGACGCTTCCTCTTACGTGCGTCATCGATGCGGATTCGGCGCATCGCTCTCGCCGCTGCTCCAAAGAAATGACGCCGGTTGGCCCAGTCCACGTCCTTCCCGTCGAACAGGCGGAAGAACGCCTCGTGGACGAGGGCGGTCGGCTGGAGCGTATGACCACCCGCCTCCGCGGACATCTGGTGGCTGGCGAGTCGGCGCAGCTCACCATAGATCACGGTCCAGAGCTGAGTACGAGCGGACTCGTCCCCGTCGCCCGTGGCAACGAGTAGGTGGGTGATCGGGCTATCGTTGGGCGTTGGCATCCGCAGGTTCCAGGGGAAAACGCGCTCGGGGCCACTTGTCAGTGTATCAATTCGAGTCAGTCGATTCAAGTATGTCTTGACCCTGCCGTGCCGTAGTGACATGTCCGTGCCGCGATTCTGCGGGGTGAGGCGGGCTCCTGTCACTCGCACCGACCGGCACGAGCCGGCCCTCCCGGACTCCCGCACAGATTTCGGGTCACGCGGTTATTTGACGTGCTCTCTGGGTACACATGACGCATGCCTGCTGGTTGGTGAACGCAAGAGCCAGCCGCTGGAGCAGGTCACTCTCGGTGACGCGATGCGACGAACCGCTTAATCGGCGTCTACGACGGGGCCACCGCTACCAGGCCCAAGCTCGGCGGATGACCGGTGTTGCCTTGGGTTGCTCGGGGTGGGCACTTAACAAATGTTGCGATGAGGAGTCATCAAAGATGGAAAAAGCATCGTTTCACTTCGACACATGCGACTCGGCCGTCAACAGGGGCAGGCGCCGTTGGCTCTGGCGCACCGTGGCAATTGCGGTGGCCATGAATACGCTGGCCGCTGGCCACGTCCTACTTCAAGCGTGCGAATTCTCTGAGATCGAGAAGCTCGTCGCCGCGGATGCGCCCGGCGGCTCACTCGGGTCGTCTGTATGTATCGCTGGCGACATCGCGGTCGCCGGTGCTCAGGATGATGCTGGTGGCTCCGTGTACGTATACCGGCTAGCCGGAGAAGACTGGATCGAACAACAGAAACTGATGCCGAGCGACGGTGTCGGCGGCTCATTCGGAGCAGCGATCGCGTGCGATCGGGACACCATTGTCGTAGGTGCTCCAGGTGCAGATGCAACATACGTCTTTCAGTTCGACGGTGTGGCTTGGACTGAAGAGCAGAAACTCACCGCCGGTGATGGTGTCGTTGGCGACATGTTCGGTCGGCGCGTCTCGTTGTGCAGTGATGTCGTGGTAGTAGGGGCCGATCTCGATGACGATGCCGGCACCTCATCGGGTTCGACCTACGTGTTCAGGTATGCCGGCGGAGTATGGATCCCGGAGCAGAAGCTCACGGCCGCGGATGCGGCCGCTGGAGACCGTTTCGGGTTCGCCGTCGCCTGCGAGCTGAACACCGTCATCATCGGAGCGTTCGAGGACGAAGGCGGGACTGGTTCTGTTTACGCATTCGGTTTTGACGGCCTAGCGTGGGTGCAAGATCAGAAGCTAGTCGCGGGCAGTCCGGCGGCAGCATTCGGTGTGGCCGTAGCGATCGATGGCGATGCGCTGGTCGTTGGTGCGACAACTGACGGGCCGTCTGGCTCCGCGTTTGTCTTTCGGCACGACGGTGCGCAGTGGATCGAAGAGCAGAAGCTCACAGCATGCGACGGCATGCCGGGAGACACATTCGGATTCGCCGTCGCTATCGAGGGCGACACGGCTGTCATCACCGCCTACTTGGATGACGATTTGGGTGGGAACGCGGGATCTGCGTACGTGTTCCACTTTGATGACGGAACGTGGGTGGAGAGGGCGAAGCTAACGGCGAGTGATGCCGCCCCAGCCGCAGTCTTTGGCTACTGCGTTGATCTCGCCGCTGGTCATATGGCTGCGGGCGCTGTCGGCGCTGACGGTGGTTCGGGCGCAATGTACCTGTTCGATCTAGCTTGTGACGCTGCGCCCGCCACTCCGACGATCTACTGGACCGAGACCAGCACGGCGCCGCGGGTTGTGCGGGACCGATGCTCCTCGGAGGTCCTGGTAGATACCGAGATCGACGCCAACCTGTCCCAGCCGCACGGTATCGCGCTTGATGTGGCCGGTGACCGCATGTACTTCACTGATGCCGCGGACGCAGACAAGATCAAGAGCGCCAGACTTGACGGTAGCGACTTGCAGGAGATCCTGCTGTCACCGCCAACGACCGTGAATAACCCACGCGGGATTGGCCTGGATCTCAGTCAAAGCAAGATGTACTGGGTCGAGACACACGGCCCAAAAATCCGGCGAGCGAACCTGGATGGGACGGGCGTGGAGAAGCTGCTTGATACTGGGTTGTCTCAGAACGACTGGCTGGCGCTCGACCTGGTTAATCGTAAGTTCTACTGGTCGGATTCCGGCAACGGTACGATCAAGCGTGCGAGCATGGACGGTTCGATTCCCGTCACGCCCGAGGTCTGCTTGGGTGGGTTGGATCACCCGGCAGGCATCGCGATCGACCCGGTGCGCGGAAAACTGTATTGGGCAGAGGCCGGCGTCGATCTCATCAGGCGTGCCAACCTCGATTGCACAGGCGTCGAGGATCTGCTTACCACGCAGTTGGAGGTGCCCACGGAAGTTGGTCTTGCGTTGGACGTGGATCGTGGCCGGGTGTACTGGACCGACGGACACACCGACGTGATCTGGAGTGCCGACTCCTGCGATGGATCAGACGTGCGGGAGGTCATCACGACGGGTCCGTCGCCGCGTGGAATCGCGCTCGATCTGACCAACGTGGTGCCATCGGCTGACTGCGGCGACAACGGCGTGCCGGATTTCTGCGAAGGCGATGACGACAACGACGGTGTGCCAAACGACTGCGACATTTGCTCCGGTACGGCACATGGCGAGTGCGTCAACGACGGCGGTTGCGCGTGCAGCGATCTTGACGGCTACCCCAACTTCGACGACCTGAACGACTGCACGTCCGATTCGTGCGTTTGCGGTGTCGAGGCCCACGCGCCGGAGCCCGTGGATACGCCTTGCGGCGACCCGAGCAACACCGACTGTGACAACCCGAATACCTGCGACGGTGAGGGTATCTGCCTCGACAACTACGAGTCCGCTGGCACCATATGCGAAGATGGCTTCTTCTGTACCTCTGCGAGCGGGATGGCCGGTGCCCCGGATGCCTGCGATGGGGCGGGCGGCTGTCACGGCGTCCCGGCCAACTGCGACGATGGCCAGTTCTGTACTGGCACTGAAACGTGTAACGAGGCCACGGATACCTGCGACTCCTCCAGTAATCCCTGCCCGGAGACGTCGTGCAACACATGCCAGGAGGAGACGGACACCTGCTTCGACCCGCAAGGAACGCCGTGCGACGACGGTGCTCCCTGCACGGAACAAGATGACTGCGACGGCCTAGGGGCGTGCGCCGGCACATTCGCAGATTCGGATCTCGACGACATATGTGACGCGGAGGACAACTGTCGTCTGTGGAATCCAGATCAGACGGATTGCGACGACAACTTGGTCGGCGATGTGTGCGACATTGCCGACATTGGTACCCCTTTACCGGAGGATCGGTTCGACATCGAAGGGACAACCGTGTCCTGCACGTCGGACGACGATTGCCTTGTCGGCCTGAATCCGGAGTCGCAGGTGTACTGCATCCATCCACCGAACGATCCGGGTGGCCTGGGCACCTGCTATGTGCAGAAAAACCGCTATGTCTCGATCGATCCGAGCATTGAGACAAGTTGCGCGCCGACGGGCCGGCGCGTGACGCTCGATGTGAACGGCAACGGTGTTTACGAACCGGGAATCGATGTCGTGATCGGCTGGGTCGGTGAGCCGACCGAGCTGACGATCACGGGGCCGCCGGACATGCCCGAGCCGTCACCTCAGCTCCTCGCCCGGATCGTGTCCGAGGCTTCCGCCCATTACCGTGACTGGACCCGTCAGCACAGCGGCCAGCCGTGGGTGGATGCGACCGTTCAGGTCGGTGACTGTGAGGTTTCACCGGACCACACCTACTTCGTGCAGGCGATCGAAGAGGGGGCCGACGAGACCGACGAGGCGAGCTACTCCGAACCCCTCGTTCTTAGGACGACGACATTGTTCGGCGACGTGACCGGCGGATCGGCCGGCACCCCGCCGGACAACATCTGCAACTTCAAGGACATCGCGGCCGTCGTAAAAGCGTTCCAAGGCGACCAGGACGTGCCGAAGGTCTGGTGCGATCTTCAGGGCGGAACGCAGACGCCGGAGATCCCGGACTTCTCCGACATTAGCTTCGGAGACATCGGCCGCGCGGTGGGCTGCTTCCAGGGGGACCCTTACCCGTTCCCGGCGCCCTGCGACTGTCCGGGGCAAGCGTGTCCGTAATCACCCTTCCTGCCGGCTGGCCGCTCATGCCCGTGGCTCGTCGCGGGCATGAGCCGAGCTGGCGCGTCCTCTGGGCTCCCTTGCCCCCTCCGGCCGGGGTCGCTTACGGCAACTCGCCGAAATGGAGCGAGCGGTAATCAGGAAGCTCATCAGCATTGACTCGGTAGGCATCGCTGACGACTCGCGGGTGATCAACCTCACGCCCCTCGGCATCGATTATCCAGCTTACTGAGTTTTGACCACCAAGTGCCACAAGACCGACCGCGACATGTGACCCTTCGAAGAACGTACGAGTCGGCGGTGCCACCAACGAGTACGGCCGGATGGTTGCACATGCCTCCGCCGGCTGGAGAACCCGGTACCAGGCGACAGTTGACGGCATGTGCTGCGAGCCGGCGTTGAAGGGCTCGCGATGCCTGACACCCAACTCCGGCCGAAGCGTAAACACGACAACCGGCTTGTAAACGCCCTGAGCCTCTCCGAGCGTGGCTTGCCCGGGCAACGTAGCAGTATCCCCTGCGAGAACCAACAGTCCAGCATCAGGCATCCAGTAGATTGCCGCGATGGCCCCATCGTGCCACGCCTCGTAGAGAACTTGGCCCTCCAGGCTGTAGACGCGGACAGAGCGAAGCGAGTTGGACGCATGAGCGAAGACCGCAATAATCTCCTGCCCAGGATTGCCGTGGAACACATCGGCAAGCAGCATCTCAGTGGTCGGGGCGAAATCAGCGCCCGTCGATCCTACGTTGGGCGGGAGTTCCCCCGTCAAGACTTCGCCGACCCACTCGGGATTGTCGTCATCGCGTCCAATATCGAAGACGTGGAGCCGGCCTCGCTCCGGTCCGTCAAAGCACAGCGTGAACCCAACTACTGCTAGAGGCCGACCATCGAACGCTGTGGGTGATCGCACGAGCTGACAAGCGGCAATCCCGTCCTTCTGTGGAGATTCCCAGGCGTAGAGCACCCTCCCGGCGAATGAGACCACCTGTGCCCCTCGGTTCCCCTCCGTCACGACCGTCGTGTACGGGCGAAGGTTCGCGTACACGATCGACAGGCTCGTCGCGATGGCTACGACCGCCACCATGACTACACAGCCACAGGCAGTCGAAGCGTACGGATGCCGCCTGACCCATCGCACCGCGCGCGCCCATGCCTTGGGTGGCCCAGCCTCAATCGGCTCGCGGTCCAGGAATCGGCGAACGTCACGGCCGAGGTCCGCGGCAGATTGGTAACGCTTCGCGCGGTCCTTCTCCAGTGCCGTCAGAGCGATCGTCTCGAGGTCGCCGCGGAGCTTCCGATCGACCGTGCTCGGGCGAGCCGGCGGCTGCTCGCAGACCACGCGCGCAGCGACATGGATTGCGGAGCGTCTTACATCGTACGGCAGGGTCCCGCAGACCAGCTCGTACAGCACGACGCCCAGCGAGTACACGTCACTTCGCGTATCAAGATCCAGCGGATCGGCGTGGCACTGCTCCGGGCTCATGTACTGAATCGTACCGAGAAGCTGCCCAACTTCCGTGTGCACGCTCGTAAGGGCGACATCGGAATCGGTCGCCCGGGCTATGCCGAAATCGATGATCTTCACTTGCCCGTGCCCATCCACCAGGATGTTGCCGGGCTTCAGGTCACGGTGAATGATTCCTTTCTGGTGCCCGTAATGCACGGCGTCGCATACGTCGGCGAATAACTCAAGCCGATCGTTCGTTCCGAGGGACTCCTCATTGCAGTAGTCAATGAGCGTACGGGCGTCCGGGATGAACTCCATCGCGAAGTACGGTAGCTCAGCTCCGGACGCATCCTCGAAAGTGCCGGCATCATGCACTTGAGCGATGTGAGGGTGTTGCAGCCGCGCGAGTATCTCGGCTTCGTGCTCGAATCGGCGCGGTGCTGACTTTGTGTGAACGCCTGCCGACATCACTTTCAGGGCGATCGTACGCCTGGGGCGATCTTGCTCGGCCTCGTAGACCGTTCCCATTCCTCCCGACGCGATGCGGCGGGTGACGGTGTAGCGACCGACGCTTGTGCCGACCAACGATGGTCTCTCGATTGCCGGCGCCGTGTGGTCGGAAATCTGACTGCCCGGCTCCATGAAGTCACCGCGCGCCGAACCGTCATGCTCCAACAGTGAGAGGATCTCGGCGCGGAGGTCATCATCGCCGCCACAGGTCTCGGCCAGGAACCGTTCGCGCTCGCCGGCTGGTTGTGCCAAGGCTGCGTCAAAAAGCTCTTCCACGCGCTGCCACAAAGCGGAGTCCATTTTCAATCCCGTCGCGCGGCCGTGTCGCCCTTGGATAGCTCGCGGTGCAGCCATGCCTTGGCCACGCGCCAAGTCACATCGACACTGCGAGGCGAGATACCGAGCACGGCTGCGGTTTCGTCGATCGTCAATCCGGCAAAGTAACGAAGCATGACGACCTCGGTCTTTCGGGCGTCGATCTTGCGAAGGCCCTCGAGCGCCTCGTCGATCGCCAGAACTTCCGCTGGATCCTGCTCGAAGATCGGCGGGTTCTCTTCGACGTTGGCCCGCTGCCAGCCACCGCCACGTTTGAGGCGCTTCCTCTTACGAGCGTCATCTATGCAGATTTGGCGCATGCCTTGAGCGGCCGCTACGAAAAAATGCCGGCGATTCGCCCAATGAGTGTCACGGTCCCCGAACAGGCGGATGAAGACCTCGTGAACGAGCGCGGTGGGTTGGAGCGTGTGGCCAGGTCGCTCAGCCGCCATTTGGTGCTGGGCAAGTGCACGCAGTTCGCTGTAGACCGCACTCCAGAGCTGCTCCCTGGCGGATGCGTCGCCCTCCTCGATCGCGCCGAGGAGTTGGGTAATGGACTCTCCGGGTGTCGTTTCCATGGAGCGATAGCCTCTGAGTGTGCGTTCCACCAAGTCACTTAGTGTACGACTTTGGCGAATTCGACTCAAGCTTCAACTGACTCTGCGATCGGCGAAAACCTGCGCCCTGTCATGCGGGCCGACGCTTGGACGGTGAAAGGCAGCCCAACGCATGCTGCCGCTGATGTGGATTCGTATGGAGAGAAGTCATGCAGCGTGGAACTACCAGCACGGTCCTTCTGGCAATCCTGATCTCGTGTGGCGTGGCCACAGCGTGCCGCGCGAGTACGCTCTATGTTGACGCAAACGCAGCGGGCGCGAACGACGGCTCGAGTTGGTGTGATGCTTTCGTGGCGTTGCAGGATGCACTAGCCGTCGCGGCGGCGGCGGACGGGTCCATCAACGAGATACGTGTCGCCCAGGGAGTCTACAAGCCGGACGGTGGCGTCGGTCAGACGCCGGGGGACCGCGCGGCGACGTTCCACCTGCTGGACGGCGTAGCACTCAAGGGCGGCTATGCAGGCTGCGGTGCGACCGATCCCGATGAACGCGATCCTGCCCAATTCGTCAGTACGTTGAGCGGTGACCTGAACGGAGATGACGGCCCCGGACCATTCGACGGTAACTCCGAAAATGCCTTCCATGTCGTTACCGGGAGCGAAAGGTATGACACCGCTATCATCGACGGGTTTACCATCACGGCGGGGAACGCACACGGTGCGTTCCCGGACAACGAAGGTGGCGGCATGCTCAACAACGTGGGAAACCCGACAGTCACCGGCTGTACCTTCGCCGACAACACTGCCGTGAACGGAGCGGGGATGATGAACAGAGGCGGAAGCGTGCCAACGATCACTGCTTCGACGTTCGTCGGCAACTCGGCGGATAACGACGGTGGTGGGATCTACAACGCCAGCAGCGACCCGATAGTGAACAACTGCGCGTTCCTCGGAAACAAGGCTACGGAAGGAGGGACGTCGTACGGCGGAGGAATGGCCAATTACACGGCGAGCCCTTCCGTGACCGACTGCGCGTTCGTTGGGAACTCCGCCGGCACCTCGGGTGGCGGGATGTCCAATCGCGAGCGCAGTTACCCGACGGTCAGGAGCTGTACCTTCAAAGGCAACACGGCCTCAAGTGGTGGCGGCGGCATGTGCAACCTCGACCTCAGTAGCCCGGCCGTAATCAACTGCATCTTCACGGGAAACGAGGGAGGAACGAGCGGCGGCGGCGGGATGTGGAACGGGATTGACAGCAGCCCGAGGGTTACCAACTGTCTCTTCACCGGGAATGAGTCGTTGGATGAAAGTGGTGGTGGAGGTGGAATGCGGAACGAGGTCAGGAGCCACCCGATCGTGACCAACTGTACGTTCTACGCGAACCTAGCCAGCATCGGTGGAGGCATGCGCAGCAATGATGACTGCAATCCGACGGTTGAAAACTGCGTCTTCTGGCAGAACGTGCCCGATCAGATTGATGACCTAGCCGCTTCGGTTACTACGGCGACCTACAGTTGCATCCAGGGGGGCTGGCCCGGGCTAGGCAACATCGACGAGGATCCTCTATTCGTCGATCCTATCGGCCCGGACGGCATCCCCGGCACTGAAGACGACGACCTCCGGCTTTCCCCGGGATCGCCCTGCATCGACGTGGGTGATAACACCGTAGTCGATGCTTGTCTCCCCGACCTCGACAGGAACTGGCGCATCGTGGATGGCGATGGCGACGAGATTCCGGTTGTGGACATGGGGCCGTACGAGTTCGGCAGCACCCCATTAGAAGAGTGCGACGACGGCGCACTCTGCACCGTAGATTCGTGCGATCCTGCCATCGGCTGTGTGTACGAGGCGCTGCCGGCCGGCACGGCCTGCGGTGACCCAACTGACACCGATTGCGACAACCCAGATACGTGCGACGGTTTCGGGCATTGCGTTCAGAATTACGAGCCGGACGGCTTCGCCTGCGGTGACCCAAACGACACCGATTGCGACAATCCGGACACGTGCGACGGGACGGGGCAGTGCCTTCAGAACATGGAGCCTGACGGTGCAGCGTGCGGTGATCCGGCCGATACCGATTGTGACCACCCGGATACCTGTAACGGCGCCGGGGCCTGCCTGCCGAACTTCGAGCCTGCGGGCACGAGTTGCGGCGACCCGGCCACGGGCGAGTGTGATGGCGCCGATAGCTGCGATGGATTGGGGAGCTGCCTGGCCAACAACGAGCCCGTCGGCACGCCGTGTGGCGATCCCACGGACACCGATTGCGACAACCCGGATACGTGCGACGTGGCTGGCACATGCTTGCCCAACTACGAGCCCCCGGGGACACCGTGCAACGACGGCGAGCCCTGCACCCTAGACGACGAATGCCAAGGCGACACTCCGGGCACGTGCGCCGGTGAGTACGTGGACGCCGACGTTGACGCGGTGTGCGATCCGCTGGACAACTGCCGGCTGTACAACCCGGATCAGGCGGATTGCGATGAGAACGACATCGGCGACGTGTGTGACATCGCGGACCACGGGAGGCCCAGGGCTGAAGGCCGGTTCGATCTCGCCGGGACGATCGTGAGCTGTACGTCGGACGATGATTGCCTTGTTGGCCTGAATCCGGAGTCGCAGGTGTACTGCGTGCATCCGCCGAACGACCCGGAGGGCGAGGGCATCTGCTACATCCAGAAGAATCGCTACATCTCGATCGACCCGACGCCTGTGGCGGCGTGCGCTCTAACGGCACGGCGCGTGACGCTGGATGTCAACGGCAACGGCGTATACGAACCCGGAATCGATGTCGTGATCGGCTGGGTCGGTGAACCGATGGAGCTCGCGATCACCGGCCCCGAGCCATCGCCTCAACTCCTCGCCCGAATCGTGGCCGAGGCTGCTGCCCATTACCGCGATTGGACTCGCCAGCACAACGGCGAGCCGTGGGTCGATCCGACCGTCCAGGTCGGTGACTGTGAGGTGTCGCCCGGGCACACGTACTTCGTTCAGGCCATCGAACAGGGTGCCGACCTAGCCGACGAAGCCAGTTATTCGGAGGTCGTGGTTCTGAAAACCACAACGCTGTTCGGCGATGTCACCGGCGGGGCGGCCGGTACACCGCCAGACAACATTTGCAATTTCAAAGACATCACGGCGGTCGTGCAGGCGTTCCAGGGGGACCAGCGGATACCGAAGGTCTGGTGCGATCTGCAAGGCGGAACGCAGACGCCTGAGATTCCGGACTTCTCCAACATTAGCTTCGGCGACATCGGTCTTGCGGTAGGTTGCTTCCAGGGTGAAGTCTATCCGTTCCCGCAGCCGTGTGAATGTCCGGGGCAGGCATGCCCGTGATGTAGGCGCTCCAGGGGGCGGTGGCGCGTGTGGCTACGATCCGCGCCGCCGGCTCCGCTCGGTGTCTTCGCGAAGCTCGATCGGGCCTAGTTCATATACGAGCGCGCGGTGTGGCGCCCCATGTCATGGCGACGGCTTGGTATGTTCGATAGTCGATGTCGGCTGTCTCGCCGCGGCATTTGGCGGTGGCAAATCGCCCAGGCGAAACGTATCCGGCGGGGGGAGTTCGGCATCGCTAAGCCAGTACGTATCCGTAACGGTGCGGGTGCCGCGCACGTTGTTCCCATGCTGATCGATGACCCAACCGACAACTCCGTTGCCGTCGCGTTCTCGCACAACTACTTCGACATGAGAACCGGGCGCCCAGTGGCGATTCGTGGGCACGACGAGGTCGTACAAGGACATCACTGGATATGTATCAAGTGGCAACACGAAGCGGTACCATTCCGCGCCTCCGCTCGTTCCGGGCTCCTGGTGATTCAGGAATTCTCGCGAACGGTCATCCTGGCTCAATCGAAGAGCGAATACCACATTAGGCCTGTGGGGGCTTGCAATCGGTGTTCGGGCCCGGTGAGCAGGTGCGTTCGTGATTGCTGCCGCAACCAGCAGGCGCGCTTGCGGCATCCAGTACAGATGCCCCACGCTCCCATCGTGCCAGGTTTCGAATCGGACCCGTCCCCGGAGGTCATATACTCGAATCGACCGCTGTGAGTATGCATGCGAGAAGACCACAACGACCTCGTCGCCGGGGCACTCGGCAAAGACATCGGCCACGACAAACGCCCGGTCCGGATTGAATCCGGCCCCGTCCTTGGCGCCCGCACCGCCCGGTAGATCCTCATCTAGAACCTCGGAACACCACAGCGGATCGTCCAAACCACGACTGGTGTCGAACGCACATAGCTTCCCGCGATGAGGTCCGTAGTATTTTGAGCCGAACCCCACGATCGCGAGCAGCCTACCGCCGGACTCGCGAGGCTGCCTCACGAGATGTGCGAACGCAATGCTATTTTTCTCATCGGACCCCCACGCATGCAAGGTCTTGCCGCTGCGGGCAAGAAGCCGTGCCCATCGATTCGCGTCGGCTACTTCCACGCGGGAAGGGCGCGCGTCGAGAAAACGCACCGCCGAGACCGTCCCAACTGCGATACAAGCGGCAATGAACATGCAGCCTGCCGCCGTTGTTACGTAGGGGTGTCGGCGCACCCACCGTGTCACCCGCGTTGTCACGGTCGGCGACTTGGCGTCGATGGGCTCGCCGCTCAAGTAAGCCCTCAAGTCACGCGCTAGGTCGGCGGCGGACTGATACCGTCTCGCTCGATCCCGTTCCATGGCACGGAGTAGGATGAGCTCAAGGTCACCCTTCAGTTTCTTCCTTATCGTGCCGGGGCGGACCGGATGGGCCTCGCAAACCGTTCGGATCGCGGAGTGGATACTCGACTCAGATACCTCGTACGGCAGCCTTCGGCAAAGCAGTTCGTATAGCATGATGCCGAGCGAGTACACGTCGGTGCGAGTGTCGAGATTAAGAGGGTCGGCTTCGCACTGCTCGGGGCTCATGTACTGGAGAGTTCCAACTAGTTGCCCGACGTCCGTCTGGAGGGTGGTGACGGCGATGTCGGAATCGGTAATGCGCGCGACGCCAAAGTCTATGATCTTGACGTGGCCGTCAGAGTCAACCAGGACATTCCCCGGCTTCAAGTCGCGGTGGATGATGCCCTTTTGATGTCCATGGTGCACGGCATCGCAGGCCTGAACGAACAAGGACACCCTCGCGCGAATGTCGATCTTTCTTTCCTCGACGTAACTCGTGATCGGAAGTGCACCGGGAACATGCTCCATGGCGAAGTATGGTACCGCGACCCCTGGCGCCTTCGGATGCTCGAACGTACCGGCTTCATAGACCTGCGCGATATTGGCGTGCCGCAAATGCCCGAGGATTAGCGACTCATGCTCGAAGTGCCGGAGCGCGTAGCGTGACGTGATCCCGGACCGGACCGCCTTAAGGGCGACACGTCGCCTTGGGTTTTCCTGCTCCGCTTCGTAGACGTTCCCCATCCCGCCGGTGGCGATGACGCCCTTGATCACAAACGAACCAACGCGCGTGCCGATCAGTGTTTCGGCGCCCATCGTCGCCTCTAGAGCGTTATCCTCGGCTCGCGTCTCAGGTGGCCGCATGAAGTTGTCGGCAGCGCGGTTATCGTGCTCCATTAGAGACAGGAGCTCTGCCTGCAAGTCGAGATCGCCATCACAGGCCTCAACCACGGCAGCCCTCCGCTGCCCCGCCGGCAGGGTCGTGAGTTCATCGAAGAGCTGACGGATGCGATGCGACTGATCTGAACTCATGGATCCGCTGACACGAAACGTGTATCACCCTTTGACAGTTCCCGGTGAAGCCAAGCGCGCGCGAGTCGCCAATCGACTTGGACGGTCCGGCGGGAAACACCCAACACCGTCGCCACCTCACCTTCAGTCAGCCCGGCGAAATAGCGGAGTAGGACCACTTCGGCTTGGCGCGCATCTTCCTGCTCCAGCCGGCCCAGGGCGTCGCTTACCGCCAGTAACTCCACCGGATCCTGATCGGACACGGCAAGGTCATCGACTGTCTCCGCACGTCTGTGGTTGCCTCCACGCTTGAGGCGGTTCCTCCTACGTACGTCATCTACTCGGATTTGGCGCATCGCTCGTGCGGCCGCTCCAAAGAAATGCCGCCGACTCGTCCAATCCGTGGGGTGTTCGCCGAACAGGCGGAAGAACGCTTCGTGGACAAGAACCGTGGGCTGAAGCGTCTGCCCCGCATGCGCCGCGCCAAGCTGCCGTTGAGCCAGCCGGCGCAGTTCTCCGTAGATCACAGTCCAGAGCTGTTGCCTTGCGCCTTCATCGCCATCGCTCGCCGCCGCCAGGAGGCGAGTCACAGGTACGTCAACAGGTCCTTTCATGCCACCCTCATGTCCTACTTATCTTCTCGACTCAATAGTAGCAGATTGTGTCCTGTGGGTGCACTTGTTTTCCAGGACTGGGTCGCCGAGACCGGGTGCCATGCCCAGTGCGCTGCCGGTTGCTGCGGTGCGAGCCCGCCCTGCGCCGTGGATAGGGCCATGGTCTTTCTCAAACACCCTGCGCTTCGCAAGGCCAGAAGGCGTACGTGTTCCCGGTAGATTCTCGGTTTCGACTTACGACTTCAGAAAAGAAGGAGAGAAAAGATGCAGCTTTCGCGCCTGACAATTCTCGTTTCGGCTTTCAGCACCCTTGCATGTTGCCTGCATGGCTCGACATCCCGGGCCGCGTGCCAGGATAGTTGGTCTCCTGAGCCACCGTTAAACGAGGCCAGGCACTTCCTTGGCGCCTGCACGGCGCCGTGCGGTGATATTTATGCGATCGGGGGCGGGGCAGGTATGACGCGGGTCGCCACTGTGGAGCGGCTCGCCTACGATGGCGAGAATTACGCTGCCTCGTGGGAGACACTGCCCGATATGCCTACCGCTCGGACGCAGCCTTCCGTGGTCTGTACAAACGGCTTCATCTATGTGATCGGCGGAAACGACGGTGCCGCATCCGATTCGGTGGATCGGTACGATCTCTGGACGGAGACCTGGAGCGCGATCGAACCCCTCAACCTGGGGCGCAGCAACGCTGGCGCGACGATCGATCCGTACGGGCGAATCTGGGTCATCGGCGGAAACGTCGGCGGCTACACTACGACCGTCGAAATCTACGACCCCGCGAGACCTTCGGACGGCTGGGTGTTCGGGCCGGACCTAGTGACCCCGCGCGGTTACGCTGGCGCTTTCACTGATAGCCTCGGTCGGATCTGGGCGATCGGCGGGAGTACTACCGGACCATCACATACCTCGTCGATCGAGCGAATCGACTCCTGCGGTGGCGGCTGGGAGGTTCTTGGCCTCGAGGTCCCCGGTGGCGTTTCGCAGACCGACTACTCCGTCCTTGGCGAAGACCAGAAGGCCTACATCGTGGGCGGGTGGATGCCGGGAGGCAGCAACCGTGTCCTCCAGCTCGACTCTGTCACAGAACGGTGGTTGGAGTGCACGCCGATCAGCCAGTCTGTCAACGGGCCAGCCCTCACGCTCGGCGCCAACGGACGCATCTTTAGGATTGCCGGGCACACCGGGAGCAGCACATCGCAGTCGATGGTGGAGTCTCTTGACACAAGGTCTCCGCCGGTTGGCGCTGTACCGGCAGTCTCCGATTGGGGCGTCGCAATCATGGCCCTTCTGGTCCTCGGCGCTGCGACTGTTTCGTTCCGCCGTCTAAGGACGACGGCAATCGCCTAGCGAAGGAGCTGGATTGTTGGGGCAGGCGTTGGCCGGACTGGCCCGAAAAACCACGGTTCGCCGCACGGATGTAAACGGTCGTTCCGCTGACCGGCCGAGTCGCGTGCCTGCGATCCGTCGTGGGCACGTGTCTGGCCGGTTTCGGCCGGCACGCCCGTTCGACTCCTGTTCACCTCCTGCGGGTCGCCACGAGTTCCGGTGGGCTTGGCAGAAACTCCAACTGGAAAGGTCCGCGGCGTTAGCACTGACGCGCGAGCCGCTCGGCGAGCCCCAGCACGGCCTGCAGGTCGGCTTCGTCCAAGCCTACGCAGACCGCGATCAGGTCATGGAGTAGGGGGGCACTCCTGGCGCAAGTGCCACCGGGAGTGTCACCGGGGTCCGAGCCAGGTGCCAGATCGGCGTTTTCACTAGCGCCAGAGCGGTTCCGTGCAGGCGGAGCGCCTCCCTTACAAGGAGGAAGTCACAGGTTCAAGTCCTGTATCGCCCAGTCTTGGCTGGTGGTCTGACCGGTCCCGAAGGGCGCGACGCGGCGTTACCCCCCTGTCCGGATGCGCTCGGTGGCTTCGAGGGCGGCCTTCGCATCAGCGTGCCCCGGGCTCAGCACGAGGGCCTGTCGGAACGCGGCGATGGCCTCATCGTAACGCCTTGCCGTCCCGAGCGTCTTTCCCAAATCAACACGAATGTTCGCGACGTTGGGCGCGAGTTTGACGGCTGACTCATAGGCTTCGATGGCCTCATCGAGATCGCCCCGCCGCCGAAGCGCGAGCCCTAAGTTTGCATAGACACCCGCGTGGTTCACCTCGAAATCGATGGCCTTCCTGAAATGATGGATCGCCTCATCCACACGACCGAGGTTGAGCAGCAAAACGGCCATGTTGCTGTGCGTGGCGGCAAGGTCCGGCTTCAACGCCAAGGCGGCATTGTAGTGCTCCAAGGCTTCGTCTCTCTTCTGCTGCCGCGTGAGCACAATGGCGAGGTTGTTGTGCGCGTCCGGATCGTTCGGATGAAGCCGAAGCGTTTCGCGATTGTGCTTGGCCGCGGCCTCCAACTCGCCGCGAGCCTCCAGAATTTTCGCCAAATTGTGGTGTGCAAGCCACGCGTCCGGATTCCGCGCGAGCGTATCGCGCCACAGCGTCTCGATATCTCTATAGATCATCCCCTGTCGCGCCGTTAGAACGACAAGGACGAGCAAAACCACGCCCTTCGCCAGCGCGGGCACGACGGGTGCCTTGGACGCCTCTTTGGCGGCCGCTTTCCTGCCGCGGCCGCGCGCCGGAGCCGGTGACCTGCTAGCGAAGCGATCGAGCGCTTTCGATAGCAGAGCCGCGATCAGTACGATCGGCCCGATGCTCGCGAGATACTGAAAGTGATCCGCCACGAACGAATATCGGAACGGATAGACGTCAATGAAGCCCAGCGCCGGAACCAGCGTGCCGCCGAAGAATAGCGCGGCGGTAAGCGGGCCGCGCCCGATCCGGCGTTGTAGTACGCGTAGTACCGTGAGCAAAACGACTACCGCGGCAGGGAACAGGTACTGCCACCAAACCGCCTGACTGATGTCCCAGCGCGGATAGACGAACATCAGCGGGAAAGGCAAGACGAGCTTGCCCAGGTAGAACCACGCCGCCCGCCCGGCGACGAGGGTTCGTTCGATGCCCGTCAACGTCCAATCGCGACCCTCGGCGCCCACGTGGTGGCGCTCCAACCAGACGGTCAGTGCGGCTGTCGCAAGCCCGATCGCGAGCATTGGCACGATCGCGAGCACTTCGCGCCTTGGCAGCGTCCCGCGCTTCCACCAGTAGATCAGAAGAATGGCAGCCGGCAGCGAACAAGTGACCGTCTTGCTCAGCAGGGCGCATATGAACAGGACGAGTGCTAGCCAATACATGCCGAACCGACGAGGTCCGCCTCGTTCGCCTGCGTCGATTGGCGCGAAACGAAGAAACGCCGTCAAGCTGGCGAGGTAGAAGACTCCGGAGAGCACGTTCTTGCGTTCCGTGATCCACGCGACCGATTCGACATGCACGGGGTGCAGCGCGAAGATCGCGGCTGCCAGCCACGCGCCGGGCACCGACAACTTGCGAAGTAGGAACCAAAGAAGCACGGCGCTAAGCGCATGGAGAACGACGTTGATGAAGTGATAGCCTGCCGGCGAGGCGCCCCACGTTTGGTACTCCAACCAGAAGGTCGTGAACACCATCGGGTAGTATTGCGGCGTGGCCCCGATTTCGAACCAGATTCGCCCAAGCCCGTCGAAGGACCGTAGCGTGTCGTTCTGTGTGACGTATGCGTCGTCGTCCCAGATGAACCCGCCGCGCATGGCAGTGCTGTAGGCGACCACGCACGCCAGGCCGATCAACCCGATGCCCAGTAGCGTTCGTGTCGAGGGTTTGCTCATGTGGGGTGTCGCCACGGAGCGCCTCGGGAAATGACGGTCCCCTGGAACGCTCCTGCCTGTCTTGACGTGGCGGTCAGTTTCGCGGGCGACCGAAGGACAACGTCCAGTAGTGGCCCGAATAGTAGCCCACGCCGACTTCGGTGAAGTCGGGGTTCATGATGTTGGCGCAATGGCCCGAGCTGCCCATCCAGCCGTCGACCACACGCTCGGGGCTCGGCTGTCCCCACGCTATGTTCTCGCCGAAAGCGCTCCAGAGATAGCCTGCCAGATCGATTCGATCTCCGGCACCGCGCCCGTCGGGGTCCGTGTGATCGAAGAAACCGCTCAGCGCCATGTTCATCGAGTGGTTTCGGGCGGCACATTGAAGCACGTCGTTCGATGTCAACGGCCCCGCGGATCCGAAAGTGCCCTCGCTCCCGCAGTCGGCGCCTTCCGCGCGTCGTTCGTTGAGCAGGTCGATCACTTCGCTTTCGAATTGCGACCAGTCCGCGACCCAGTCGACAACGGCCTCGCAGTAGCTCTCGTCGTCGCCCGGCAGGTCGGGAAGATCGTCGGAGGCGCCGTTGCCGCCGCCGCCCACATCGCCTCCGCCGTTGTCGTTACCCCCGGCGTTGTCGTTGCCGCCGCCGGCCGGCTCATCCGCTCCGCCTCCACCGCCGATCGGTGGCGTCCACACGTCCGGTTGCGGTATGCACCCGAGCGTGGCGAAACACAATGTGACGAAAGCGGCGATCGTTGGCTTCACGACGGTGGCTGAGCGCCTGATCATGGTTCAATCTATCGGCTGGCCGAAGGTCAACGCCCAATAATTGCCGGCGTAGTAGCCCACGCCGGTTTCGGTGAAGTCGGGGTCCATGACGTTCGCGCAATGGCTCGGGCTGTCCATCCAGCTCTGGACCACGCGCTGCGGGCTGGTTTGCCCGGACGCGATATTCTCGCCCCACGAGGACCAACTGTATCCCGCCAGTTCTATTCGGTCGCCGGCGCGGAGCCCGTCGGGGTTAACGTGGCCGAAGAAGTTCCGGATGGCCATGTCCAGGGCGTGATTCCGGGCCGCGCACCGAAGTTTGTCATCCAGCCTGAGCGGATCCGTCGGGCCGAACCGGCCTTCGTATCCGCATTCGGCTCCCTGGCGACGGTGCTGGTTGACCAACTGAAGGACTTCGACTTCGAATTCGACCCATGCGCCGTCCCAACTCGAGTCCACCGCGCAGTAATCGTTCGGGTCGGTCACGATGACCGCGCGGCCGTCGCTGGCACCGCTGCCGCCGACGAGTTCATTGAAAAGCTCGAATTGCCCGCTGCATCCGGGCGTCACGGACAAGAGGGCGGCGGCACTAAGGGAAGCCAGGACGCTGGGCACGCCCAGGCGGGCACACATATGGCTCATGGGTCACATCCGTTGTTTGACATCCGAGTCAGAGTCCGGGTTGGCCTCCGCCAACAACATTATCGGTCGGGTGTCGACCTTCGTGTGACCTCCAAAAGCCGGGGCGCGAGTATACCAAGCTGGGCGTGCTTCGCACGCGCTACCACAAAAAAACCGCGAGATCGGCCTTTCAGGACCGATCTCGCGGTGTGTATCCGTCTATAGCGACGAGTCCCGTTGCGGGGCGGCGTCTAGGTCTCGTCCGAATGCCCGGCGCCGACGACCTCGGGTTCATTCGTGGCTTCGAAAACGCCTTCGATATTCAAGCGAGTATGCTCATCCTCGTCATCCGCCGGTTTGCTTGCCGACACGATGATCTTGTTCTTCCCTTCGAAATCGCCGCGCAGCATGGCCTCGGAGAGCGAGTCCTCCAAGTGGTGCTCGATCGCCCGCCGTAACGGGCGGGCACCGAACTTCTCGTCCGTCCCGTGCTCGATCAGGAAGTCCTTACCGCTTTGCTGTACGTCGAGTCCGTAGCCCTGCTCCCGCAGGCGCTGCGAGAGCTTGGCGAGTTCCAGATCGACGATCTGGATCATGTCGTCGTGCGTCAACTTGTGGAACACGATGATCTCGTCGAGTCGGTTGAGGAACTCCGGACGGAAGTAGTCCTCCAACTCGATCTTGAGCATGTCTTTCATCTTGGTATACGTGATATCGTCATCGCGCTTCGTGAAGCCGAACGTCTCCTGGTGTGTGATGCGATGCGCGCCGACGTTGCTCGTCATGATCAGGATCACGTTCTTGAAGTCGACGTGACGCCCGAAGGAGTCCGTCAGGCGACCCTCCTCCATGATCTGCAGCAACATGTTGAAGACGTCCGGGTGCGCCTTCTCGATTTCGTCGAGCAGGATGACCGAATACGGGCGCCGGCGGATGCGCTCGGTAAGCTGCCCGCCTTCTTCATAGCCGACGTAGCCGGGCGGCGCGCCGATCAGCCGCGACACGTTGTGCTTCTCCATGTACTCCGACATGTCCAGCACGAACAACGCGTCCGGGTCGCCGAACATGAACTCGGCCAGGCATTTCGCGAGGTAGGTCTTGCCGACGCCGGAAGGTCCGACGAACACGAAGCTGCCCATCGGGCGATTCGGGTCCTTCAGGCCGCTTCGGCCACGGCGTACCGCGCGGGCAATGGCTTTGACACCCTCGTCCTGACTGACGACGCGTTTGTGAAGCTCGACTTCCAGGCCCAACAGCCGGTCCGCCTCGTCGCGCCCCATGCGCGTCAGCGGAATGCCGGTCATGGACGCGACGACTTCGGCGATGACCTCTTCATCAACCACGCCGTCGGCTTCCTTAGTGCGGTCCCGCCATTCCTTCTGCATGGATCGTTTCTTGAGCTTGATCGAGTCCATCTGATCGCGCACCTGGGCGGCGCGTTCGTAGTCGGCGTTCTTGACCGCCTCGTCCTTCTCGCCGCTGAGCTTCTCGAGTTCGTGCTCCAGTTCGGTGAGGTCCGGCGGCTTGGTCATCGACTTCAGACGCACACGGGCGCCCGCTTCGTCCATGACATCGATCGACTTGTCCGGCTGGACGCGCGCGATGTACCGATTCGAGAAGTCGACCGCGGCCTGCAGCGCCGGGTCGGTGATCCGGACGCGGTGGTGCGCTTCGTAGCGATCGCGCAACCCCTTGAGGATGTCGACCGTTTCGTCCGCGGTCGGAGGCTCCACGATGATCTGCTGGAAACGCCGCTCCAATGCGGTGTCCTTTTCGATGTACTTGCGGTATTCGTCGAGCGTCGTCGCACCGATGCACTGGATCTCGCCGCGACTGAGCGCCGGCTTGAGCACGTTGGACGCGTCGATGGCGCCTTCCGCGCCGCCCGCACCGACCAGCGTGTGTAACTCGTCAATGAAGAGAATGACGTTGCCGGCGCGCCGCACCTCGGTCATGACCGCTTTGATGCGCTCCTCGAATTGACCGCGGTACTTGGTGCCCGCGACCATCATCGCAAGGTCGAGCACTACGATGCGCCGTCCGGCGAGAATCTCCGGAATATCGTTCGAGACGACCTTCTGCGCCAAGCCCTCGACGATCGCCGTCTTGCCGACGCCCGCCTCGCCCAGCAGGACCGGGTTGTTCTTCTGACGCCGACAGAGGATCTGGATGATGCGCTCAATCTCGTTCGCCCTGCCGATGACCGGGTCGAGTTTGCCCTGCCGTGCGATTTCCGTCAGGTCGCGTCCGAAGGAATCCAGGGCGGGAGTCTTGCTTTTGCCCTTCTTCGGCTCACCACCGACGACCGAGCCGACTTCATCGCCGTCGTCCGTGGCGCCGAGTAGGTTGAGCACCTCTTCACGGACATCCTCGAGCCGAAGATTCAGGTTCATGAGCACCTGGGCGGCGACGCCGTCCTGCTCACGAAGCAGACCGAGCAGCAAGTGCTCGGTGCCCACGTAGTTGTGATTGAGGTTTCGTGCCTCTTCGATGGCGTATTCGATTACCTTCTTGGCACGCGGCGTCTGCGGAAGCTTGCCCATCGTGACCGTTTCCGGGCCGCTCTTGACGAGCTTCTCGACCTCGAGCCGGACCTTGCGCAGATCCACCTCGAGGTTCTTGAGCACGTTGGCGCCCACGCCCGAGCCTTCCTTCACCAGACCAAGAAGGATGTGCTCGGTGCCTATGTACTCGTGGTTAAAACGCTGCGCTTCCTGATTTGCAAGCGCCATGACCTTCCGAGCACGGTCCGTAAATCGCTCGAACATATTCGGGCGTCTCCTACGCAGCCGCACCAACGCGTCGTGTCCGTTTTCGGACCGCGCATCGCACAAACTGCCAAAAACAGTGGTTGGCCACCAGGGCTTCGCCGCCCCGCTTACCGTCTCATCGGCTTGCAAGGGTCGGCCGGCCACCAGGTGTGCTCACCCCGAAAACCGGGCGGAGCACACTGGATTCTAGCCACGTCCGAGAACGCCATCAACCGGCGCCGGTCGCTGACGACTTTACGCAAGCCCACGTGTCTATCGACACGCGACGCGGCTCGTATGAAAGGGTTACGCCGCGCAATGCCTCCCCCGGTAGGACTACGTCCCAAAACCCGCGAAGTTCGCTCTGGGAGCGTCGACGGGCCCTTTCCGGGAGGCTACAGTAACTCAATTCGGATCCGGGGCTGCCCGTTTCAGGCGCGATCGTTTCGTAAGGGAAAAAGACCGATGCTCAGGCCGTACGTCGTCTATTACAAGTTCAAGAACCCCGGCGACAAGAAACCGGGCGCCGTCAAGCAATTCCGTCTCTACGCGGAAACCCTCGAAGACGCGCGCCACATGGCGGCTCGCCAGGCCAACTACCCCGACATCGAAGTGCTTTCGATCAAGGCGGCGTGACCTACTCCGGGCCGTCGACCACGTCGAAGAGCGGCTCGGGATCGAACCGCGGAGCGCCATACCCCACCGCTGGCTCGAGTTCGTCGAGCCAACAGGCGTCGTCGTTGCGCTGGTAGATCATGAACTGGCCGCGAAGTGCCGGATCCTTGGCACGGATGTACCGCAGGTAGATGTAGCGATCATCCACCGAGAGTATTTCGATCTTGCCCGTCTCGTGAGACATCGCGAATCGAGCGCGGCGAGCCAGCCCGGAGCCCTCTTGCAACGCCTCGTTGAAGATCTCCCATCCGCGCACGATCGGCACCTCGTAGGGTTCGTTGCCCTCGGTGGGGCGGCCCTGGAAGAGGTAGTAGGGGGCGCATCCGATGAACGACAGCTTCCGGTATAGATCCGTCAGGACCTCCGGATCGTTGTTGACCCCTTTGACGAGCGGGCACTGGTTGACACAGATCACGCCGTTTCGAATGAAGCAGTCAATCCCCGCGATCGCCTCGTCGGTCAGTTCCCGCGGGTGATCGAAGTGCGCCATCAGGTAGATGCGCTTTTGCGGCGTGGAGTACTTCCTGAAGACCGCCTGCAATTCCGGATCGCGCGTAAGCCGCCACGGATCGAACGCGGGCATCTTCGAGCCGATCCGAATGATCTCCACGTGCTCGATGTCTCGCAGCGCCTCGATGATCTCGGTGAGCCGCCGCGTGCTCATCAACAGCGGGTCGCCGCCGGTCAGCAGCACGTTCCGTACGTTCGGATTCTCGGCGATATAGGCCAGCCCGCCCGACACATCGTTCGTAGTTTCCTCGTTGTCGTTCATGAACAGCCGCTTGCGGAAGCAGTAACGGCAATAGGCACCGCACACCTCGTTGCACAGAAGTAGCACCGTGTCAGGGTACTTGTGCTGAACGCCGCGCGCGACGGTCACCGCCCGTTCGTTGCTCGCGTCAAGTTCACCCCAGTCCCGAAGCTCCTCGAGCCGGGGGATGATGAGCTGCTTGATGGGGTCGTTAGGGTCGGTCCAGTCGATCAAGTCGAGGTAGTAGTCATTCGCCCGAAACACGTACTTTTCCGCTACCAGCTTAAGCTTCGCCCGCTCATCTGCAGGGATGTTCGGGATCCGATCGAGATTGCGGATGTAAGTGACCCGCCGCCCGGGATCGACCCATTCGTCGAGTTGCGGGAGCGGTAGCAAGCTTGATGTCATGTCATTCCTCCGTCCGACTATGGTGGAATCCGCACGAGAAGGGCCGGCTCGACGAGCGAGGGCGCCCGGAGCCGCCGAACCGGACAAACCGGTCCGCATGAGCCCGCGTACGAAAAGATATACACCCTCAGGATACACGCCGAGGAGGCAGTGGCAACTGCGACTGCTTCATGGCGCTTCGAAATCGAGCGCAGCGGGGCGATCGTGACCGTGTTTTAGATCGGACCGTGCCGGAAACCGCGCAACATGGTGTGGGGTAGGTTGCGCGGTGATCTATATAGCGGAATCGCTGGGCCAGGGGCAGACGCGTGTCATTCTCCGGCGTTGCAGTTCCAGAAACACGCCAACGTGCACGGTTCGCAGATCAGGAAGTCGAAGATGAAGAAGCCGAGCAGGATCCCCGCGGCCGCGGTCGCCAACACCGCCAGGCCGGCCAGCACGACGATGCCGGTGAGCGTCACAGCCCCAAAAGCGGCACTGCCGGCCGCCACCCCCGCCCAGATCAGCCCGCCGATCGCCGCACCATCCGTCACCACCCTCCGCAGCGTGTCCGGCGATCCGCCCGCGCTCCGGACGAGGGCCTTGTCTGCCGAGCCGGTACCGAGGCCCAGGCCCGAGCCGGGGGCTTGGATGACCTCCTCGCCGCTGACGACCGCCAGGACCCGACCCGGATTCGCCGCGACCCAGTCCCGTAACACGTCGAGATTCCGGCCCGAGCCCGCTTCCAGATCGTCGAGGGCGGCAAGCAGCCCGGTATCGCTCAAATCCATCGGGACCGTGACCGCCGTTGTGGTGCCGTCCCGCTCGACGGTGACCTCCACCGAGCTCGAATCCTCCGACCACATGCAAGTGACCGTCTCCCCGAGCCCGGTAACGCGGGTCGGCCGAAGCCGCTCATCCACGGTCACGCGCGCCTCGCCCTCCGGGCCGACGTAACCGAACCCGCTGATTCGGCTCTGGCTGCGGTACATCGTCGCGGCGATGCCGGCGTCCGTGTCATTGGCAGCCGCCGCGATGTCGACGTAGGGATCGAGCGTGATCGTCGCGGTGCCGGCCGGCGCGTCCGCAAGCGTCGTCACCGATTCGAGCGGGTATAGCGAGAAGGACCACTCGCCCTCGTTCCATGCCCCGTGCAGATACCACCCCGACGCGAGGAACTCGCCGTGCCACGGCGACGTGACATCGGGCGTATCCTCGTTCCACCACTCACCCTCGAACCGGTCGCCCGCCCATGTCGCTTCGAGTCGGTAGGTCGTGCCGTCATCATGGCTTTCAGTGACCGAGAGGCTGTCGCCCTCATGTACGATCTCGGCCGTGCCGTATTGCGGGTCCACATCCGAGAAGACCCAGTTGACGCTGACGCTGCTCCACGTCCCGGACAGTTCACCGGCCGCAGGAGCGCGGGTCCGGTCCATCGAGTTGTACCAGTCGTCGTAGCCGTCCCACTCGCCGCTGATGCGCGTGGCATCGGTCGATAGCTCGCCCGCCCAGTCGAAGCCGCCGGACGTACCGGTCAGCGCGGCCGCCTCACGGTCGAACCGGGCAAGGCGCCCGAACGAGCCGCTGTCGAGTCGCTCGTGTACGTAGATCGAATCGCCCGTGTCCACGACGACCCGAGCCCCGCGATGCGGTGCGGCACTGGCCGACTCACGATCGCCGCCCACCCATCGGCCTGACAGCTCGCCTTCCGTTTCGTCGGAGCGATCATAGTGCGTCGCGTTGAAGATGAGGCCGGTTGTCGCGTCAAAGCCGCTGGTCACCAGCATCATCCGATCGCCGTTGTCGAAGATCAGGCCCTCTCCGCCGCCTCCGCTCGAGGAGAAGCCGAACGCGTCGCCAAAGCCCGACTCTGTCCCCGCCGGCTCGTGCAGCCCGTTGAACTGCCCCTCGTCGGGCCATTCGCCGGCGTCGTCGAGTACGCTGATGAGTACTTGATCCCGGTCGACCGCCACGACGGCTGTCTCGTCATCGGCGGAGCGTGTCCACAGACCGGTGGTTCGGTAGTCGGCGCGTGCCGCGCGGTAGAGCGTGAGGTCCTGCTCGCTGC
>JAJDDX010000284.1 GCA_029260055.1 Phycisphaerae bacterium
TTCTCTCCTGCCACATGACAAGTATGCGCGATGGATCGGCCATGCGCAAATCAAGTGTGGCGCGATCTCTCGCGGTGTGACGCGCAGTCCATCCCAAGCCCAGCACGCAAAAACCGTGCCGAACAGGATTGGGGGCACCCATGCGAAGTTGTGCTCGGCAGCACCCGCCAGCGCATCCATCTGTTCACGAGATAGCCGCATTCCGGACACCTTGTCCCATCGCATCTCTTGTTTCGGTGCCGAGCGCCCGGGCGAGCAAGCCGGGTCGGGAATGGTCCGACATCGACGCCTGCATGACGCTTCATTCAGCAGAGCCCGAATACGTACAATGATTCTACGCAGCGTCGAGAACGGCATCAGTAAAAACCCCGAGACTCCAGAATCGAATCCCACATCGGCCTGCAGGGCTCGCGGTGACGGCGAGTCACCCAGGGTGGGGTTTAGCTGGCAGGCGGAAATCAATGAGATGTGCGACGGCGGCTCCGACACTCTTGGCAATTCCGTTGCTTGGGCAAGGCTGATGGCGTACACTGCCGACCCTCAACAGGGCCACTTCCACCGCGGGTTTGCGAAGATGGCGTTCCTGTACGCGCTGGACAACGATGTCGCGTTCGAGCAGTCGCCATGGGTTCTCAGGGCGAATCTGAGCGGAGTTACGTCTGTCGTGCCACCTATACTAAGGAGTGAAACATGTCTGGACTCTCGAAGAATTCCATGTTCTTAGCGGCTTGTTTTGGGGCATGTGTCGTCGGGCGGGCGTCCGCGCAGCAAGAACTTCAGATATGTGCATACGACGATGTGCCCGGGCCCGTTGACATCAGGGTCGCGGCCAAGGACGCGTTCGGCGACGTCTTGGATTCACAAGTCATGCAGTGGCCCGCCAATAACGATGGCCTGAGCTGTAGATCAACTACGATCCCGCTCGCTACGGTTACGCTGCGCTTCACTTTCATAAACGACGAGTGCCCCAACAACGATTGCCCTGACCCGGCTGACGACCGCAACGCCTACATTGACAAATACACGTTGCAAAACAAAGTCATAGTTAGGGAAGCAGAGACATTCGACCGGACGGGCGGACCGGACGCGCTCTTTTCGGGTTGCACGCAAAGCCTCAAGCAGGGTGCTGTCTGGGGCGCCGAGTGCGGTAACGAAGGCGATTGGGTGGAATATGATTTCGGATCAGGAGGGCGGGGGATTCCGACAGTTTCCGATTGGGGGCTAAGCGTGTTCGTGCTCTTGCTATTGGTCTCGGGGACTGTAATTCACCGCAGGGCCGGTATGACGGCGGAATGACCCGCGACCATGTCCACCAGGGCGGGGGACGGGCGGCCCGGTGCGCCTTCCGTGCAGGCAGCCGCGTCCTTACGGTTCGATCAGGACGCGGCTGTGCTTGAAATCGAAGAGGACCCTGTGCTCCATGAAGAAACCGTGCCCGAGTAGCAGGTCGACGCGGGCTCCACGGAGTTCGTAACGACGCAACTCGACGGACTCGAACGCGTGGTCCCCGAGCCGGAGGGTCGTGGTGAGCGGCTCCCGTGGCGAGTCGGCGCCGGCAGGGGGCGCTACCGCGGCGGCCGCCGACGGATCGACGACGTTGTGGCTGGCGCCGGTGTCCCAGCCGATCGTCACCGGCGCGTCTGCCAGCGTGCCCGGACTCGTTCGCAGACGGCTCAGCGGGCACCGAATCCACGACGACGTATCGAGTTCACCGGCTGACGCATCGGGGTAAATGACCATCCTCGAAGGATAGTCCACCAACAGCGCGAACTTCGTAAGGACGCCGGCGCCGAGATACCCATCGACTTGGCTCTCTAGCTCAGCCGGTACGTCCAAACGAATCTTGTGGCCGTGGATGTCCTCCAGCGCCAGCGATCCGACCACAAGCCTCGGGACGACGATCTCCTGATCCAGGTGGAGTTTCCCGTGTGCCCGCGAAGAGAAAGCCCGCCGCCAGGTGGTTCGAATGCCGCCGATGCGATCCACGGCCTCCTGCGTGAGCGTGATGGTGTCATAGCCGCCCAGGTCCACGATGAGCGAGACCGGCTCGTCGCCGATCGTCAGGTCGACCACCGGAAGGTTGAAAACGAAACGGACGGCCAATTCGGTGCCGCTGCGCGGCGGAGGCGACATCACGGAGACGCGTTGGGTCCTGGAACATGCCGTCAGCATGGCACTAAAGCCGACCAGCAGGGCTGTCAAGCGGAGTGTCTTCATCTCTCGTTCCGCGATGTCAATGGCTCTCGTGGATGCCCGGAGGGGCAGTCTAGTTGCGAACGACGGACGCGAGCAAGGCGCCCGTGGTGGGGCGACGCTATCCGACCCGAGCGCGGGTCTGGGAAGTAGTCGCTCGATCCGGTACCGTCCGCCGAAGATAGACGCACATGCCGGGCGGGATGCCTATGTAGAGGGCGATCGAGAACAGGGCCACCGGTGAGGGGGCGATGCTCTGGAGCATGGCGGCTACGGCGCCGGCCACGCCCAGGACCACGACGAGCGGGACGATGAGTCGCCGGACCGGCTTGCGAAACAGCAGCGGCACGCCGAAGAGTGACCAGACCAGGCCGTGTGCCGCCCCAATCAGAATGTACATGCCCACGTGGCCCACGAATACCCGGACCCAATCGCCGAGGCCGAAGTTGGGCGACATACAGGCGTTAAGGAATAGGAAAGTGTTCACGAACACCATGGTCGCCACCACGCCGAGGCAAACGAACAACAGGCAGAAGTCACCGATTCGATACAGGCGAACGCGGCCAGTCGGCGGGGCGGTGTCGAGTGCCGGCGTGCTGCACTCCGGACAGCGAGGCTCAGGCACGCCGGTGAGGTCGTATCCGCACCCGGCACAGCGGCCCTCGGCAAGTCGATCGGTCAGCACGCGTCGCCTTCGCCAGCCACGAACGAACACGTATCCGGGGTAGGCAGTGAAGAGCACGAACGGCGCCCAGAAGGGGAAGAAGAACTCCAGGAAACGGCCTCGGGCCTGATATCCGAAACCACCCAACTGACCCGACCGCCATCGCCCCCGCCAGTTCCTCGGCGCCTCGCCGATCATGACAGAGACATCGGAGGTACTGCACGTACCGGGTGTTACAACGGTGACGTTCCCAGCACGTACGCTCCAATGGCCAAGCACACTGCCCCAATGGCTGCCCCAAGCCCACGCGCCGGCCGTCCCGGCGGCCGCCATGATTAGGACGAGGATAATCGCTTTTCGAATCATGATGATCGCTCTGCGGACGTTCGAGACGACGACGCATCAGGGCAGCACACACCGAAGGCTGTGCCATTGATCATACCCACTTGCGCGCCGCCGCCAAACGTACCTCGAGAGCCCGCGCGGCGGCTTCACGTTTGACAGCCGGAGAATGTCGACTAGGGTCGCTAGCACCAAGACGAAGATGAAGAGAGTTAGGCATGCCAAGTCTTCGAAGTCGCCTCTTACGCATCATGATCAAGTACATCTTGGGTCCGAAGCTCGAGCGGGCCGGTAGCTCGGTTCCCGAGTTACGAAAGCTGGATGCGTTCATCATCAAGAACCAGAAGATTCCGAAGGGTACCGACATCTCCGCGGTTGTGGCCGAGGGTATCGCCGGCGAGTGGGTTCGCGCACCCGCTGCAGGGACGGAGCGAGCTATCCTCTATCTACATGGCGGCGCGTTCGTCATGGGCTCTCCCGCGACACATCGAGAACTGGCGGCCCGACTGTCCGCCGCGATGAGCGCCAGGGTCCTCGTTTTGGACTACCGCCTTGCGCCGGAGCATCCGTTTCCTGCCGCCATGCAAGACGCCATTTCAGCGTACCGTTGGCTACTGGATACGGGATACACGGAGCAAAACCTGATACTCGGAGGCGATTCGGCGGGGGGCGGCCTGGCACTTCAGACCCTTCTTGCCCTAAGAGATGAAGGCAGCCCTCTTCCGGCCGCCGCGTTCTTCCTCTCGCCGGTGACTGATATGGTGCGTCTCGATGGGGAGTCCTACTCGACCCGCGCCCACCTCGATCCTATTGCCTCGCCGGAGACTCACAGGATCATCATGCCGCACTACGTCGGTGAAAACGCCCCGGACACACCGCTGCTGTCTCCTGTCAACATGGACCTGTCGGGGCTGCCCCCACTCTGTATTCACGTCGGCGACCACGAAGTGCTCTTGAGTGACTCCGTTCGTTTTGCAGAGCGTGCCCGCGCCTGCCACGTCGATGTGGAGTTCAAGGCATGGCCGACCATGTGGCACGTATTCCAGGCAAACGCGAGGTTTGTTCCGGAAGCACGCCAGTCGATAGATGAAATCGCGCGATTCGTCCTGCATCACGTCGCTTAGTGGGTGCCCCGTCCTTGCGTAGCAAGGGTGGGGGACGGATGTGCGATCAGATGACATCTCGGCTCGGAAGCGACTCTCGCAGTGTGATCCTTCCCCCACCCTTCGGCCGTACCCGAAGGATGGGGCACCCATGCTCTGCATTCACGTGGGCGACCACGAAGTGCTCTTGAGTGACTCCGTTCGTTTTGCTGAGCGCGCCCGCGCCTGCCACGTCGACGTTGAATTCAAGATATGGCCGAGCATGTGGCACGTGTTCCAGGCAAACGCGAGGTTCGTGCCGGAAGCACGCGAGTCATTAGATGACATCGCACGCCTTGTCGTGGACCGCGTCGCTTAGCGGGTGCCCCGTCCTTGCGCAGCAAGGGTGGGGGACGGATGTGCGATCAGATGACATCTCGGCCCGGAAGCGACTCTCGCAGTATGATCCTTCCCCCACCCTTCGGGCGTACCCGAAGGATGGGGCGCCCATGCCGAGCATGTGGCACGTATTCCAAGCAAACGCGAGGTTCGTTCCGGAAGCCCGCCAGTCGATTGATGAAATCGCGCGATTCGTGGCGAAGCACTTCCGGTAGTGAACGCCTCGTCCGTTCTGAAAGAAGCGGCTGGCGATTCGCGTGGCGGGTCGGTGCGTCTTGTTTGGGGCCTGACGAAACTCAGTCTGC
Source organism: Phycisphaerae bacterium (assembly GCA_029260055.1). Taxonomy (GTDB): domain Bacteria; phylum Planctomycetota; class Phycisphaerae; order UBA1845; family UBA1845; genus JADFOB01. Next base: position 4,986 of record JAJDDX010000284.1, read on the forward strand.
TGCATCTTGTTCGGGGCTTGGTGCAGGAGACAGTTGCGGTTGGGCGTTGTTTGGTAAGGCGGCATGGTAAGCGGTCGCCCGGTGAACCAAGTCGGTAAGATAAGTTTGGAGGGCGGTACAGTACCGTTGATAGTCGCGGTGGGTAATCTGGAGCTCATTTCCTGGCTGCAAGGCGAGCCAGGGACAGGCGTTGATGAGTCTGCGGTCTGCTACGGCGGCACGGTGCACCAGGACGTTGCGAATGTGGCCGAATTCGAACAGGTCCTGACGTGTTTGATCGTTGACCGGGCCTGACATGTCGACGAGGGCGAGTACGATTTCGAATCGCGAGACCCCCTGTTTCAGAGGTGCCGCCTGAGTGCGGGCGTACTCGGTGACGAGGAAACGGAGTTTTTCGTCGTCGTCGAGTTCGTCATACTCGGCAAGGGGCATTTTCAGACGTGCTAGCTTCTTCGAGTGTCGCAGGTGGGGCTCGTGCTTGAGGAATGTTACGGCTACGTCTTCGATGACTGCTTCGAGCAGGCCCCACATCGAAATGACGGCATGCGCGTGAAGCGTTGCAAAGCCGTTATCGATTTCTTCCGCTGCAAACTCGGCTCGCTCTCTCGTACGTTGAAGATGGTCCAGCGCGTCGGGATCCAGGGCCTGGTCCTTTTTTCTGTCGAGTTCGGTTAGCGCTTCGGCAAGGGGGACCATACGTGATATATGGTCAATGCCCTCTATGGAGAGGTGGAGTATGCGGTCGATTTTGCGGAGCGTTTTGAGGGCCGCATGAAAAGGCGGGCTTGCCCAACTAGCCATAAGAATGTTCCGTGGTGCTAATGTGTTCCGGGGAAGTGCGCGAGCTCGGTGGTCGTGTGTTGGTGCTGCATGGTTGTATTAGGGCGGCGGGCGTTGGTCGGGTCAAGGGGGGGTTGGATCTTGTTCGGTGTCGGTTGTGGTTGACGAGTGTAGCTTACGGATGTGGATGGTGGTGGTAGGTGGATGGGCTGGGCGCTTGGGGGTGCGTACACGGATCGGTGCGTGGCCGCGGCTGCCCAGGCAGGGGCTTTTTGGCGTTGACAGGTTATGGCCGGTAGAAGCTGGCCGCCCCGCCTGCGATGCCGCCCAATGCAACGTAACATATATTATCGGACAGTGGGGCGGGAAGTGCGTTTGGCGGCCGCCAGGGCCGATTCGGTGTCCGGTAACGCTTGCTACGACCGTTTACGGACCTTCGCCGCGGCTCGCGAGGCTCTCGATCGCATCATCCAGGGCCTGAACCGCGTTTGGAGCGCCACAGCCGCTCCAAAGCATGGTCTCCAGACGACGGCGGCTGCTATCCGTAAGCCAGCCCTCGCCGGCCACCAGAGCCTCCAGCCGACCGCAGAGCTCCGAGTCATCGCCGTACAGACACTGCACGTGATACTCAGGCGGAATCACTTCAGGGTACGCCAACCGGTCCGGAAGCAGTGGCTGACAGCCGGCGAGCACCGCCTCGACGACCGCCAACCCGAAGTTCTCCTGGATGGCTGTGCTGACCACGATGTCGCAGCGCCGCAGCAGGGCCACGTACTCGGCACGACTCGGCAGGTAGCCCGCGTGAATGATGTGTTGCTCGAGATGCGGCCAAGCCTCGGCGAACACCGGCGGGGCGGTTCGAAACTGTTCCCCGGTCAGCACGAGACGGAACTGCCCCCCCTGCCTGGCGAGCCGGATCAACGCCTCAAAGAACGCCTCCGGGTTCTTGTCGTACTCCCACCGGTGCGACCAGAGAATCGTCGGCGGCTCACCCGGCTTCCGCGGCTCCCGGACAGCCGGCTCGACATCGATCGGCGGCCACAACACCTCGGACTTGTCCCGCATCTCCTGAATACCCCCGATTGGGACGAAATCAGGCATCTTGCGCAGCAGTCTTTCAGCGGCTGCCACGAAGGCTTCGAGATGGTAGGCCGAGTTGAACCAAACCGCGTCGGAAGCCAGGCACGAGATGATGTTCGTCATGCCGTACTGATAGTCGCGGTCGGATTCGTCAGGGATGGGGTACGTAAGCTGGTTCTCGTGGAAATAGCAGGCGATCGGCACGCCTCGCAGCCGCTGCGGCAGCAAAGCTCGAAGGTCCGACACGCTGAGCATGTCGTTAACGAGGAGCACATCCGGCGGGGGGCTTACATCCCACTTCCAGCCCCCCTCTCGCACGAACCAGGCTGACGCCCCCCGCATCCGCCACTTCCATTTTCTGGCCGGCAGCGTTGCGACCTCGCACGTGTGGCGGCTGCCGCTTACGAACGTATCGACGAAAGCGGCATGTGAACCGCCGTAGTAAGGCTCCAGGACAGCTATGCGTAGTTGTTTTGCCATTCGTTGCCCGTCGATTCCAGTTTGCTAACTGCCGGCGTCAATTGGCCGTCGCCGGCGATCACGCACAAGCGGCGACACTGCCATCACGACAAGGATCAGATTCCGGCCGCCGCGCGTCAACTCGTATAGATCTCGCTGCTTCGGCAGGATCAGTCCGGCCAGGCGCAGTTGACTGATGTGGTGGTAAAGCGGGCCGGCCTCCTGTTTGGATACACGCTTGAGTGCCTTGTATGTAGCGGGGCCTTCAAGGAGCTTGACCAACAGCTTCGCGCGGACTTCGTGCCCTACCGCTGCCATCGCGCGGCACGTGACGGCTGATACCCGCTGAGTAACGGGCTTGCCCCTCCCTTTCGCCCGCTTCCGCCCTTTCTTGGTCTTCGCGGCACTCGACGCTCTGCACGTCACGCTCGATGTGCCTTCGTCCTTTTCGGCGCCGGCGATCTCGACGACCTCGACCGTGGCGCTGCAGCC
>JAJDDX010000285.1 GCA_029260055.1 Phycisphaerae bacterium
CCTCGTCCCGCATGGAATACCCGCAACGGCGCCGCTCAACATGCGAGGCGTCGGACCGACGAGAACCGGTCCGATACCTTAGTCGAGCTACGACAACCCTTTACAGTTGCGAAGTGTATGATAGTATTCACGTGCATCGTGATGTCAAGTTGCCCGCTGGAGGGCAGCCACCGCCGGATCGCCCACGAATGGTTCTTCCCAAACTCGAAACCCTCAGGATTGTGAATTATCCGGACCCCGTCCTGAAGAAGGTCTGCACCCCCGTCACGGAATTCGGCCCGGAACTCCACGCATTCGCCCTGCGGATGATCGAGCTGATGCGAGAGGCGGAGGGCGTCGGACTGGCGGCTCCCCAGGTCGGCGTGCCCATCCGCCTGTTCGTCTGGAACGTCACCGCCGAGCCAAAGGACAGCGGGATATGCGTCAACCCGGAATTCACGGAGCTGACCGGGGCAGCCGACGCGGAGGAAGGGTGCCTCTCCCTCCCCGGAGTCACCGTCACGATGCGCCGCGCCCTCCGGGCGGTCATGCGGTCGTTCGATGCGGCCGGGAAGGCGTTCGAATTGACCGGCGAGGACCTGCCCGCGCGGGTCTGGCAACACGAACACAATCACCTTGACGGGCGGCTCATTATCGACAACATGTCGACCAGCGATGAGATCGCTAATCGCCGCGCGATCAAACAACTCCGAGCGGAATACGCCGAGCGCTGATAGAAGGCCTTCATTCCATGCGCATTGTCTTTCTCGGGTCCGGCGCGTTCGCCCTGCCCAGCCTCCGCTGGCTCGCAAACAGCCCGCACGATGTCCCACTGGTCATTACGCAACCCGCCAAAGGCTCGGGGCGAGGCAGACGGACGGCCAGAACGCCCGTTGCAGCCATCGCGTCCGAACTCGGCCTCGAAGTACTCGAAGCGGAGAACATCAACGCTGACGAGGTCGTGGAAACCATCCGCAAGCTCGACGCCCGGCTGGGGCTCGTCATCGCGTTCGGGCAGAAGATCGGGCCGGAGTTCCTCGGCGCCATGCCCGGCGGATGCATCAACCTGCATGCGTCCCTCCTCCCGAAATACCGCGGCGCCGCCCCCATCAACTGGGCCATCGTCCGCGGCGAGGAAAGAACCGGCTGCACGGTCTTCAGAATCAACCAGCGGATGGACGCGGGCCCGATCCTCGCGAGCCGCTGGACCTCCATCAAACCGGAAGAAACCGCCGGCGAGTTGCACGATCGGCTGGCCGGCGTCGGCGTCGACGCCGTCGGAGCTGCCCTGGACCTGTACGAGGACGGCACGCTGCCCGAAGGTACGCCGCAGGATGACACGGAAGCCACGACCGCGCCAAAGCTCAAGAAGTCCGACGGCGCCGTCAACTTCGATCAACCCGCGACCGACGTGGCACGGCACGTCCGCGGCATGACCCCTTGGCCGGGAGTCGCCGCCAAATACCACGCCGTCGACGGACGGTGGGAGGGCCTGCAGCTCCTGCGAGCAAGGCCGGCTGAAGACCCCGGCTCGCCGGCCGGTGAGCCCGGCGTCATCGATGCGAGGCGTTACGTGGCAGCGAGCGACGGCTTCGTGGAGATCCTGGAGGTCAAACCCTCGTCGGGCCGCATCATGGCTTGGGCGGATTACGTGAACGGCCGGCACGTCGCCGCAGGCGACCGGCTCAGCCCCCCCGCCTCCGAATCACCATGACCGTTCCGGACGCCACCGCCGCATTCAGCGAGATCTTCGGCGGGCGACCGGCCTTCCTTGTGCGAGCACCCGGACGAGTCAACCTGATCGGTGACCACGTCGACTATTGCGGCGGGCTCGTTCTGCCGATGGCCATCGATCGCGCGGTCCTGGTCGCCGGTAGAGGCACGGACACCGGCACCGTCGAAGTCCATTCCTCGCTTTACGAACAGCGGGTCCGGATACCGCTAGCGAGCCTTGTGCCGGACGCTGACAGCCCGTGGTGCCGATACGTCGTCGGCGTGCTCACGCTGCTCCGCCGCCATGGTGTGGCACTGCGTGGCATGGACCTGTGGATCGGCTCACAACTCCCGCCGGGCGGCGGGCTGTCCAGCTCAGCTGCATTAGAGGTCGGCGTGGCGCTGGCGGCACTCGCGGCGGCTGACTCGGACCTCGATAAGCGCGAACTCGCCCTCCTCTGCCGCGACGCGGAACACGAGTTCGCCGGTTCGCCCTGCGGAATCATGGATCAGCTCTGCTGTACATCGACCCCCCAGGGTCACGCACTGCTGATCGATTGTCAGAGCCTATATGCGCGCCCCGTCGCACTCCGCCTCGGCGATACGGAGCTTGTCGTGATCGACAGCGGTGTGCGTCACTCGATCGCCGGCGGGGAGTACGCGCTGCGGCGCCGACAATGCGAGCTAGCGCTCGCCGCGATCCGCGCGCGATTCCCACACACGGGATCGCTCGCCCAGATCCCGATCGACGAGCTTGCCGACATCACTGGCACGCTAACACCGCTCCTCGCGAAGCGCGTGCGTCATGTGGCGACGGAGACCGAGCGCGTCCGTCAGACGGCCCTGCTTCTCGAATCCGGTAACTTGGAGGAAGTGGGGCGCCTCATGGCTGATTCGCACGTCTCGCTGCGCGATGACTTCAAGGCCTCCTGCCCGGAGTTGGACTGCCTCGTGGACGCAGCCATGACCGTCGACGGGGTCTTCGGCGCTCGAATGACGGGTGGCGGGTTCGGCGGCTGCGTGATCGCCCTGGTCAGGAATGAAGCCGTCAGCGGCCTGCGCACCGCCGTCGCTTCCGCGTACGAAAGCCGGTTTTCAGGGCAAGCGGAAGTGCTTGCCGTTCACTCGGCCGGCGCCGCTCGGGTCAGCCACCTCTCGTGAGCCGGGCCGAGGCCATATGCGTCCGCGCGAGTGCCAGCGGCTCGCACAGCGCGACCACGATTCTCGGACGAAGTAGTTTCGTTACTTGGTAAAACCATTAGCCGAATATATGGATGGGTGGCGGCGAACGGTTATCGCCCCTCTTGCGGTCTCGCAATGCCTCTGTCAAAATGTGCCCGAAACGAGCGCGGCTTGCGCACGGATTCATATCGTGACTTGATCGCGGAACCGGCAATCGATAAACTCATGAACGTTTAAGTTTTACTACTCCCGGCCGGAGACGAAAAGTGGGTTCAAAAGCGACAGTATCCGCAGAGCAAGCGGACGGGCTTCTCAAAGCGCTGTTCGTTCTGTCACGTACGGTAGACCATGTCCTCGAAACGCGCGCCGTGGAGGCCGCGATCCATGAACCGCTGTCCGCATCCAAAGTGCAAGTGCTGCGCCTGATCGGGCAGCGAGGTTCACAGACGTCCAGTCAAGTCGCCCGTTTTCTCGGCGTGACGAAACCGGCGGTGAGCCAGATCGTCGACGCCTTGGTGCGCTCCAAACTGGTCGTCCGTCGCCCGGCGAAGCACGATCGGCGAGAGGTGGGCCTCGAGTTGACCAAGCAGGGCCGCACTCAGTTCCAGGCGATCCGCACCGAGCAACGGCACATGGCGCGTGCAGCCGTCAAGCTGGCCGAGGGCTCGAAGGCGGCCAAGTGGACCGAGCTGATTCAGGATGTCGCCGGAGCGCTCGCCCGCGC
>JAJDDX010000286.1 GCA_029260055.1 Phycisphaerae bacterium
GAGACCATCCGCGTTCCTTTCGTTAGTAACGAAGGTAAGGCAACGATTTCTGCGATGGAGTTTGCCCGACTATTGCTTGTTCCAATAGGGAAACGCAGTTTGAACTCGGCTGTGGGGAGTCGTGAGTCTTGGATCATGACGATGCGAAGGCCGTTGGAAAGTGTTTTCTCGACGGTGTTGGGTGATTTAAATGCCCCGGGACCTTCTGGTTGTGGAGGCCGGGACTGTGGTTGGAAAGGTGCCGGCTCGGGATGCTCGCCCTCTGTCTCTTGCGAGGCAAGGCCCGGGCGTTTTTTATCGGTCGGGACGATTTCGGCGATGGCACGTCCGTTGGGAAGCAGCCAAATAATAATCGCGCGTTGAATATCGGACGGTTTGATCGAAAGCATACGGCGCAGGTCGTGGCGAAGATTCCCAGGGTGGCGAATCAAGGCGGCATAGGAGCCGAGGCTGACGGCACGGTCCCGTAGATCCTCGAACGAGTCGACCCATGAATTCTCGGCAGATGTCTTTGCGTTTTGTAACTCTTTCTGTGATGGGCCTTCCTTTGCATATTGCTGAAGAACGCGATCGACAACTTTAAGAATCTCATCGACGGTGGTGTCGCCCTTCGGTTGAAAGCTCGTGGAAAATAAATGCGGTCCGGAGGCGTCAAAATGGGAGAAATACGAGTGCGGTGCAGACATGCCAAGCGCCAGTACCATTTTCAATTCTTTGACGAGTTTTTTGTAAAGGATACTGCCCGCGTCTCCGGCGAGAATCTGTGAAAGAAGTTTAAGTGCCCAGAAATCGCGTGTCCCGATCTCGGGAAGACGCCAGCCAACCATTGTTAAAGGAGTGGTCACCAACGGGTCTTCAAATACCGCGCGGCGTTCTCCCACGATGGGACCTTCCGAAGCATCGGGTGTAGGCGCGATCTCACGTCGTGGCACAGCGCCAAAATATTCTTTCACGAGTACTTTTGCTTCCGCGAGTGTGACGTCGCCGACCAGTGTTAAAACAGCATTGTTAGGGGCGTAGTGTGCTTGGTAAAAAGCTTCGATTTCTTCGAGACTTGCGTCGCGAACGTCTTCGCGGGATCCGAGTACGCGATGTTGGTTTACCCATTTTTCAAATGCGAGGGTTGGGAATCCTTCGACGCGGGCCTTTGCATAGGGTTGGTTCTCGACACTCTGGCCCATTTCCTGGATGACGACACTCTTTTCGTTAGCGACAACGTGGGGGGTTAATGAAAGATTTTTCATCCGGTCGGCTTCACCCCAGAGGACGGTACGAAGCAGGGACTTCGGAAAGATTTCGTGATATGCCGTGTTGTTCTCCATTGTGTGGGCGTTGTCGCTTCCACCGTAGTCGGAGATCATTTCAGAAAGTTCGTTGGGTTTCATGTTTGATGTTCCTTCAAACATGAGGTGTTCAAAAAAGTGGGCTAATCCAGAAAGACCTTCTGTTTCATTGCGCGAGCCTACTTTGTAAGTAACAGCCGCCGCGACAACCGGATTGGAGTGGTCACTCTGTACGACTACGGTGAGACCATTGTCGAGTGTGAACTGACGAACCGGCATGTGGAAAACCGGTCGAGAAGGTGTTTGAGCGCTATCGGCTGCGTTAACCGCGAGGCCGCCCGGGGATCCGACGCGCGCCTTGACCCCGTCAAAGAGATGGAGACTGGCCGCCGCTTCGCCTTTCTTTTTGGGCGCGGCTTCCTTGGTGAAGGTCTGGACGGTTTCTAGAGTTGTGGGTTGTCGTTTCTTTGCAGGCGTAACTGTCGCGGGAGTCCGCCTTTCAAGGAGTCTTGCCGGGAGGTGTTCGGCTTGTTCAATGACCTGTTGAGCATCGGGAGTCAGCGTTGGGAGAAGCGAAATGTCAGGCAGTGTCCCAGTCAGCGATATTCCTAACGGGAATAGCTGGGAAGGAAGGCCAGTGGTTTTAAGTGTCGCACCGGGGACCTTGATGACTTGGCTGGTCGGGGCGGCTTTGGCGCCCATGCGCAGCACAGTGGCTGAGGCGGGGGAGCCTATTAAGGAAAGTGAGAGGACGATCGAGACGGCTTGGAGGCTGAGTTGCTTCACCCCATTAATCTATCTTGTTCCTGGTATTCGTAGAAGGGTCTATTGGGGAAAAAAACTAAGGAATTCAGACCTAATTACGAACGGCCGCCAGTGCGCTTCATGAAGTCGTTGTAGGACTCAGACGCGTTTTTTCCGGACAATTCGATTGATTTGAGGGAGTCCATCGGAAAGCGTTTTTTCTCGTCGCTGTCTTTTGGGAACAGTTCGACATAGTCTCCATCGGCGATCTTTTCGGAAGCGTAAATACGGTTGCAGAGATACCCTACGACGGTATTTCCGTCCTGGAAACTCACCGTAACATGTCCACGGTAGTTAAACGCTACTTCTATTTGTTCTTTAAGTTCGTCGGAGATTGCCATGCGGGTATTATACCCAATCCTAGAGAAGCTTCTGACGGGTGAAGTAATCTTTGACCGCGACCATGACCCGAGGGGAAAGGACCAGG
>JAJDDX010000287.1 GCA_029260055.1 Phycisphaerae bacterium
TTCGATAGGAGCACGTCCGCCTCGCGGAGCTTGTTCACGATCTCTTCCGCCTTGAATCGCTTCCTGTTCATCGCCTTTCCTCCAAGATCCAGGCCGGAATACTAATCCAAACCCTGGATCAGGTTGAGGGGGAAAGGTCACCATTTCGGCTTCCGAGAGCAGAAGCGCAAGCGGCGACGTGCGATCTGGTCTCAAGGACAACACGCGACATCGAGGTGCTGAAGGCTCGCATCGCCAATGGAATCACTCGGCTCAGCGAGTACCGTTCCGCCTTGATTTCCGCCGCTGTAACAGGGAAGATCGACGTACGGGACTCCGAGAGGACTCGAGAATGAGCAGCCAACCCGAACACATGACGCCAGCGGAACTTGCGACTCAGTTGACAGTCCCCGAGGAGACCGTCCGGGATTATATTGAATGGGGCGAGCTTGAAGCCAACCACGACGTTCACATAACGAAAGCCCAAGTCGAGGCCTTTGAGCGAGCCCGTGCATACCATGAAGCTGGCCACGTGCTGGTCGCAAGGAGCTTGGACTGGACCGTCCTTGAGGCGTCGATAGTGCTCGGACGGCCTGGCGGACCGAGCAGCCCGATGGCACCGCCTCAGTCTAGCCACCCAACTGGCAAGAGCCCTGAGGTCGCGAGCATTGAGGACAGGATTCGCGTCGTGACATGCTACGAGAACGCAGCTGTAATCGCGGCCGCCGGCCGCGAAGCTCAGCAGCTCGGTACAGGCCGGTACCCGGATGACAGAGTATTGGACGGAGATGTTGAAACTATCATGGCTTGGGCTCGGAGGCACCCAGAGCTAAAAAGCGTTGGCGGCTTGAAGGCCCTCAAGGCAAGAGGTGCCGAAGCTCGTAAGCTACTTGTGGCTCTTGACGGTGGACTGGAGCGACTCGCGAAAAGGCTGCTTGAGAAGAAGACAATTCGCAATGAGCTTGAATGCGAACTCCAGGGGCGCGCATAATGCCACTGTACAAACTCGGCACCGGCCGAATGACCGCCATCGAGGGCACGACCCTCGCGGCCGCCAATGTAAAGGGGCAGCATGACCTCCAACGCTGGTTGGGATATCAGATCGAGATCATCGTGCCTGACGGCGTGGGCGAGGCCGCTCGTCGACTGCGCAAGGTAAACCCACTCAACAACAGTAAGCAAGACCACTGCCCCCTGGAGCGAGGCGTTTAAGGAACGGTGACAGGCTCTGCCCGCGGACAAACTGTGGTCTCGACTTCGGAAAACTCACGGAGCCAAGCAACCCCGTCGGTTCTCGCTTGCCCAATGTAACTACCTAGGTACGATAGCGATATGAGTTGTGATGGATCGGCAATCCTCGTCGGAAGGACGGTTTCATGGATAACGAACCGGGTACACCAGATGGAAGCGACGTCAAGGACCTTCTCGATTTGGCGGAGGATCTTGACGAGGAAGACGCGCGTCTGATGGCAATGAGAGAGACCCTGAGCGATAGCGCCGTGGGTCTTTTTATGCAGACTAATTCGTCGGTCTTCGAGGCGATTCAGACTAGCGGCCCGCCATCCGTAATTGAGGCTGTAGTGCGAGTACAAGTTACGAGTATTGCGGAACGGCACAAGACGCGACGACTGGGATTCGTCGTCTCGGCGGTCCTTACGCTTGCTGCTGCCGCTATCCTCGTTTTCGCCCCAGAAAACCGAGAGTCTGTGGCTGAATGGGTTGGCGCAGCACTCTTCACGGCGGCTGTCGGTGCGGCCGGGTTCACGCACGTGCGGTTCAAGCTGCCTGGAACGTCGCTGAAGATGGACTCTAAGAAGTGACACCGAGTTCGCATCATTACACGACCACAGGATTGGATCGAGTACACGGTAGAAGCATCGCCCACTCGGCGTGGCGGGCCGCCAGCCCGTATGCGGACGAATTCCGGCAGAGGTGGAAGAGTCGGACGCCCAAAAGGAGACGCCCTGATGCCACTATACGAACTAGCCACCGACCGCATGACCGCCATCGAGGCCACCACCTTCGCGGCCGCCAACGTCAAGGAACGCCAGGACCTCCAACGATGGCTGCGCGAGCAGATCGAGATCATTGTCCCTGACGGCATGGTGCTGGCCGAGGAGTTCTCGAACTGGGAGGACTCACGCCGCAGCATCGACCTGCTCGTGCTGGATCGAGACGCCAACCTCGTCGTCGTCGAACTCAAACGCACCGAAGACGGCGGGCACATGGAACTCCAGGCGCTCCGCTACGCAGCCATGATCTCCGCCATGACCTTCCACCAGGCCGTCGAGGCGCATGGCCTGTTCCTCGCCAAACTCGGCATCAAGGAAGACCCGCAGACGCGCATCCTCGCCTTCCTCGATTGGGAAGAGGCCGAAGAGGACGCCTTTGGCCAGGACGTGCGCATCGTGCTGGCCTCGGCTGACTTCTCGAAGGAACTGACGACAGCCGTGCTGTGGCTGAACGAACGCGACGTGGACATCCGCTGCGTGCGCATGGCGCCTTACAAGTATGGCGGCAGAACCATCCTCGACGTGCAGCAGGTCATCCCGTTGCCGGAGGCCGTCGAGTATCAGGTGCGCGTCAAGGAGAAGGCATCGCAGGAGCGGGCCGCACGGCACGAACAGGGTGGCCGAGCCGACCGGAACTTCCGGTTCTGGGCCGCGCTGCTGGAGAAGGCCAACGCCGTGCTACCGCTGCATCGGAACATCTCGCCTGCGCGCGACAATTGGGTGGCCGCGACGGCGCACGGTCTCCAGTACAACTATGTCACGGCCAGAGGGATCGGACGCGTGGAGCTCTACATCACGCGGTCGGACCCGGCTGTAAACAAGGCGATCTTCGAGGACCTGAAGCAGCACGAGGCTGCCGTCGAAAAGGCATTCGGCGGGCCGCTGTACTGGCAGCGGATGGACGGCCGAATGGCCTGCCGCATCTCCGTCGACGTGGACGACGGCTCGGTAAACGACGAGTCGACGTGGGGCCAACTGCACGACGCCATGGTCGACGCGATGAAGCGACTGGAGGCGGCATTGCGACCCTACGCAGACAAGTATCGTCAAGGAGGCTCGCCGGATGCCGATTGACCACACGGAGAAGGCCTTCGAAGACGCCATCGAGCATCACCTGCTCAACGCAGCCGGCTACGCCAAGGCGGAGTCGAAGCACTTCGATCGCGAGCGAGCCCTCGACCCGACGGTCTTCATTCCGTTCATCCAAGCCACACAGCCCGAGACGTGGGGCGCACTCGAAACCCTGCACGGCGCGGACACCGAGGCCATCGTCCTCGACGACCTCTGCAAGGCCCTCGACTCGTCGCAGGGCTCGCTGGCTGTCATTCGCCATGGGTTCAAGTGCTTCGGCAAGCTCATTCGCGTCGCCCACTTCGCCCCGGCCCACGGCATGAACCCGGACACTGAGCGACTCTACGCCGCGAACCGGCTCACCGTCACCCGCCAACTTCACTACAGCACGCAAAACGAAAACTCGATCGACGTGGTGCTCAGCCTCAACGGCCTCCCCGTCATCACGGCTGAACTCAAGAACCAACTGAGCGGCCAGCGCGTTGGCCACGCCAAAGAGCAATACAAAAGCGACCGCGACCCGCGCGAGAAGATCTTCGAATTCAAGAAGCGTGCCCTCGTCCACTTCGCCGTCGACCCCGACGAGGTCTACATGACCACGCGCCTCAGCGGCAAGAAGACGCACTTCCTCCCGTTCAATCTGGGTAGCGGCACCGCAGCCGGCAATCCGGAAAACCCCAACGGCTACAAGACGGCCTACCTTTGGGAGCAGGTCTGGCAGCGGGATTCGCTGCTCGACATCCTCGCCCGCTTCATCCATCTCGAAGTCGAAGAATGGAAGACCGACGGGAAGAAGGGCCGCAAAGAGACGATGATCTTCCCCCGCTACCACCAACTCGACTCGGTGCGAAAGCTCGAAGCCGACGCGCGGGCGTGCGGCGTGGGAAAGAACTACCTGATTCAGCACTCAGCCGGCAGCGGAAAGAGCAACTCCATCGGCTGGCTGGCTCATCGGCTCGCCAGCCTGCACGACGACCGCGACGACAAGGTCTTCGATTCGGTCATCGTGATCACCGACCGCATCGTCCTCGACCGCCAGTTGCAGGACACGATCTACCAGTTCGAGCACAGGCAAGGCGTCGTCGTGAAGATCGACGAGCACTCGACGCAACTGGCCGAGGCGCTTTCGGCCGGCACGCCCATCATCATCACGACGCTGCAGAAGTTCCCCTTCGTCACGGAGAAGGTCGGCAGCCTGCCGGACCGGCGATACGCCGTCATCGTGGACGAGGCCCATAGTTCGCAGTCGGGCGAGAGCGCCACCGAGTTGAAAGGCGTACTCGCGGCAGACAGCATCAAGGAGAAGGCCAGGGAGGAGGCCGACGCCCAGGGGCTGGATGATTACGAGGAGGCAATCCTCCGGACGATGCTCAAGCGTGGGCGCCAGCCGAACATCAGCTTCTTCGCCTTTACCGCCACGCCGAAGTACAAGACGCTCGAAGTGTTCGGCACGAAGGCAGCGGACGGCAAGCCTACGCCCTTCCACCTGTACAGTATGCGGCAGGCCATCGAGGAGAACTTCATCCTCGACGTGCTCGAACACTACACGACCTACAAGACCTACTTCAAGCTGATCAAGTCCATAGAGAACGATCCCGCGGTCAACAAGCGGAAGGCGGCTCAGGCTTTGGCCCGCTTCACGAGCCTGCACCCGCACAACATCGCCCAGAAGACCGAGGTCATGCTGGAGCACTTCCGCACGTCCACGAAGCACAAGCTCAGCTCTCGGGCCAAGGCGATGGTGGCGACGAGTTCGCGGCTGCACGCGGTGCGTTACAAGCAGGAGTTCGACAAGCAGATTCGCGAGAAGGGCTACGACGACGTCAAGACACTGGTAGCGTTCTCCGGCACCGTGGACGACCCGGACGCGGCTGGCGTGAGCTACACCGAACCAGACATGAACCGGCAGGCGAACGGAAAACCACTGCCGGAGAAGCAGCTCCCTGAGAAGTTCGCCACGCGCGACTACAACGTGCTCATCGTCGCGGAGAAGTACCAGACCGGGTTCGATCAACCGCTGTTGCACACGATGTATGTGGACAAGCGTCTGGCGGGTATTCAGGCTGTGCAGACGCTGTCGCGGCTCAACCGAAAGTGTACAGGCAAGGGTGACACGTTCGTGCTCGACTTCGTAAACAAGCCCGACGAGATCTACGAAGCGTTCAAGCCCTATTACGAAGTGACGCACGTGGGCGAGAAGGCGGACCCGCGCCAGCTCTACGACCTTCAGGCCAAGCTCGACGAGCGACAGGTCTATCACGCCGACGAGGTGAAAGCGTTCTGCAGGGTCTTCTTCAAGCACAAGGAGGTGCAGACGCCGAGCGACCACGCGAAGATGAACGCCATCATCGACCCGGCCGTCGGTCGCTTCAAGGCGCTCGATGAAGACGAAAGCGAGGAGTTTCGCGGGCTACTCATCACATTTCGGAACCTCTACTCCTTCTTGTCGCAGGTCATCCCGTATCAGGACTCCGACTTGGAGAAGCTCTACGCTTATGGCCGCTTCTTGCTCTCGAAGCTGCCTCGACGGACGGCCGGGCCGAAATACGACTTCGACGATGAGGTTGCGCTGACGTTCTACCGGCTTCAGAAGATCAGCGACGGGACCATCCAGCTTCCGTCCGGCGAAAGCGGCGAGGTGAAGGGTCCGACAGCGGTCGGCACCAGTCGCGGCGAGGGACCACAGGTTGAGCTCTCTCGGCTCATCGACCAGATCAACGAGCGGTTCGGTACGGACTTCACGCCGGCCGATGAGCTCTTCTTCAACCAGATTCGCGAGGAGGCGATTGCGGATGAGGAGCTTCGGCAGGCTGCACAAGCGAACACGATTGACCACTTCCGATTCGTTTTCGACAAAGCCCTCGAGGCGCTCTTCATCGACCGGATGGAGCAGAACGAGGAACTGTTCGCCAAGTTCATGAACGATCAGGATTTCCAGAAGATCGTCAGAGAACACCTGCTCCGCGAAGTGTATTCCGAGATCCGCGAGGACGACGCGGCGGCTTGAGTGCATGCCGCACACGGCGTCTGCGCGTCCATCGACCTGTCCTTCGTGCGAGAGCATGCAACGAAAGGCGAGAAAGCCACCGAACGGACTCGAACCGTTGACCTGCGGTTTACAAAACCGCTGCTCTGCCAACTGAGCTACGGTGGCGCGACTCGCGAGTATAACGAACGCAACTGCCCACGCAACGAAAACGAGTCTCCGCGCCTTCGCCCGACGGGTCCGGCGCCGGTCCGCCTATGCCGCTACGCCCCACCGGCACCCGGCGGCCTCAGCCCCATTCGCTTGATGCGCGACGCGAGCGTGGTGGGCCTCATCCCCAGCAACTCGGCGGCACCTCCCGGCCCGTGCACGCGCCACTCGGTCCGGTTCAGCGCGGCGAGCGTGTTCTCTTTCTCGATGCGTTTGATCTCCGCGTGAGGTACGATCGTCGTGTCCTCGGACGGTGCGGGACCTGCTCTTTGACTCTTCGACGCCTGCGGAAGCTCAATGCGCAACGCTTTGGAGCGCGACGTGATCACGGCACGTTCGATCACGTTCATCAACTCGCGCACGTTGCCGGGCCACTCGTACGCCTGCAGCGCCATGAGATTGCCTTGAGCAAGCTCCCGCCCCGGCACATTGAAACGCCGTGCCGCCTGCCGCAGGAACTCCCGGGCCAGCAATGGAATGTCCTCCTTGCGTTTCCGAAGCGGCGGCACGTCGATCGGGAAGACGTTGAGGCGGTAGTACAGGTCCTGGCGAAAGCGTCCGGCCTCGACTTCCGTTTTGAGATCTCGATTCGTGGCGGCTACGACGCGCGCGTCCACGTCCCTGGTCTTGTCGTCGCCTACGCGTTCGTAGGTGCCTTCCTGGAGAACCCGGAGCAACTTACTCTGCAACTCAAGTGGAATCTCGCCGACTTCGTCGAGGAATAGCGTTCCGCCGTGCGCCAGTTCGAAGCGACCTGCTCGGTCCCGAACCGCGCCCGTGAACGCACCCTTCACATGCCCGAAGAACTCGCTTTCATATAGCTCGCGGGGAACCGACGCACAGTTGACCCGGACAAGCGCCCTCGCGCCGCGCTGACTTCGTCGGTGGATCTCCTGGGCGACGAGTTCCTTCCCGGTTCCCGACTCGCCGAGGATCAGGACACTGGCATCAGTGGGGGCTACCAACTCGATCTGCTGCACGATGTTCCGCAAGGCAGGGCTCTGGCCGATGATATCCCCGAATGCTCTGGCCTCCGAAACCTCCTCACGCAGGTATTCGTTCTCCAGCTCGAGTTGCGATCGGAGTGACTCGATCTTTTCGAACGCGCGGGCGTTCGCGATGGACGCAGCCGCCAAGTCGGCGATCGTCCGAAGCCAATCCAAGCAATGCTGCGTCAGGGTCGCACGCGTGAAGACCGCCACCACCCCAAAGACTTCGCCTTTGAAGATGAGCGGTTGCCCGGTGAACCCGAGAATCCCCTCGCGCCTAGCCCAGTCAGAGTCGGCGATCCATGTCGAATCCTCGTCGATATTGCGCACGGCGATACACTCACCCGTTGCGCCAATGCGGCCAACCTTCCGTACACCAATGGGAAACCGTGTGAATCGGCCATCCAATCGGTCCCAACTCGACGGCTCCTCCTTGGCAGGACGCCCGGTGCTTGCCACGAGGTGAAGGCAGCGCGTCCGGTCCGAGCACTCTGCGCGCATCGGACATCGCGGACAGATATCGCCGGGCCGCATGAGCCAGGTCCGTGCCAACGCGACGTGCTCCTGTTCGGCCACTCTCTTCGTGACCGTGCTAAGAACCGCGTGCGGGGTCCGCTGATCTCCAATCTCGAGAAGGAGATCCCTCAGAGCGGGCGAGACGGACATACGTTCGCCGAGAGTTGCCATGGAATCACTCTAGCGATTCGACGCAATTTCGCAACGCAATTGCGTCGGCGACGCATTTGCGCAACGCCCAAAACAAGCCCAGGAGACACGTAACCCATTACGATTAAATATCTTACGGACAAACTAGCCCCTGGCACGAGGCATGCGTTACGTGGATTCCGACGTATGAGGTTACGCAGCAACGACTCACACACAAAGGAGAAACCAGATGCCAAGACTCACGGCAAGAACGAAGACGGATGCAAGCGCCGACGCTCGCCCATTGCTCGAGGCCGTCTCGAAGAAGTTCGGATCGGTGCCGAACCTGCTCGCCACGATGGCAAACTCCGCCACAACGCTGGAGGCCTACCTCGCCTTCAGTTCTGCACTGGCCAAGAGTTCGCTGTCGGACAAGCTGCGCGAGCAGGTCGCCCTCGCCGTCGCGGAACTGAACCGCTGCGGATACTGTCTGGCCGCGCACACCACGCTCGGACGCATGGCCGGGCTCAGCGACGAAGAGATGGCGGATAGCCGCCGTGGCTCGTCGCCCGATCGAACGACCGACGCGGCACTGGTCTTCGCACGCAAGGTCGTGAGCGAGCGCGGCTTCGTGAGCGACGACGACCTCAAAGCCGTGCGCGCCGCGGGCTTCGATGACGCGGGCGTCGCCGATCTCGTGGCCACCGTCGCGTTCAATACCTTCACGAACTACTTCGACCACGTCGCGCAGACGGAAGTCGACTTCCCGGAAGCGGAGGGCTTGAGCGCCAAACCCGCATGCTCGTGCGGCTGATCCCGCATCCGGTGGCTGCGTTCGGGTGCGACCGGACCCCGAACTCAGCGACATGACTACGACAATTCGACCACATCGCCACGAGTGGTCTATCGAAAAGGAAACACAATGGGCCGTTCAAGGACACACGCGTTGATCGTCGGCGGCAGCAGCGGGATCGGGCTTGAAACAGCCAAGCTGCTGCACGCGGAGCGGATCTCTGTGACGCTCGTGGGACGACGCGAGGAGAAGCTCGACGCCGCGCGCAAAGCGTTTGGCTCCTCGGCCCAAGTCAACACGATCCGCGCGGACCTGACCAACGACGCCGACGTCGAGCGGCTCGTCCAAGGCGTGAGCGAAGCTTCGGATATCGACATCCTGGTCAACGCGGCCGGAGTCTTCTCGCCCAAGCCGTTCCTGGATCACGAGCGAGTCGACTACGACGCGTACATGGCCATCAACCGGGCGACGTTCTTCATTACGCAGCAAGTGGCGAAGAGCATGGCGGCGCGGGGTGGCGGAGCCATCGTAAACGTGGGCTCGATGTGGGCTCATCAGGCGATCAAGGCCACGCCGTCGTCGGCCTACTCGATGGCCAAGGCGGGGCTGCATGTGCTGACGCAACATCTGGCGATTGAACTTGCGGAGCATCGCATTCGTGTCAATGCCGTCGCGCCGGCCGTGGTCGAGACGCCGATCTACAACGCGTTCATCGAACCAAGCGCTGTTCACGACGCGTTGCAGGGCTTCAACGACTTCCACCCGATCGGACGCATCGGAACCGTGACCGATGTGGCATCCGCCATCGTCTACCTGACATCGGACAAGGCGAGTTGGGTGACGGGTGCCGTCTGGAACGTGGACGGCGGCGTCATGGCGGGTCGGCATCAATAGCCCGGTGCCGCCGCGCCGGTATCGGCAACCGAAATCACGAGAGAGCGCTGACCGCGAACGAGTCGCGCGTCGGTCAATACGAAACCACGAACACCCGAACAAGAAGGAGAGATACGATGAAAGCAGCGATCATCATTCTGTCGGATCCCAAGTCAGGATCGGAAGAGGCATTGGGCCGCGTGTTCAACGGCCTGGCCACGGCGTATGACTTCAAACAGCAAGACGACCAAGTAACCGTGCGCTTCCAGGGTGCCGGCACGCGGTGGATCGGCGAACTGAGCAAGGCGGAGCACCCGGCGCACGACCTCTTCGAGGCCGTCAAGGACACGGTCGCCGGTGTCTCGTGCGGCTGTGCCGACGTGTTCGGCGCCAACGAGGAGGCGGAGCAGTCCGGCTTCGAGTTGATCAAGGACAATCCGGTTCCGGGCACCTCCGGGCTGGCGAGTCTCCGGAAGCTCGCCGCGGACGGGTACACGATTCTGACATTCTAAACGCTCCCACGGAGAGGGCGAGACGCGAGGTTCTCGCCCTCCCCGTGGGCGTTCTGCCCATGGCGTTCTACAATCCAAGGAGCGACGCTTAGGGCGTCGACCGAGCGTGACGAAGATGGTTCCCGGACAGGCATTAGTCATGGTTACGTTTCTTCTCGCGGGGG
>JAJDDX010000288.1 GCA_029260055.1 Phycisphaerae bacterium
TTTTGCGGAACAAGATCCTGACCGGCGAGTACCCGTTTGATACTGCTGTTCTCAGTGAACAGGAAACAACAGAGAAATTTGGCGTCTCTCGCATTACTGCAAAGCGCGCACTGAACGAACTGGCGGATGACGGGTATGTGAAGCGGGAACGTGGGCGCGGAACAAGGGTCATCTACAACTCTCCGACCCAACCAGTGAAGGCCAGTGTCGAAGGCTTGTTAGAGAATCTGTTGGCTATGGGTTTGGAAACTGACGTCCGCCTTCTATCCTTTGATTATGTCCGTTCTGACGGTGAGGTGGCGCGCGCGCTGCAAAGCGATGACGACAGTGCCGTTCAGCGGGCTGTGCGTGTGCGCAGCTTGGAAGGCGAACCTTTTTCCTTTTTGACGACCTATGTGCCAGAGCATATCGGTCGGTCTTTCAGTCGTAACGACCTTGCCAGTCGTCCGCTTCTGGCATTGCTTGAACGCTCTGGCGTCATTGTTGGCAAAGCGGAACAGACAATTAGTGCAACGCTTGCAGATATAGACGTGTCAGCTGCTCTGGGGTTGGAGCTCGGCTCACCGCTGCTCAGCATTCAGCGAATTGTCTACGACCAAAAAGAGCGCCCTGTTGAATTCATCAAGGGTCTCTACCGCCCGGACCGTTATCAGTATCACATGATGCTTTCGCGGGTGGGTGATGAAATGTCCCGGTCCTGGTCGACGGCCGGGGACTGAATGAAGACCAGACCACAATGTCGTAATCGGGAGGATAATATGACAAAGAATATCCAAAATAAGTCGCGTCGCGACTTTATCAAAACCGCAGGTGCAACAACGGCTCTGACTGCCGCTGG
Organism: Phycisphaerae bacterium; assembly: GCA_029260055.1. Lineage (GTDB taxonomy): Bacteria > Planctomycetota > Phycisphaerae > UBA1845 > UBA1845 > JADFOB01. The sequence goes on from JAJDDX010000288.1 coordinate 839, forward strand.
TGTACTGGGTGCACCACTTGTGGCCCGCGCTGCTGGCTCGGTCAAAATTGGCATCGTGCATCCGGTGACCGGTTGGGCGCAATACTCTGGATCTCAGGCACGTTTCGGTGCGCAGACTGCACTGGATGAGATCAACGCCGCTGGCGGGATCAAATCCATGGGCGGCGCCATGCTGGAGGCCATGCTGGGTGACGCACAGTCCAAGCCGGAAATCGGTGCGGCTGAGGTCGAAAAATTCAACGAGGGTGGAGCATCCGCTATCGTTGGAGCATATGCATCCAACATCTGTCTTGCGACCACTCAGGCTGCTGCCAAGCACGGCATTCCACATGTGGTTGACGTGGGTGTTTCCGACAAGATCGTTTCGCGCGGTCTGGAAAACACTTTCCGCTTTGGCCCCGGTTTCGGTGCCGTCACAAAGGCGGGTGTTGAAAACTTCCTGGCGATCAACGCCGCTGCTGGCAGCCCGACGAAAACAGTTGCCATTGTGAACGAAGAAACCACCGGTTTTGGTGCTGGCATCGCAGGCATCATGACCAAAGGTCTGGCACCCGCCGGCATCGAAGTTGTCGAAGTTCTGTCGCACCCGACACCGAACAAAGACTTCCGCAACATCGCACTGAAGCTGAAAGAAATCGACCCGGACGTTCTGATCCCGTCGCATTACTATAACGAAGGCGTTCTGTTCCTGCGTACATTGCAGCGTCAGAAAGTTCAGCCCAAGGCGATCTATTCGGTTCTGGGCGGGGCGTCTTCACAGTTCCGTTTCGTCAGCGAGTTCCCAGATGCGGCACAGCTGGTCATGGACTGCAACCATTGGTTTGACCCGAGCAACGCAGCAGCACTTGCGCTGCAGGCGAAAACCAATGCGGCAGGTCTGCACTTCAACTACGAAGTGTTCCTTGCCTATACCGCAATGATGTTCACTGTTGACGCGATTGAACGTGCAGGATCAGGCGATCGTGCTGCGATCATGGAAGCCATGGCGAACAGCACCTGGGAAGGTTCGATCATGCCTTATGGCGCGACCAAAATGGACAATGGCCAGAACACCGGCGCACGTCCGTTGGTTACGCAGGTTATTGGGGACGATATCAAGGTTGTTGCTCCGGCAGACTATGCCAGCGCAGCACCGATTTTCCCGCGCCCATAATTTACCACTCACGATAAACTGGTCCGGCAGGGAAACTCGCCGGGCCGCCTTTAATTTGATAATTCAGCGGTTTCGCTGGGCAAGGTGTCATGGAGTTTCTGGGTATCACCCTTCCAAGCTATGGTTGGCCAACCATCGCCGGATCAGCTATCAGCGGCGTTTTCTTGGGGTCAATATATGCGCTTGTCGCGCTGGGTCTGACCTTGATTTATGGTGTTCTACACATCATTAATTTCGCACATGGCGCACTTTTGATGTTGGCGATGTATGCGGTCTATTTCTTATGGTCAACTTTCGGAATCGACCCATATCTTGCGATGTTGATTGTCGTGCCCGGTGGGTTTTTCTTCGGCTACGGATTGCAGCGGTTTGTGATTGGCAAAGCCAGTCATGGCCGAGACGAAATCATTCTTCTGGTCACACTTGGCGTGTCTATCGTGATCGAAAATGCAGCATTATTCTTTTTCTCAGCAACTGAACGGTCCGTCCGGGTACCTTACGATCTAGATGGGATCGACCTCGGTGTCACATGGGCGGTTTATCCGGAACTTGCGGCCCTTGGCGGTTCGTTCCTGATCACACTAGCCCTTTGGGTATTCATGTCGCGCACCGATACGGGCAAGGCAATTCGCGCAGTCGCAAAAGAGCGGCAAGGTGCGCAGTTGATGGGTATCAATGTTGAACACATCTTTGCTGTGACCTTCGGCATCGGCGTGGCTTGTGTCGCGGCGGCGGCTAGTCTTTTGGTGCCGACCTATGCGGTGCATCCGCAGATCGGCAGCCTGTTTGTTCTGATCGCCTTTACAGTCGTCGTTCTTGGCGGCATGGGCAGCTTTGTCGGCGCACTGGTCGGTGGTTTTCTGATTGGCATCACTGAACAACTGGGACGGCTTTATCTGGGCGAGAGCCTTGGCGTTATTACTATTTCAGTCATTTTCATCCTTGTTCTGCTGTTCCGGCCCACTGGCCTGTTCGGCGCAAAATCGTAAGGAGCGTAGGATATGAACGAACGCACGCGCCTTTTTGGCTGGATCCTTCTGCTGGTAACCTTGGCTGTTGTCCCCCTGTTCCTGCATTCGGCCCGCTGGATCGACTTTTTGGAAATGACATTATTTGTCGCTGTTTTGGGCCAAGGCTGGAATATCCTTGCCGGGTATGGTGGGCAGTATTCCTTTGGCCATGCGTTATTCTTTGGAACCGGGGCCTATATTCAGGCTTTGCTGCAAGTCAAATTCGGCCTCAGCCCATGGGTTGCCATGTGGTTTGCGGTTTCAGGTGGGGCTTTGGTCGGGGCTTTCGTCGGTTACCTGAGTTTCCGTTACGGCTTGCGTGGCTCGTATTTTGCCCTGATCACGCTGGCTTTTGCCGAGGCTTTTCTAGTCCTGTCCCGCTCACTCAAATCCATCACTGAAGGCGGACAAGGCGTGCAATTGCCGCTCAACCAAGACCCGGAACAAGCCATTGCGACTTTCCAGTTCAACTTTGCCGGGCCGTTCCTGTCTGAATACGGGTTTTACTACACGATCTTCATCATACTTCTACTGGCCTATGGCCTCACCGCATGGATGGAACGGTCGCGCTTTGGCGCGCAATTAGTGGCCGTGCGAGAGAACGAGGATGCGGCCAAGGCGCTGGGGATCAACGCATTCAAAGTCAAGATGGGCGCGATCTGCCTGTCCGCAGGAATCACGGCGACCTGCGGTGTCTATTATGTACAGAAATTCCTGTTCATCGAGCCGGGCATTGCCTTTGGCCCAGGCAAATCGGTCGAGGCGCTGTTTGCCCCGATCATCGGCGGATTGGGCACGGTGCTGGGACCGCTGCTGGGATCGCTCTTTATCCACGGCGTTGGTGAAATGACCAAGGCCACCATTGGTCAGGCCCTGGGCGGGCGGCCCGGTGTCGATCTAATCCTGTTTGGCATCATCCTGATCTTGGTGCTGGCTTTCCTGCCACGCGGGTTGGTCGGCTTGTTGGAGGCGATCTGGAAACGCCTGACTGGGGGTCGAAATGCTTGAAGTCTGCGGCATCAACAAAACCTTCGGCGGCCTTAAAGCCGTTACCGACGCCAACCTGTCGGTCAGCGAGGGCAAGATCGTATCCCTGATCGGCCCGAACGGGGCAGGGAAAACCACGCTGTTTGCAGTGATCTCGGGCTTTTTGAAATCTGACAGTGGCAGTGTGATCTTCAATGGGACAGACATCACCGGCAAACCACCTCATTGGATCTGCCAGCAAGGCCTTGTAAGGACCTTCCAGGTGGTGCAACCGTTTGCCAGCTTGACTGTTCGCGAAAATATCGCGGTAGGTGCCCATACCCGTATCGCAGGCCGCAAGCAGGCGCTGGCCCGCGCGGCGGATGTCGCCAAACTGGTCGACATGGACGGTATGTTGGAGCAATCGGCGGGCGATCTGACCATTGCCGGTCGCAAACGGCTGGAACTGGCACGAGCCTTGGCAACCGAACCTAAACTGCTGTTGTTAGACGAGGTGATGGCCGGATTGAACGCCACGGAAATTCACGAGTTATTGCCGGTCATTCGCGGCATCCGTGACAGCGGCGTGACAATTTTCCTGATCGAACATGTGATGCAAGCGGTGATGAGCCTATCGGACTACACCTATGTCCTCAATCAGGGGGTCATGATTGCTGAAGGGGAGCCCAAGAACGTGACCCGCTCCCCCGAAGTGATCGAGGCTTATCTGGGCCATGGGGCCGCTGCGCGTATCGCGAAAATGGCGGGCGGCAATGCTTAAATTGAAGAACCTCCAGGCCGGATACGGCCAAATGAAAGTTCTACACGGGGTCGATTTGACGATCTCGGATGGGGAAATCGTGGCCCTATTGGGCAGCAACGGCGCTGGAAAATCAACGCTGAACAACAACTTATCCGGGGTTTACAAACCAACCGGCGGGCAAATCCTGTTTGAGGGGCAGGACATCACCGGCATGCGTTCAGAAAGCGTCGTTGATCTGGGGATTGTTCAGGTTCCCGAAGGACGTCGGATATTCCCCAACATGTCCATTCGCGAAAACCTTGAACTTGGCAGTTATCGCCGTGGCAAAGAACGCCGCACGGAAAACATTGATAAAGTCGTCGCGATCTTTCCCCGTCTGAAAGAACGCTTCGGCCAATTGGCCGGCACGTTGTCTGGCGGCGAACAGCAAATGCTGGCCATCGGCCGCGCCATGATGAGCGAGCCGCGTTTGTTGATACTAGACGAACCCTCGCTGGGTCTCTCGCCGCTATTGGTTGAGGAAATGTTCAGCCTGATCCAATCCCTCAACAAAGAAGGGTTGTCGATATTCCTTGTGGAACAAAACGTCATGCAATCGCTGGAAATCGCGGATCGGGCCTATGTGATGGAAAACGGCTCTGTCGTTCTGTCGGGGGCTGCCGCTGATCTGATCGACGATCCGGATCTCAAAAAATCCTATCTCGGGTTGTGACTATGATGGGTGCAACGCTAGCCGAAAAAATCATCGCCAAAGCCGCCGGACGCGAAAGCGTCAAACCAGGGGAGTTCGTCACTTGTGACGTCGATCTTGCGATGATGCACGACAGCGGCGGGCCACGGCGGGTGAAGCCGATCCTGAACAAGCTGGGCGCCAAGGTGTGGAACCCCGATAAAGTTGTCGTTATAACCGATCATTTCGTCCCGCCCGTCGATGCGATGTCGGCGGCCATTCTAGACCTGACCCGCAAATGGGTGGTCAAAAATAGGATCAAAAATTTCCACGATATGCAAGGCATTTGCCACGTGGTCTTGCCCGAACGAGGTCACTTGTCGCCAGGCATGTTCGTCGTCGGCGGCGACAGTCATTCACCCACGGGCGGCGCCTTTGGTTGCTTCATGTTTGGCGTGGGCGCAACGGATATGGCGGGAGTTCTGGTTACGGGCCAAACATGGGTTAAAACGCCGGGAACCATGCGTATCGACATTAATGGTGACCTTGGTGTTGGCGTCTCTGCCAAGGATATTATCCTGCACCTTTGCGGTCGAATCGGCATGGGCGGCGTCCAATACCAGGTGGTGGAATACACCGGTGATACTGTGGCTAACCTTCCGATGACCGAACGCATGACTCTTAGTAATATGGCAGCAGAGCTGGGTGCGCAGGCCGGTCTGATAGCCGCTGATGAAACCACGTCTGCCTATATTCGTGCTGCTGGCGGGGATGCTGGTGACCCGGCGCATTGGCAAAGCGATGCCGACGCAACCTATCTGGCGACCCACACGGTGGATGCCGCAGCCCTTTCGCCTTATGTGGCCGCCCCGCATTCCCCAGCTAATTCAGCGCCTGTTGATGAACATAAAGGCGTGGTCGTGCATCAGGCCTATATAGGGGCTTGCACAGGGGCAAAACTGGAAGACCTGCACATGGCCGCATCGGTTTTGAAGGGGCGAAAAGTTTCCAACCAAACCCGGCTTTTGCTCGCCCCTGCCAGCACAAGGATCACGGCAGCCGCCGCCGCTGACGGAACACTGGCTACCCTGACCGAGGCGGGCGCGATCCTTATGCCGTCCGGCTGCGGGGCATGTGCGGGTTATGGTGCTGGCATTTTGGCAGAGGATGAGGTTTGCATATCCTCAACCGCGCGGAATTTTCAGGGGCGCATGGGGGCAGTCAGTTCCAAAGTTTACCTCGGCTCACCCTATACAGTGGCGGCAAGTGCAATCGCTGGCCACATCACCGATCCGCGAGAGTTTCTGAACGGGAGCACTGCATGAGCGATACTGGCAAAGCCTGGGTTTTCGGCGATAATATCGACACGGATGCTCTGGCGCCGGGCCTGTATATGAAAGGTCCGCTATCAACGCTGGCCGAACATTGTCTCGAGGTGGTCGACCCGGATTTCGCACCCAATGTCCAACAGGGTGACGTGATCGTCGGTGGTAACAATTTCGGGATCGGCTCATCCCGTGAGCAGGCGGTGGAGGTGTTAAAACTTCTTGGCGTGCGTACGTTGGTGGCCAAGTCATTCGCTGGTATATTCTTTCGAAATACGCTGAACTTTGGTGTCGTGGCGCTCGCCTGCGATGATGCCTGGAAAATACGCCCCGGTGACCAGATTTCAACAGACCCGGCAAAAGGAAAAATCACCAACCACACCGCAGGCGAAACCTACAATTGTGATCCGTTGCCGGATCAGCTGTTGGAAATGGTCATCGACGGTGGTCTAGTTGAACATCTGGAAAAGAAACTGGCAAAAAAGGACGCAAATCAATGATGCTCCACCCAACATTAAGAAACCAGTTGTCAGGCAAGAACATCGCCGTAGCCCCCGGCGTTTTTGACGCCTTAGGTGCAGTTTTGGCCGAACAGGCGGGTTTTCATGCTGCGTACCTTTCGGGCGCATCCATCGCCTACACAAGATTTGGCCGCCCAGATATTGGGTTGGTCGGCATGTCTGAAGTCGCCGAAACTCTATCCGTTATCACCGAACGAAATTCCCTGCGTATAGTGGTCGATGCTGATACTGGTTTTGGCAACGCGCTGAACGTAATGCGCACTGTGCGATTGTTTGAAAGTGCTGGTGCTGCGGGCATCCAGCTTGAGGATCAGACCCTACCCAAACGCTGCGGCCATCTGGCGGGTAAAACGCTGGTCAGCACCGGCGAAATGGTGGGCAAGATCAAGGCGGCACTGGACGCACGCCGCAGCGAAGACACCCTGATTATTGCCCGCACTGATGGCATCGCGGTTGAAGGTTTTGACGCCGCACTTGAACGCGCCGAACGCTATGTCGAGGCCGGGGCCGATATGTTATTCGTCGAGGCACCACAGACTGAGGCGCAGATGCACCAGATCGCCGAACGCTTTGGCAATCGTGTACCCCTGATGGCAAATATGGTTGAAGGTGGCAAAACCCCCCAGAAGAACGCGGGCGAGCTTGCTGAAATTGGTTTTTCGCTGGCGATTTTTCCGGGCGGTATGGTCCGGGCCATCGCC
>JAJDDX010000289.1 GCA_029260055.1 Phycisphaerae bacterium
GAACGCCTGTCATCGTCTCCCCCATGTCCAAAGGACATGGGCCACCCAAACCAGCACTCCGGAAACGCCAGCAACGCCGTCCTTCGGGCAACATCTCCTCGCCATGACGCAGCCGAACGGCCATCCTCGACTGTAGTCCACGGCGTTGCCTGAAGGGGTCGAACACACGCCGCGAACGCCGGCCCCCTTCAGGGTCGGTTCGTCGATCGCAAAGCGGTTCCGTGGGCGGCGTCCTCCGTCGGCGGACTTGCCCACGGCTACGATCTTTCAGCCTTTCAGGCTGGGGCCCGGTTGGGCTTTCAAGAGCGCGGGAGCACCGTCGATCGGCGCTGCCGAATCTGTGTAGAACAGCGAGGGGTAACCGGACCAAGCGTCAGTCTGCTTCAGTTCTGTGAACTCGCAGTACCGGCAAGTTCCTTCGGCGGATCGAAGGTCGCAGCCGGTATGACGTCAAACGACACCTCCTCGACCGTCGTGACCATTTCCTGCACGCCACCGACGTCATCCGTGTAGGCCACCGGGACGACTTCACCGTCGAAGGTTTTGAATTCATCGACGACGCGCGTCATCTCCATGGCGCCCATGTTGGTCTCGACCTTGCCGATCCAGCCGACTTGGAGGAACGTGGACGTGTCGAGGTACCAGGTCGATACTTCGCCCGAGGGCTTGGTCAAACGGATCTCATGGCAATTGCGGCCGGCGTATTCCGTTTCGCCCGCATAGGCAATCGATCGGTGGTGTTGCTCGAGATTCAGATCGAAGTAGAAGTCCGATTCGGATTTGAATTCGTCAAGTTCTTCACCGGCCATTCGTTGGGTGCCTTCGTGGGAGCTGGCCGTCCAACCGACGGTCCCGTTGTAGCCTTGCTCCATCTCGCCCATTTGCGGGAGCTTCATGCGGCTGATCTGCCTATTCGGGGCGGCCTGCAGTTCCTCGAAGGTGGCTGTCATCATGCCGCCCATGACGCGCTTGCCGCGCGTGGTTCGGTACTTGTGGGCACGTAGCGCCTTCTCTCCGCCGAGTGCGTCGACCATGCGGGCGAGCGTCTTCATGGCCTTCGGATCGAAGCCGGGAGCATCGGGCTTGTTCGGGCGCTTGGGCTTGCGAATGTCCCGCGAGGCCATGCCACGAGCCGAGCCCACTGCTTCGCGTCTCGGGTACTTCTTGTCCGCGGCGGCGCGACGCGCGGCGTACTTCTCCGGAGCTTCGCCGGCAAGACGCACCGCCTCCTTGACACCGGCTTCGAGGATTGGGTCGGCCCCGGCCGAGTACGGACCGACTTCGCTGACGACAATGTCCGGCGCTACCCCTTTGAACTCGAGTTCGTCCGTATGTTCGGGTAGCGTAAAGCTCGGGAACATCAGCTTCATGCCGAAGCCGACATCCCGTATGGAGGCCGGGATCACGGCGCCGGCTGTTCGCTCGCCCACCAACGAGCCCAGCGCACGCTTGCGAAACTCGAACGCGATCACTTCCTTGGCGCTGCGTGCGTGTCGGTTGATCAGCCCCACGACCGGCTTGTTCCATGTCGACGTCGTGCCGTCCAGCACGTCGAGCATGCGCGAAACCATCATGCCGTTTCCGCCACGGCCGCGAAGATCGAGCACGAGCGCGTCGCAGGAGGCCAGTACACCTTCCAGCGATTCTCGCAGAAGTTCATCGGGCCCGGTCATGTGGATCATCCAGAAGTGAATCCGGCCGATCCTCTTGCCGTCTTGCTCGATCACACGCACGCTGGCCTTGGCCGCTTCCCACGCGGAGTAGTCCTTGATCGGAATCTCGATATCCTGATATGACCCCGGCCGCCGCTCGATCCGGAGTTTCGCTACGTCGCCCGCAGCACCCAACACCGGCCGCAACGGCGGATCAGGCAGGAAGGCATCATCCGTCCGCCCGCCAAGGCGTGGCGACTCGCTCGGCAGCACGCCGTCGATGGTCACGATTCGATCGCCGCGCTTCAGCCCAGCCCCCTCGGCCGGCCCTTGCTCCAGCACGTTGAACGCGTAGTGCTTGCCGTCGTATTCGATCAGCTCGAATCCGAAGGACGGCGCGGAAGTGCCGAAGAGTTCGCGGTGCATCGCGTCAAATGAATCTTCGGCGATCAGCGCCAAGTGAGTCGCCGGGACGTTCGACAGAAACGCCTGAACCGCGTCACACTCGGCCTCGAACGTCGCCGCGCGCGCAGCTCGCTCACGGTACGTGGTGACCAGTTTTGGAAGCTCGCTCTCGCGGAACGCCTCGTCGTAGTAATGCTCGGTCAAGACCCGTGCGACGTTCTCGAACAGGGACGCCGCGGGCTTCTCTTCAGCCGCGGTCGCCACGGCGGGTAGCAGGGCAACCAACAGGGACAGTGCGAAACGCATGATCAAATCTCCTTGCCGGCCAAGTCTAGACCAAGGGTGGAGGCCGGCCATGCAAGGAAAGACGGTCCGCTGAGGGCGATCCTGTCATGCGGGCACAATATCCGACAACCAAAGAGGCGCCAGGGGCACGAGCGTTCGGGTACGATGGCGGCCCAGCCGGTTCCCGACATAAGTGAAAAGCGGTGACGTATGCACGCGATTCATCAGCGAGTGGCCTTGATCCTCATGATCGTCGCAGGACTGACGAGCCACAGGCTCTGTGCGCAGGATTGGTCAAAGGTCGAGGTTCAGACGGTTCGGCTGACCGACAGCGTGTACGTACTCGCCGGCGCCGGCGGAACCATGGCGGTGTTGGTCGGCGAGGACGGGCCCCTGCTGGTCGATAGCGGGTACAAAGAAACCGCCGAGAAGACCGCGGCCGCGGTCAAGGCGATCACCGACAAGCCGATTCGCCTGGTCATCAACACGCACTGGCACTTCGATCATGTCGGCGGCAACGAGGCCTTGGTCAAAGCCGGGGCAATCATCATCGCCCACGAGAATGTCCGTAAGCAGATGAGCGCGGACCGGCACGTCGCGGTGATTGACACGGACGTGCCGGCGTCACCGCCGGCCGCCCGCCCGGCTATTACGTTCGCCGATTCCCTGACGCTGCACTGGAACGGGGAGGACGTGCGGATCATGCACGTACCCAACGCGCACACGGACGGCGACAGCATGGTCTTCTTTAGCAAGGCTAACGTGCTGCACATGGGAGACACCTGGTTCAACGGCATGTACACGTTCATGGACATCAACGCCGGCGGCTCGCTGGATGGCGTGATCCGAGCGTTCGATCTGGCTTTGACGCTGGCGGACGATACGACCGTGATCATCCCCGGGCACGGGCCGAAGGCTGACGTAGCGGGTCTGCGGGAGTATCGCACCATGCTCGTGACCGTCCGCGACCGCGTGCGTGCGCTGAAAGCGCAGGGCAAGACGCGTGACGAGGTCATAGCCGCCAAGCCCACCAAGGAGTACGACGCCAAGTGGGGGCAGTCGTGGTTGGACCCGGATACCTGGGTCGGCCTGATCTTCGACACCATGAAGCTGCCATCCTCGCGGTCCGAGAGAGCCCGGCCTGTCCGGGTTCCGACCGACTGATCGACGCGTTTGCGAGTTCCCAGCAAGCGATGCGAAATCGGCGCTGATCGGCACCCGACCACCGCCTGCATTCAGGCGAACTCAAGCCATAAGTATTTATCTGGAAGCTAGTTACGAGCCGTCTGGCGGGGAAGGCTCAACGCCTGCCCGTCCTTGCCAAGCTGCCGAACCAGTCTGCGGCGGACATGTAGCTACAACAAACCGCTTGGCAATCACGTATTAGTAGTGAATACTACTACTATGAGCAACGATGACTACATCCAGCCGCTCGTGGCCCTTGGCTTCACCGAGATCGAGGCGCGCGTCTACGGCTTCCTCGTCGAGCAGTCCCCGGCTACCGGGTACCGCATCGCTCACGCCATCGACAAGCAGCCGGCGAATACCTACAAGGCCATCGCGGCCCTCGAGGCGCGCGGCGCCGTCATCGTCGAGCAAGGCGATACCAAGCAGTGCCGGGCCGTACCCCCCGAGGAACTGTTCGATGATCTCGAGCAGCGCTTCCGCCGGAGCCGGACGGAGGCGGCCGAGCGGCTTGCCTTGCTCTCCCGGCGATCCACCGATCACCGCGTCTACCATCTCAAGAGCGTTGAGACGGTCATCCAACGCGCCCAGGCCATGCTCGGGCGGGCACGCGGCATCGCCCTGTGCGACCTGTTCCCCGCACCGTTCGAACTATTGAGCGACGCCCTTTGCGACGCCGCTAAACGCGGCGTGCGGATCGCGAGCAAGGTCTACGGGGGGGAAACCTTGGACGGCGTCGATACGGTGGGCCTCGGCCCCGCCGAGCCGGCGCTGACCAACTGGCCCGGGCAGCAGCTCAGCATCGTCGTGGACGCCGAGGAGCATTTGCTCTGCCTGCTTTCCGACGACATGCAAGACGTACACGAAGCCGTCTGGAGCAACAGCGCCTTTCTGTCGTGCATGCAGCACAACAATGTCGCCGGCGAATTGCGATACACGCAACTGCTCGCCAAGTACGGTGACGCCGAGGACAGGCTGGGGCCACTCTCGCTACTGAACTTTCGACCCTCGGGCCTGGAAATACTGCAAGGCCACTACGGCGCGGACGCCTGCGAAGCCTCGTCCGCCAAGGAGTAATGCAAATGAAACGCCGAACCGTCATCCTGACAACCATACTGCTCGGAGCCGCGGCCGCGGGTTGCGCCGCAGATCGCGGCGTCGAACTGCTCGACAAGCACATCGCCTGGCGTGGCGGGCGGTCCAACTTGCAGAACCTGCGCGACATCACGGCACGCGGGAAGCTGCTCGTGGCGGGTCTCGAAGGACCGCTGACGCTGATGGAGCAGCGCGACGGCTATCGCAAGGTCGAATACGATCTCGGCGTTGCGTCCGCGGCGGAATTCGTTACGCCGGACGGCGGATGGGAACTCAACATGAGCGGGCAGCTCGATGCCATGGACCACTTGAAGCTTGCCGGCCAGCGTCGTCTCATCGACAGCGCGTTCGAACGGCACCTGCTCGGGGGCGAGGTCGTTCACGCCGGCATCGAAGAGCACGGCGGACGCAAATGGGAGGTGCTACGCTTCGGCGATGACGACGGCGACTACACCGACCTGCTCATCGATCCGCATGACGGCGCCCTGACGTGGGCCCGCACCGTCGCGGGGGAGCAAGTGTCGTGGGAGCAGATGGAGGACTGGCGCGTCGTGGACGGCGTGCGCATGCCGTTTTCGAACAAGAGCGAGACAGAGGGCGCGGGCGCCGGCCCGACCGTCGTGTGGGACGAGGTCCGCCTCAACCAGAACCTGACGCCGGGTGACTTCGCGGCCGACAAGGCGGGCCGCAAGGTCGTCCAGTTCAAGGCCGCAGCCGCCGACTGGATCCCGTTTACGCTCTACGAGGATCGTTACATCTACATGCCGTGCGCCGTAGGCGGCGTCGAGACCGAGCTGTTGCTTGACTCGGGCGCCGGGATCACCGTGCTCGACAAGGCGTTCGCGGATCAGATCGGGATCAAAGGGCAGGGCGAGATTACGGCACGGGGCACGAGCGGCACGCAGTCCGCGAGTTTGGCCAGCGGCGTCAATATCACGGTCGGCGAACTCGAGCTGACGAACCTGACCGTGGCGATCATCGACCTGAGCGACCTTCTGAAACGCTTCGGCAGGTCGATGCCGGTCATCCTCGGCAAGGAGCTGTTCAACAGCACGGTCGTCGACATCGACTACCCGCAGCGGCGGATTCGGTTGCACGACGCCGCGACGTTTGCCTATGAAGAGACGGGGCACAGCCTCGAGATGCACCCGACGCACGACGGCATGCGTCTGGTCGAGCTCAGCGTGGAGGGGCGCCCGCCGGCCCTGTTCCAGGTCGACACCGGCAGCGGGGCGTGCGTGGACATTTTCGACGCTTACACCCGCGAGCAGGGCCTGTTGTCCGGCCGATCGCGCGTGTCGACAGCCTACGGCGGCGGCGTGGGCGGGCTCGTGGAGTCCAAGCTCGTGGCTCTGGATAGCCTCGATTTCGCCGGATATAGCATCAAGGGCGTGCCGGCCCGCTTCGCCCCGCCGGGCGACGGTGGATTCGGGACAGCCGAGTACGCGGGCAACCTCGGCGCCGGCGTCTTCACCCGCTTCCGGGTGATCTTCGACTTCACACGCAACCGTCTGCACGTCGAACCCGGGCCGGACTGGGACTCGGCGCCGTTCAGCAAGAACCGTTTGGGGTTGGCGACGCACTACGAAGACGGCAAGCTGACGATCTTGCACGTGGCCAAATTCAGCCCGGCTGAGCGGGCTGGGGTCAAAGCGGGCGACGTGATCGATGCGGTCAACGGAGAGTCGCCGTCGGAGGAGACCTGGTCGCCTGACATGAAGAAGACGGGCCGAGCGGCGGCGGGCACGCCCGTTCGTTTGCGGATGGCGGACGGCCGCGAGTTGCGCGTGGTGCTGGCTGATTATTACTAGCCCGTCCGTCGCACCCGGCGCACGCATCGCGCGCACCACATCATCAGGATCATCCCAGCCGAGCTGACGGCGCCGAAGGTGCCGCAGAAGCCGCCGGGCGCGCCAGGTGTTGTGGATGTCAGCGGCGGGTATAGCGGATCGGCACCAGCGGTTAGCTCGATCGTCTCGATGTGGAGTGAAGCGAGTTCATCGGGGTCACCGGCGACCGGCTCGAGGGCGGTTCGTGAGCACAGATTGACTTTCAGGGTCCCGTCACCGGAGTCGTGCGCGTAGAAGATCGTGCGGTCGCCGATCTCGAAGAGAACGCCGCAGGCCGCACTATCGAGTGCCGTCGAGAACGCTACGTCTGTGCCGGTGATACCCTTCCAGCTCTGAAGCACCCGCACGTCGAAGAATCGCGTGAACGTGTCGTAATCCACTTCCGTGCCCACGACCTCCGCCTCGAAGACGGCCTCTGCCGACTCGAATGCCTCCTGAACCGTGAGTGGAGGGAAACAAGAACAGGCCTGCAATTCGAATCGCACGAAGACAACGAGAAATAGAGACGCGATGAGTAGTATTCTGCGCATTCCGGATCCTCCTGGCGTTGACTTGCTTGGCGGGTCGCCCGATCGAGCGGGGCGGGTACGCCGGGTCCGAGGCCTCGACCCGGATTATACGCGATCTGCGCAAGGGGGAGCAAGGTGGGGAAGGGCGACGTGCCGTCGCGCTCAGCCGTCAAAGCGATAGCCCACGCCGTGTACTGTCCGGATGATCTTGGGGTCTTTCGGTGACAGTTCGACCCGCTTGCGAAGCTGCGATATGTGTTGATCCAGGGTGCGGCTGCTGGGCAGGTACATTTCGCCCCAGCACTCGGTGAAGATGGTGTGGCGCGCGAGCGCCTTGCCGCGATGCTCAAACAGCACGCGCAGGATCTTGACATCGCGCAGGCTCAGTTCGATAGTCGTGTCGCCCCGGCGAGCCCGAAGCTCCTGTGGCAAGACCTCCAGATCGCCCATCGTAAACGCCGTCTCCGGGGTCGAATCGGTGGCCGTCGCGTAGCAGCGACGCGTGACGGCTCGGATTCGGGCGACGACTTCCTTCACGCCGAACGGCTTGACGATGTAGTCATCTGCCCCCAGTTCCAGTCCGACGACTTTGTCGATCTCCTCCGATTTGGCACTGATGAAGATGATAGGAACCCGCGGCCGAGCTGCGCGCATTTTCTTGCACGCTTCGTAACCGCTGATTTTCGGCATCATGATGTCCAGGCAAACGAAGTCCGGCGACTCAGCCTCAAACAGGTCGAGGGCAGTTTGTCCGTCGCCGGCTAGGACGACCTCGTAGCCCTCGCTCTGCAGAATCTCCGCCAAACCATCGCGTATAAGCTGGTCGTCTTCAGCCAGTAGAACTTTCACCCTTGGGCCTCGCTTTCTGAACTTGGTGTGCGAAGGCAGATCTCGAAGCAGGCTCCGCGCTCGGATGGAATCACCTTCAGTTCGCCGCCGTGAAGACGCGCAAGTTGCCGGGCGATGGTCAGGCCGATTCCTGTCCCAGGGCTGTCGCCGATATCGTTCG
>JAJDDX010000290.1 GCA_029260055.1 Phycisphaerae bacterium
CTCATGGCTCTGGACGACATGTTAACCCCTCCCCTGGGAGACCTCGTTCGCGGCGACACACGAGGTGGGCGCCCCGGCCGACGCGCCGCCCCAACGACGATCATGCGATCCATCTTACTTCAAAGTGTAAACAAGTTGCAATGCGAAAGGACCATCCGCGGCCCGAACTCGCCGTCCCTGCTGTAGTCGTACACCGCCCGCCACACAACAAGAGACAAACGGCCGTTTGCCCGAGTGAGGCCGAGGGCATTGGGAAAGAGGTGTGAATAAAGTCCTGCGCCGCCTCGAATAAGCATCCGTGTAGAAACTGAACCGGGTCGGGGCCTGTGTTGCCGCTCCCTCAGCTTTACTTTTGAACGATCCCGCGGGAAACGGGAAAGTGAACTGGAGATTCCGAACATGCGTGGCACCAAGTTGATCAGCACCATCGCCGTACTGGTTCTATGTTCCATCAGTGCGGCCGACGAGCGGTTTCCGGCCGAGATATGGATGCAGTATGCATCGCCGGCGGACGCTGGGTTCTCCAAGCAGAAGCTGGACAAGGCAAGGGAATACTGGGAATCGCTGGACTCGGCCGCCTTCATGGTCGTACGCGACGGCGCCGTCGTGGCGGCGTGGGGCGACGTGGATCGCCGCTACCTGCTGCACTCGGCACGGAAGAGCATCATGAGCGGGCTGTATGGAATCCACGTCGATGCGGGCACCGTGGACGTCGACAAGACGCTGAAGCAGCTACGCATCAACGACATCAAGCCGAAGCTGAGCAAGCAGGAGAAGAAGGCGAAGATCATCGACCTTCTACGCGCACGCTCGGGCGTCTATCACGGTGCAGCAGCCGAGCCGGCTCAAAACCCGAAGCCGCCGCGTGGAAGCCACAAGCCGGGCACGCAATGGTGCTACAACAACTGGGATTTCAACACGCTATGCACGATCATCGAGCAGGAAGCCGACATCAAGGTCTTCGAGGAGTTCAAGAGGAGCTTCGCCGAGCCGCTCGGTATGCAGGACTACCGCGTGCGCGACGGCTTCTACATGTACGAGAAGCACCTCTCCATCCACCCGGCCTACCACATCCGCATGTCCGCCCGTGACATGGCTCGTTTCGGGCTGCTCTATCTGGCTAAGGGCAATTGGGGCGGTCAGCAGGTTCTGTCAGAGGAGTGGGTGCGCGAGAGTACCCGGTCGCATTCCGACGATGCGTGGGGCGACGGTTACGGATACATGTGGTGGGTGTCGTTCGCGCAGCCCTTCAAGAAGGTCGGCATGTTCTCAGCCCGTGGTGTGGGCGAGCAGTCGATCGACGTGCTTCCCGGTGCGAATATGGTGTGCGTGCTGCGCACCGACACCTATCAGCGTAACAGGGTGACAGCCGAACAGAAGCACACGCTGATCCGCATGATCCTCAAAGCGAAAACCGGCGAGCCCAAGCCGGAGCCGAAGCTCGTCGCACTACCCGCCGCGCCGAGGACATGGGAACCCGTACTGCTGGCGAAAGAGGAGTTGAGAAAGCTCTGCAGCGACGCCGGTAGCGAAGCGAAAGGCGATCTGCGGTGCGAGGGCGACGAGATCGTAGTGAGCACGCTGCGAGGCGACTTTGCGCTGGTTCCGATCGCCGGCGACAAGTTCATCATGGAGGACTCCTACGAACCGGTGGTTCTAGCAAAGAACACGGACGGGTCGATCGACCGCGTGGTCACGGAAAGCGGCCTCAACGATGAAGGCTACGAGTTGCTCATGGGCGGATCGGTGGCCAAAGCCATCAAGGTCTTCAAAGAGGCTGTCGAATACTTCCCCGACTCAGCCAACGCCCACGACAGCCTGGGCGAGGCCTTGGCCGGCAAGGGTGAACTGACGCTCGCGATCAGCAGCTACGAGCGAGCACTAGAGCTCGAGCCCGGCAAGGCCAGCGCGGTCAGCGCGTTGGAGTTGTTGAAGCTGCAGCAGTCGCCGATCGACGTGCCGGCCGCCACGCTGCGCAGCTACGCGGGCAAATACGGCGACGTTGAGGTTTCGGTAAGTAGCGGCGCGCTGCATATGCAACGCGGGCAAGATCGCCCGCGTCAGATGATTGCCATCTCCCAGCAGCGTTTCCGCGCCGTTGAATCCGCGTATCCTCGGTTTGACTTCGTGGCAAACGGCGATGGCGAAGTCGATGCCATGACCGTCCTGCTGGAGGATGGCCGCGAAGTGAAGATGCCGCGGCGCCGGTGATGACGAACGATTTGCCGGGTTCCGAGCCGAGATTCACCTCGGTCAAGCAGCCGGTCGGTGTGCTTCAGGTTGTCGTTCGAACTCCTGTAGCTCGGGCTCGGTATGAACTCGGCGAGGGTGGGGAACCACTAGGAAGCCGCCCATCAGGCGCGACACGAGCCGCGCCATCGGATTTGGATGGCGACGGCGATTGCGCACAGCAAGACCGCGATGACCGCCAAGCCGAGCCGATCTGCTAGACCTGAGGCGATAACCGCCAAACCGGATGCCCAGACAAAAATGCGGAGTCCGCGCGCGCCACGCCGTTCTCGACTCGTCACATCCATCTCTAGCTTCCTTCGGAGCCGATTCTCGATCCAGGCAATCGGATCGGGGGGGAACTCACTACGCTCAAGCGATTCCTTCACGTCATGAAACAGCAGTTCCCAATCGTTATCGGTCATATCGACGCGGAACTTTTGCTCAAGTCCAGCGATCTTTTCGTCGAGTACATCGCGGTCGACGGTGTCCTGACTTCGGGCATCTTCCCTCTGGGAACGCGTCGCCGCGTAGCCGACCTGCCCTCCTCTCGAATGTTGCTGGCGAAAGCGATGTTGAGTATCTAGGATGGCGCCGACCCGATCTCGGTCGACGATCTCAAACTCAACCAGCAAGTCTCCACATCGAGCGTGATGGCCCTTATGGGCTCTGCGCCGCTCCTGGGCGGCGAGGATCAGATCAGGCACTTGCTCGGCAATCTCTCCCATCTGGACGGCAAGGGTCAGAAACCTGACGTGCGCTGGCGTTTCCTCACCGTCATTGGTTTCCGCTCTTTCCGAAGCTGTCATCCCAAGCCTCCCTTGTCGCGCGGCGGATGCTGCTGGCGACTGAGGTAATACCCCACTCCTCCGCCTGGGAGCACATGCCGGCCCGCGTCGCAGTCGCGCAGCCTACTTCGTCCCCGATTCTACTGGGTGCATGCTCGCCACTAACCCGATCCAACCGAGGCCCGCACTCAACGCCTGAGCCGAGGTCGACGGGCGGACGAGACCACACCCAACCAGCCCGCCGACTACCGAGAAGATCACCGCGTTGACGAACGTCGCTAGCTGCCCGTTCCAATCCCTGTTGAATACGTGCAGGAAGTTGATGATCGGCTTCTTCTGACTGATCAGGAACGCTTGAAGCACGAAAGACCCCATCGTGGCCCAGGCGATATTCTCCCAGTCCATATCATGCTCCGGAGGGCAATAGTCTGAGACCACTACCAAGACACCGCGCGCTGATCCGACAATGCACATCCTACCACAAACGCAGACACGTGTCGAGGCTGCCGGCTGCGCTTCGCCAGTCCACTTGGGGGGACTGGTATCTCGCGAAAGCGGAAAGTCGTATTAGTCGCAGTCAGCAAACCGGTGCGGTCGTCAGCTCGATCTGGGTACCGGCGACGACACCGGAGCGCTGCGTTGGTCCAGACGACGGCCGATCTGCCGTGGGCAACCGCCGATTCAGGTTCTCAGGCCCCAAGGGACTCGTGCTCCGATTCCCGGCCCAGGCGATGTGTCCACTCCCACGGACAAGTGCGTCCGCCCTTGACACCCGTCGTTACGTGCCCGAAATAACTCTTACGAAAATTGACGCCGGAGCGCTTTTACTCCGGATGTAGCGTCGGAGCTTGTCCCCGGCACCGAGCGTCCCGAGGCGTTGGGCACCGCCCATGAAGGGCGACGCTACACTTGGCTCGATAGCGCTCGACGGGCCCACAGGAATACGCAACCATGCTCGATATCAAGTTCATCCGCGACAACGCCGAGGCCGTCCGCAAGGCGGCCGTCGATAAGCACATCAAGTGCGACGTGGATCGCCTCATCGAGGTCGACAAGCGCCGCCGCGAGTTGCAGGTCCAGCTCGAAGTATTCCGAGGCCAGGTCAAGGAGGACGGCCAGAAGATCGGCCTGCTGCGGAACCCCAAGTCGCCCTGGTACGTAAAGGCCATCGCCGACGGCAAAACCGAGGCCGACATCAAGGCGGAGGCTGCGCGCGTCCAGGCGGAACTGGCTGAGATCAAGCCGAAGATCAAGCAACTCGAAGACGAAGAGGGCCCGGTCCTCGAAGAGTTCGAGCAGCTCATGCTCCTGATCCCGCAACCCGCTGACCCAGCCGCCCCGCTCGGCAAGGACGACACGGAGAACGTCGAGATTCGCAAGGTCGGCGAGGTGCCCACGTTCGACTTTGAGCCGAAGGACCACGTCAAGCTCGGCACGGAGCTGGGCATCATCGACATCGAACGCGGCGTGAAGCTATCCGGTTCGCGGAATTACATCCTCAAGGGCGACGGGGCGATGTTGCACCAGGCGGTGCTGCGGCTGGCTCAGGACATGATGGTCGAGCGCGGCTATGTCCCGATGCAGGTGCCGGTGCTCGTGCGCGAGGAGGTCATGTACGGCACGGGCTACTTCCCGACCGGTCGGGATCAGGCCTACCTGTGTGAACGAGACGACAAGTCGCTGGTCGGCACGGCTGAGGTGCCGCTGACCGCCTATCACTCTGACGAAATCCTCAAAGAGTCAGACCTGCCGATCAAGATGTGTGCGATGAGCCCGTGCTTCCGCCGTGAGGCGGGGGCGGCCGGCAAGGACACGTATGGTTTGTATCGCATCCATCTGTTCGACAAGGTCGAGCAGGTGGTGATCTGCAAGAACGACATCGAGACGAGCAAGGCCTTCCACGAGGAGATTCTCGCCAACGCCGAGGCGGTGATGCAGGCGTTGGAGTTGCCCTATCGCGTGGTGAACGTCTGCACGGGCGATCTGGGCATGGGCCAAGTGCTCAAGTACGACATCGAGACGTGGATGCCCTCGCGCGATAGCTACGGCGAGACGCACTCAGCCTCGCGGTTCTACGAGTTCCAGGCGCGGCGGCTGAAGCTGCGCTATCGCGACGGGGCAAAGAAGGTCCACTACTGCCACACGCTGAACAACACGGTGATCGCATCGCCGCGCGTGTTGATCCCGGTCTTGGAGCTCTACCAGAACGCCGACGGCACGGTGACCATCCCGACAGCCCTGCGGCCCTACATGGGCGGGCGAGAGCGCATCGAGGGGCAGTGACGCCGAGAGTGTCCCGGCACGTGGCAGGGTACCTCCCCTCCTTAGCAAGGAGGGGTGGGGGAGGTTCTGCCTTCATGAGGGTCCCCTCAGCCTGCCGCGACCGTGGCTGCAGCGCCGTCCCTTGTGGGTGGCGCAGCGAAGGCGCAGGTTCCGCGCCGGGTGCCACTGGTCGCTGGTCCACCTGTGCTGCCACATGACCTCAGCCCGTAGGGCTGGTCGAGAGTACCCGCATGAAAGGCTGGCTCCTTCCCGACGTTACACAGCCCGGTGTGATTCCGAATCGATAGGAGACAGCCATGAAGACCACGGATCGGACGGCGGCCGTGATCGGTTTGGACGTTCATCGCCGGTTCAGCACGGTAGCGGCGCGGAACGCGGAGGGCAAGATCGCCTTGAGACAGCGGCTCAAGCATGCGGATCGGGATCAGACTATCCCGAATCCTGCCACCCGCCCCGAGGATCCGGTTTCATATGCCTCTGTCGCCTTGTTCGAGTAGGATGCGGGCATGCCCGATGTCACTGCCGGACCTAATGACGAGGTTCTTCGCCGCTTGCTGGAAGCGATGACGAAGTACGAGCTTCGCTCGCACGCCAAACGCCTGAAACTACCAATTCCGTCGCGAAGCCTCAAGGCGGAGTTCGTTAAGGGCCTGTTGGACCACGCGGACCGATGCGCGGTACTCCGGCAGGTGGGCCGGCTCGACGACCCAGACCAGACCGCCGCCGCCCCCGGTGTGCCATGGACCAAGAGGTACGCGAGCGCGCTGGCTGTCTTCGGGTTGTTCGCAGGGGTATCGGGCATCGTCGGCTACGACTTGGGTGTTTCTACACCTGCGACGTCGCCGGCTCAGGAGGAGACTCTCAAGAAACTGGATGCTCTCTGCGCAGAGTTGGTGCGACAACGCACCGCGGATGTTGTCACCGAGGGAGGCGCCGATCGGAAGCGGAACACCCATGCCGAACTCCGCAGTGGCATCGAAAAGGCAAAGGAAGCTGGCTTGACGAGCGCGCAACTGCGCAAGGCGCGGGCCGCCCTGTTGGCCGTTGACGGAGGCGTCGAGGAGGTACTGAAGCTCATTCCCGAAGAGGAGGCTTTGGCCTCCTTCGAAGACGCTTTGGCGTCCCGCGAAGACTCTGAGGAGCGAATCGCGCACGCGATTGACAAAAACCGTATCCTCGGACTCGCGCTACTGAACGCCGAGCGGTGGGAACAAGCGGCTGCTGTCTTCGATCGCATCTCGTTGCTGAATCCAACCGATGGGTTGGCTCGCCTCGCCGCGGCCGAGTGCTTCGCCAAGCTGCAGCAATGGGACCGGGCGATCGCACGCTACGACGAGTTCGTCACGGGATCATCTCACGAGGACGGGGACGCTTGGGACGAGCTCGTTCCGATGAGTGCCATGGAGAGACTTTGCTGCGCTCTCAACAGCCGGGGCGTCACCTACGGCGAGCTCAACCCGCCGGATCGAGAGCGCCAGATCGCGGACTTCACGGCGGTGATCGACATGGGTGATGCGCCGGCTGACCAGCGCGCCAAGGCGCTCTGCAACCGCGGGTCTGTATACGGCAAGCTCGACCCGCCTGATCGGGAGGGCCAGATTGCGGACTACACGGCACTGATCAAGATGGCCGATGCACCACCGGACCAGCGAGCCAAGGCTCTCAATAACCGCGGCATCACCTACGGCCAACTTAAGCCGGCGGATCGGAAGAGGCAATTCGCGGACTACGCGACGGTGATCGACATGCCCGATGCGCCGGCCGCCCACCGGGCCAACGCGCTCTACAACTGCGCCGTCGCCTACGGCGAGTTGGAACCGCCGGATCGGGAGGAGCAAATCGTGAACTACACGGCACTGATCAAGATGGCCGATGCGCCAGCCGACAAGCGCGCCCGGGCGTCCTACGACCGCGGCAACATCTACGGCCAACTCGACCCGCCGGAGCGGGAAAGGGAAATGGCCGACTTCACCGCGGTGATCGACATGGCCGGTGCGCCGGTCGACCTTCGAGCGAAGGCGCTCTTCAACCGCGGCGTCAACTACGGTAAACTCAACCCGCCCGATCGAGAGCGCCAGATCGCGGACTTCACGGCGGTGATCGACATGGCTGATGCGCCGGCCGCAGCGCGAGCGAGAGCGTTCGTCAACCGCGGCGTCACGTACGGCAAGCTCAACCCGCCGGATCGAGAGAGCCAGATCGCAGACTACACGGCGGTGATCAAGATGGCAGATGCGCCGGCCGAGCCACGCGCGAGAGCGCTCTACAACCGCGCCTTGAGGTATCTCCAACTGGGAGACATCGAGCGAGCCCGCGTGGATCTAGTGGCGACCCTGGAGGTAAATGGCGCGCCGAGCACCGTGAGGCGGGGTGCGGAACGGCTCCTTCGGGACCTCCACGACAAGCGCTGACCCTCCCTGCGGTGATGCGCACGACGAGCTTGGCGGGTGCAGGCGGCGTCTTTTCGCGCGGGTGCGGACGTGCCGACGCCAGCGCGGCTTGCCCACGTACGGCAGGACGCGTCGACGGCAGCGGCCGGCGAATACACGGGCGGTTCCTCGTCAACCCATACTGGTTGCATGGCACATTCGGGGCCCAATGATGCGCGATCGGCAACAGTTCAGCGCGATATCCGCTTACCGCTCGCCGTCCGCTGCTTGCGCATCGGCTAGGCGGAACTCAACCGGTGCCCGCGTGCCGACGGCCACGATCTTGCGTTGGCCAAGAAGTGACTCAGGATCGGGTTCGCGCAGGCTGTACCGCTGGTCCTCACGCCATCCCGTGTACAGCACCTTGTAGATCCACTGGCGGGTGACACCGGTTCCCCGGGCGAGGCGTTGGCGGTTTCCGGACCGTCGATGGCGCTACGAGCGCCTGGCACGTAACGACAAGTCGTTAGCTCGGCGACGGGCTCGCTCGAACCGGCCTGCGGGCTCGCCCGCCCCGCTCACTTTTCTTTACGTGACCCGGGAACCTACCGCGTCCTCGCGGTTCTAAGTAGGATGAGAGCCCGTGGTATCGAGATACTCGACGCCCGACCATTCTTACCAGGAGAACGCCATGAATATGCTCCGAATCCACTGCACGTTGGCTGTTTGTCTGCTTGCGGTGCCCGCGATGACGCATGCCGATGACAGCGGCTCGACCGCGCTGACGATCTACAGCACGGCCACCCCGGGTGCGATCTCACCCGAACTCTATCGCCCGTCAGCCGGCTCGCGCGGCTACAACCCGCAATATGGCCACATCATCCCCGGCTACGCCATCGTCAAACAGGAGCGTCAGGTAGACCTCGGGGCGGGGCGGACCTCGCTGCGCTTCACCGACGTGGCGTCGATGATCGAGCCGACGACCGTGAGCTTCACCTCGCTGACCGACCCGAACGGCACGCAGGTGCTCGAACAGAACTACGAGTTCGACTTGGTCAGTAAGGAGAAGCTGCTCGAACGATTCCTCGATCGGCAGATCACCGTGGCGCAGGTCCGCGGCGATGGTGTGCAGATCATCACCGGCAAGCTGCTCAGTGCAGCAGGCGGACTGATCCTTCAGGACGACAAGGGCGGCTTGCAGATCCTCAACGGCTACTCGGATGTGCAGCTTCCCGAACTCCCCGGCGGCTTGATCACGAGGCCGACACTGGTGTGGGACGTGGCAGCCACCAAGCCAGGCGCGCATGATGTGCGCGTCACGTACGAGACCAAGGCGATGACCTGGTGGGCTGATTACAACGTCGTTTTCACGCCGGGCGAGGATGCCAACAGCGGCCTGCTCGATGTGGGTGCCTGGGTCAGCATCATCAACAAATCCGGCGCGAGTTACGACGATGCCAAGCTGAAGCTGATCGCCGGCGACGTGGCACGAGCGCCTCAGCCCCAGCCGCGGGGAGGGCGGCGGTATAAGATGGAGATGGCGATGGCTGATGCCAGCGCCGCGCCGGGGTTTGAGGAGAAGTCGTTCTTCGAGTACCACCTTTACACGCTCGGCCGCCCGACGACGCTCCCGGACAACTCCACGAAGCAGATCGAGCTCTTCGCGCCCGCCCGGAACGTGCCCTGCGAGAAGGTGATGGTCTACTACGGCCTGGCGTCGCGCTACGGCGGGTTCTATCAGAACCCGATGACCGATCGGAACTTCGGCATCCAATCGAACAAGAAGGTCGACATCTATCTGCGGCTCAAGAACGAGAAGGACGTAGGGATGGGCATGCCGCTGCCGTCCGGCCGGATTCGTGTGAGTCAGCGCGATGACGCGGACGATACGCTCGAGTTCATTGGTGAAGACAAGATTGACCACACGCCGAAGGACGAGGAAATCCTGATCAAGCTCGGCAGTGCGTTCGATGTGGTCGGCGAGCGCAAGCAGGTCGATTTCAAAGTCGACACGCGTGCCCATTGGATGGACGAGACCATCGAGATCAAGCTGCGTAACCACAAGGACGCGCCGGTCAAAGTGATCGCGAAGGAGACGCTCTACCGCTGGGTGAACTGGCGCATCGTGGAATCGAGCCACAAGCAGGAGAAGCTCGACTCGCGCACGATCCACTTTCCCGTCGAGATCCCCAAAGACGGTGAGGTGACGATCACGTACAAGGTTCACTATAGCTGGTAGGACGCGGCGTACCGCGAATTACGAGTTACGAATTACGAATGGAAGCTGGTGGCGGACGAGGTAGCACCGTCTCGGGGTGGCATGGGCCCCGGCGCGCCGGGGTTTGCCCGTGGTGACGCGACGCTCCCGTTAGGCGTGCCATCGCTTGCCTGGGCGTTGCGAAGTGGCGGCATCTGCCGGTAACGCACTGCCGAGCGGCCCAAATCAAAAACACGCTCTGCCGCGCTGGTGGCGCGACAGAGCGTGTCGTCGTTTGAACTCACCTGGTTGCGGTGCGCTACTCCGTGACCTTGGCGCTCGCGAGGAACGCCTGGATCGCGTCGGCATGCTTGGCGATGGTGGCTGCCGGTCCGCGCGCCTTGACGAAGTGCGGCCCCTTCGGATGGTCCACGATCGCGGCAATCATACGCTGGCCTGCGGCGCCACCGCCCGCGCCGTCCATGTCCGTCTTGACCGAGCCATCGAGGTCCACGATCGTCAGCTTGACGGCCCCCATGGGTTGCACGCTGATCTTCGCCTCTTCCCGCGTGAAGGCGGTACCGTCAGGCTTCTTGACCTGGCTGAGCCAGCGATCGATGTTCATGTCGTCCATCCCCTTCATGCCGGGGAAATGGGTGATGCGAACGTCGGCGTTACCCTCGACGCCCTCAGCGGGCGGAAGGTTGTAGATGGCCTTGGCACTCATCGCGCCGGGTTTGGGGGGCGTTGCGATCCAACCCTCGGGCGCCTTCATGGTGATGCCGGTTAGCGGTGCCGGCGCGCCGCCGGCAGGGGCCGCGATCGGGGCGTGTCCTGGCGGGAGCGTGCCGGGCGTCGTGGTCGGCGCCGGGGCAACCGCCGGAGCCGGTGCGACCGCTGGTGCGGGGGCAACCTTCGGCGCCGGCGCCGAAGCGGGTTGCTGCGGTTTCCCGGCGGGCTCGGCATTCTGGCTTTCCTTCTCGCACGCAGTCGCGGTGACAAGAAGGAGCAGTGCGGCTGGCAGCCACACGAACGTGGATGCGTATGTTCTCATCGGAAGGCTCCTGTGTCCGGTTACTGGGTCAAATCCAAGTGGGGCATTGTAGCCAATCCTGTGCATTTGGCCACGCCTGCCCCTGGCTCCGGGCGGATCGGCTTTGCCGCCGCCTTCCGCGAGGTCTATACTAATGTTGTCCCGGTTCGCGTGCGATCGGCGCTGGTTGCGCTCGGGCGTGCATCGGCTGGTCGGATCGGCGCGGGTCGGGCCGGATACGGGTCCGGCATTGTGAGACGAATGGAAGACTACTACGGAATCCTCGGTGTGCAGAAAACCGCTTCGCAGGCGGAGATCAAGCGCGCTTACAAGGTCAAGGCCAAGCAGTATCACCCTGACCGCAACCCCGGCAACCCGTCCGCGGAAGCCCGGTTCAAGGGCGTGCAGAAGGCGTACGAGGTGCTGCGCGACCCCGAAAAGCGGGCACAATACGACCAGTTCGGCGAGGCCGGGGTCGGCAACTTCGCCACCCGCCCCGGCGGGCAGCGTGTCTATCAGTGGGGCGGAGACTCGGCTGTCAACATCGACGACCTCGAGGACCTGATGTCGGCGTTTGGCGGTGGCGGCGGTAGAGCGAGCATATTCGAGCAGTTTTTCGGCGGCGGGCCCCAAGCTCGCCCCGGCAGGCCCGGCGCCCGGCGACCCGCGCCGCAGGCCGGCGCTGACCGGCAGCATGCGATTGACTTGTCCTTCGATCAGGCTATCCGAGGCGCCACGGTGAGCGTCGAGCTCCGCGGCGGCGCCGACGGCCGAACAGAGTCGCTGGAGGTCAAGATTCCGCCGGGTGTAGCGAACGGCCAGAAGATTCGCCTCAAAGGGAAAGGGCAGGCCGGCCCGAACGGCGGCCCGCCGGGAAACCTGAATTTGATCTGTCGCGTCAAGCCGCATGAGTACTTCACGCGTGACGGCGCTGACGTGTACGTCGACGTGCCGGTCTCAGTGGCGGAAGCGGCGCTCGGAGCCAAGATCGAGGTGCCGACGATCGACGGCGTGGCGACCGTGACGCTACCTGCGGGCACGCCAAGCGGTGCCAAGCTGCGGCTGGCGGGTCGTGGGGCGGGCAAGGTGGGTGGCGAGGGCCGCGGCGATCAGTATGTACGCATAGCGATCGTCCCGCCCGAGAGTGTTTCGAAGGACCAGCGTCGGCTTTTCGAGAAACTACGCGAGTTTGACGTTGATGACCCACGCGGGGGCTGTCCTTGGCGGAAAGGGGGCGATTGATGGCGACCTTCTGGCCTGCAACCGGGCAAACTCGGATCCGATTCGGCACTCTCTCCTTGGTGCTCGGCGTGCTCCTGATCGCCTGGGCTTGGGGGAGTTGGATGTACCGCCAGTCGGTCGAGGCGGACGTGCCGAACAGTATCCAGGCCGTCGAGCCCGCGGCGCAGGCGGATCAAGCCGCGCCCGCGATGGCTCTCGCGAGGCTGTTGCTGATCAGTTTTGTCCTCATCCTCGCGATTCTCCTGGGCAGCTATGGTCTTTCGCGATCGATCCGGCGGTATCAGGCCCGCTTTCGTCACGAGCGAGCGCCGGCAACCGACACCACTGACGTGTGGGCCGGGCATCGCCTGCCCGAGGATAATCCCGTTACGGCGACCGACGATGATGAACACTGAGAACCGCCGGACGGATCCCATGCTCCCGGAACCGACGCGTGTCGGCTCCGTTGAGGTGCGTTGATGGTGAGGCAACCACAAGATGCGAGCCGCCGCGAAGCCCCGAACCTCCTCGCGATTCAGATCGCCACGGCGTCCATCCTGCTGTTGCTGGGAGCCGTCGCCGTCATCGTACAACACGGCCAAGCGCGGCGTCTCGACACCCGCCTGAGCGAACTGCAGCATCGATTGGATCTGCTCGAACGAAGCGTTCTTGCGCCGCAACCTGAAGCGCTCGGCGGTACCGTGCCCTCCGTTGAAGCGCTTGAAGAGGACGCACGCGAGTCGTTGACTCTGCGCGTGCGAGCACTCGCGGCCGGCGTGGACGCACGATTCTCGGTGCCGTCGGCCGATGGCGCCGCGGCACTGCTGGCTGAGATCGCCGCACGCGGTACGACGCCGAGCGATATTCACGCCGATGCCGCCCTCGATGTGGCTTCCCTGTTCCTCGCGACCGAGCGACCCGAGCGTGCCATCGCGTGGAGCGAATCGGCGGAGGCGGCCGGGGCCGACGCGGGCAAGGCGCGGACCTGCCGTGCCGCCGCCTTCATGCAGATGGGGCGCCCGGGCAAGGCGTACGAGGCGATCAAGGCGGCCGCCGACACGGCCGAGCCGGGCGCAGCCGCTCTACTCCTTCGCGGGCAGATCGAGCTAGCCTTGGGCAAGCAGGTCGAGGCCCACTTGACCCTGGCTCGAGCCGCTCGATTCGATGTGGTTGCCGCCGATGCCGCCGTCTATCTGGTCCCGTCGGCCTTGGAGCGGGGTGAGGTCGATCGTGCGGCGGCGCTACTGGAGCGGGCTGAGCTTTTGGCCCCGCGCCGCTACGACCTTGCCCGACTGCGTGCGGAGGTTCTGCTGGCGCAAGGGCGTTACGAACGCTGTATCGAACTCGCGTCGATGCTCGCGGCGGTCGACGGGTCGGATGCAGCCATGCTATGGGTGTTGGGAAGGGCACAACTCGGCGCGACACGGGCCACGGCGGCGATCGCGACCTTCGAGACGCTGGTGAGTCGTGCTCCCGAGGACGCGCGGGCTCATCAGTACCTGGGGCTATCGCTGCTTGCCGAACTCGAGCCGGCGTCAGCGGCGGAACGATTCGTCCGTGCCGCGAACCTGGCGCCGGACTCCGTCGAAGCGTGGTATTATCTGGGCGTGGCACGCTCCAACGCCGATGACTGCTCGGCAGCCGTCGAGGCGCTGGATCGGGCCATTGCACTCGAACCGGCCCACGCCCACGCCCGGTTCGCGCGTGCCGTTTGCATGGCGAGGCTTGGGGACGATGAAGAGGCGCAGCGGGCCTTGGAGCGAGCGTTATCGCTGGACGCGGCGCTCATTGACAAGGCCGGCGAGGTTCAGGCTTTCGAACGTATCCTGGCCTCGACCGGAAGTGCAGGCTGAGAAACGGGTGGATAGACGATGCCGCTCGTGAGCTGCAAGATCGAGCGGCGATGGAGGCACCTTGCGGGATGACGCTTGACGGTACTGCGGCACTGGTAACAGGCGGGGCGAAGCGCGTGGGGCGTGCTGTCGTCCTCGAACTCGCGCGCGCCGGGTGCGACGTCGCGATTCACTACCGTCGTTCGCGCGTGGAAGCTGAAGAGCTCGCCGGAAGCGTGGGCGAGCTCGGGCGAAAAGCGATCACGGTGGGCGGCGACCTCAGCGAGCCCGCAAACTGGGAGCGGATCGTCTCCGAGGCCGTGGCCGGGCTGGGCCGGCTGGACGCACTGATCAACAACGCCTCATCCTTCCTGATGGGCCGGCCTGACACCCTGGAGGCGTTCGAAATCGACACGTGGGACGCGATGTTGCGCTTGAACCTCACGGCGCCGGTCGCGCTGTGTCATCATGCGGCCGATCACCTCAAGCGGACCGGGCGAGGTCGAGTGGTGAACCTGCTCGACATCTCGGTCGACCGTCCGTGGCCGTCGCACCTGGCGTATTGTGCCTCGAAGGCCGGGCTTGCGGCGATGACCAAAGCCCTGGCACGCGCCATGGCGCCGGAGGTCTGCGTGTACGGGGTGGCGCCGGGCATCGCCGTGTTTCCGGAGGAGTACTCGGCTGAACTTCGTGCGAGCCTGACCGATCCCGTGCCCGCCGGACGGGCCGGGACACCCGAAGAAGTGGCTCACCTCGTTCGTTTTCTTGTCGATTCGGCGGACTACATCACCGGCGAGACCGTGCGCATCGATGGCGGGCGTCACCTGGTCTGATCGCCCCCAGTTCATGCTTCCAGCCTGGTTCGCTCGCGCGGCTTCGGCCGCGGCGCGCAGTCGGAGCACCCGCGAGGTACAAATTTTCCATGTTGAGTGGAATTTCGGGCGTGCTCTCTATCGGGGATCGTGACCCGAGGCTGCCCGGGGTCGTGCCGCCGTCATTCGATACCAGGCGTACGCCGGCGCGAAGCCTAGCTAGCGAGGTCCGGAGGCAGTCGTGCCGGATGTCGCCACGGCATCGTGATCCACCTGCTTCGGATTCGGCCACCGGCGAGATTTGCCCTCCAAGTATGCAGGCGTTCGGTTGCGTAGAGGCGCGTGTTGGCGGTACGATCCTTCCCTTTGTCACGGACGGTCGGGCGAGCGAAATTGGCGCGGCGGCCGGCAGTCCGTACCATGACGCCGTGCTGGCCTTCACGTGTGCCTGAAGGGGCCGGTGAAGAAGGAGTTCACGTCGGTGAAGGCTGTACAGGCCGCCGCTTAGAGTCCTCGCGATCGGGCGATGTAGCGAGAAGGGGGTATCCGCTGCAAGCGGCGGGAACGTCGGCTGACCGGCCGAGCTCACCTGTTGCATCCACCTCGACGCGCGGTATAAAACGACGCCAATCATGGATTCAACCGTGTCACTATCGATTCTTGCGGCCCTTCCGACGGGCTTCGGCTACATCAGCCCGTACAAGGTCGGCGTGGTCGTGCTACTCGTCTTCGGTTGGGCCTACGCGGCCCAATGGGTCGACCGCGACACCCACGTGGTCAAAACCAGGCGCGAGCACTGGAACACGATCGTGCTGTCCGGCGGCTTGGTCGGGTTCTTCGTTCTGTTTGCCGTGCCCTACTGGAGCGGTTCCCTGTTCCTCGTGGGTGTCGGTGCCTGGCTGGCGACTGCGGGCGCGGCGTTGGTGCTTTACCTGATGCATCGCAACAGCCGGACCGGGCCCTCGGGGCAGGTGCTGAATATCGCCCATCTGAAGCGGGCGCTGGCCGGAGACCCCAACAAGCGCCCGAAGGACGACAAGGGTCTTCGCGTCCAAGTCAACGACTACGAAGACGAGTTCGTCGAGCGTCCGACCGACCCCGACGAGATCAAGGATTACGAAGCCGTCCAGGACTTCCTTTACGATGTCCTGTGGCGCCGCGCGTCCGATGTGGACATGCTGTCCGGCAAGGACAACTGCCGTGTCGTCTACCACATCGACGGTGCCGCGACGGAACAGGCCGACGGGATCCCCTCCGATGTCGGCGAGCGGATCTTCCGGTTCCTCAAGCGGATTGCCGGGTTGAACGTGGAGGAGATTCGGCGTCCCCAGAGTGGCAAGATCCACACGTCGCTGATCAGCGACGAGGACGGCAAGGGCTTCACCGAAGTCCATACGTCGGGTACGACGGCCGGTGAGCGGCTCCGTCTTCATATCCAGGCCGGCCCGACGCTCATGAAGCTAGATGAACTGGGTATGGCGCCGCAACGAGTGGAAATGCTGAAGGAGTTGCTCGAGACCCCGTCCGGCCTGTTGATTATCAGCGCCACGCCGCGGAACGGCGCCTCGAGCACGCAGTACGCCGTCCTGCGCAGCCACGACGTCTACATGCACAACATCCACGCGCTGGAACGACGGTCGATGGTGGAACTCGACAACATCACGCAGCAAATCTACGACGGTTCGAACGCCGACGTGAACTACGCTCGGGTGCTTCAAACGCTGCTGCGCCGTGAACCGGACATCGTGCTTGTGGCGGACTGCGACGACCGGGAAACGTCGCTGCTGGCCGCCCGTGCGTCCGTGGACAACCGCAAGGTCTACCTGGGCCTGCACGCCCTGGATTCGTTCGACGCGCTGTCGAGGTACATCAAGTTCGTGAATGAAAACGCCGTCGTGGCACGGTCGCTGCTGGGCGTCATGAATCAGCGACTTGTGCGCAAGCTCTGTGAGACGTGCCGGGAGGCGTATCGACCGGACGCCGCGACGCTCAAGAAGTTGAACCTTCCGGCGGACAAGATCGAACGGTTCTACCGGCCTCCCAGTGAGCAGAAGTTCGACAAGAAGGGCCGCGAAATCGTCTGCCCGGCCTGCCAGGGTACCGGCTACGTCGGGAGGCAAGGCGTTTACGAACTGCTCGTGGTGGACGACGCGATTCGGAATCTGATCATCCAGGGGGCGCCCATCAAGACGATCAAGGCTCAATGCCGCAAGAACAGGATGTACTACCTGCAGGAGGAGGGGCTCCTGAAGGTGATCGACGGCACGACCAGCATGAACGAGGTACTCC
This sequence comes from Phycisphaerae bacterium, assembly GCA_029260055.1. Taxonomy (GTDB): domain Bacteria; phylum Planctomycetota; class Phycisphaerae; order UBA1845; family UBA1845; genus JADFOB01. Next base: position 17,054 of record JAJDDX010000290.1, read on the forward strand.
GCGTCCTGCGACACACCGAGAAACAGGGGTGAACTAAGCGATGTTGTTCTCGCTAACCGTCTTCGTGCTCGTCTTGGTCGTCGCGTTCTTCCAAGCGACGCACGGCCTCTACAGTGCCCTGATCATGGCCGTCCTGACGATCTGCTGTGCAGCCGTGGCGGTGGGAACCTACGAGTGGGTCGCCGTCAACGCGCTGGCGCCTTACTGGAAAGCGGAGTACGCTTGCCCGATCGCGCTGGCGGTGACGTTCGGTGTGCCGCTGATCATCCTCCGCGTGGTGTCTGACAAGGCGATCCCGCGTGCGTGCCTCGTGCCATCCTGGCTCGATCGCGCGGGCGGCGGGATTTGCGGCGTGGTGACAGCCCTGGTCATGGTCGGCGTGATGGCGCTGGCTGTACAGATGATTCCGTTCCACAACGGCAACATCATCGGCTATGCCCGCGTCGCGGTGCATCCGCTCGAGCCAGCCGGGGCTGGTGACAGGCCGAGCCCGCCGGACGAAGACGCCGCGGACTCGGAACTCGCCCTGGGGCTGACCCCCGACCGGTTCGCGGCGGGTTTCGTGGCGCTCCTCTCTGACGGGCTCTTCAGTGACAGCCGCAGTTTCGTGGGCGATCATCCCGATTTCGTAGAAGAGATCGGCTGGATCAGCGCTGCGCCCGCTCTGGCCAAGCCCTTTGCGCCGCCGGGTTCGATCTCCGTGGTGGGGACGGAAGAGTTGCAGACGTTGCACACGTATAGGAAGGGTACGGGCCGCGATGCCCCCCCGCCCGTCTACGAGCCGGTCGAGTTGGAATCCGGTAAGACCCTTCGCATGATCCGCGTACAGATCAAGAGAGAGGCGCTTCTGAAGGGCGATCGGTCTCACGTCTTCTCGCTGCGGCAATTCCGGTTGGTGGGGCGCGAGAAGGACGTGCCCAAACATTACTACGCGGTCGCCATCCAGCAGGAGGCTGACGAAACGCCGAATCGCCACGTCCGCTTCAAGCAGAACGGGCAGTACGGTGATTGGCCGGTGTCCGAGATGGGCTTTGAGCCGCGCGACGGCAACCGGGGGGAAGTCGAGGTCGTATTCGAGCTGCCCGAGAACTTCGAACCCGCCTTCATCGAGTACAAGCGATGTGCGCGGGCGGTGGTCAAGTTCGAGTCAGATGCCGGAGCACGCGCGCCGGCAAGGCGACGCGCCCGAACCGTCGCCTACCGCGACGGTGAGCAGGCGTCCGCTGCCCTCCAGAAGGAGCAGCCCAAGGACGAGCCTCGCAAGGGCCGCGGCAGAGCCCGCGGTGCCGGCGTGAAGAAAGCCGGATCTCACTTCGGCGACGCACTTCCGATCAAGCTCGTGTCCTACAAACGCCTCAAGAACGTCGAGACCAAACGGTCGGCTCTCGTGGACGGCCACTTGGTCGGTTACGTCGCGGAGCAGGATGCGGAAGCTGAGGACGGCATCTCGAAGCTGCACGTGCCGTCCGACAAGCGCCTGCTTCATCTGCGGGTCGGCAACCTCAGTGCCAAAAGCACCTACGGCAAGGCGATCGGCGGGGCGATCAAGGCGATCCAGAATTACCAGGTCGAGGACGACAACGGCCGACGCTATGTCATCGTGGGCAAGTACGCCTCGGCTACCGTTGAAAGTAAGAGCGTCTTCGAGGTCCAGTACTTCTCCAGCCCCGTCGGGAAAATGGGCAGCCTCGGCAAATTCGACAAGATCAAGGAAGACGATCTGGGGAAGAAGGCCGATCTGGTGTTTCTGTTCCTGGTCGAGCCGGGTGCCAAGATCGTCTCGTTCAGCACCGGTGGCACGGCCACGAGGCGAGACGACCTCTCCGGCGATAACCTGGTCGCGCCCAAGTAAGCGCACGAACCGCACGAACCGCACTAGCTGCGCTTCAGGAAGTTCTCGGGCGATTCCGCCGCTCCCGTCTTTGCCGAAAGATAGGCTGCCTCGATCGTGGCCAAAGTGTGCAGATGCGCTTCAATGGTCGTAGCGGTCTGTGCGCAGTCACTGGCCAGTGCGGCGCTGAATGCCCCGACGGCCGGCGCGGATCGCGGACCCGGCGGCAGCGGCCGCGTGACGTGCTGCTCCCCGCCGTGCCTTCGAATGACCAACTCGTCATCCCGCAGTTCGATCGATCCGGCCAAACCCAAAAGCAGCACGCGTGAGCCGGGCTCGACCGCTTCACGCGACGCGGTGAACACCGCGGAACGGTCTTCCGTAAACGTCAGCAGAAGCTGCATGACGTCCTCGGTGTCGTAGTTGCGCGCGACACCCGGCGGGCCCGCGAGTATCCGGTGGGCTACGACCGCTTTCGGCATCCCCATGATGTGAACCAGCATGTCAAGGCACTCGTACGCGCCGTGCAAGAGGACGCCGCCGCCGGCACGCGCCTTATCGCCGTGCCACCCGGCGGATGTGCCACTCACCCGCACGGACACAGCCGCTGCGCAGACGCGATCGATGACATCGGCGGGTTGCCTGAGCGGACCGAGCACGGGTTCGACCAACCAGGGACGAGAGACCACGAGCGGTTTTCCGGCGACGCGAAAGGCCTCGGCCAGCCCCGCGGCTTCGCTGACCGTCCGAGCCGGCGGCGATTCGTGGAAGACCGCCACGCCTCGTGCCGCCGCCAGCCGGACGTACTCGATGGATTGATGCGGAGCGACCGCGACGAAGAGTGCGTCGAGCCCGGCCCGGGATGCTTCAGTCACGAGGGATCGGAAATCCGTGTAAGCGCGCAGGTCAGTGCCGTCCGTATGACGCCGGACGGTTTCGCCGTCACTATCCGCCACGGCCACGAGCGAAAGCCGTCCGTCGGCGAGGATCGCTGCGAGCAACTCCTTGCCCGTGTCACGAAGGCCAAGCAAAGCCACGGTCGTCGGTTTCAAACTCCGCTCCCGTTGGTGGCGTCTGAAGGTTCGCGTCGGCTTTGTCGCCACGACTGAATGACCGGGCGCAGGGCCGACAGGACCTCTTGCTCCGATCCGGCGGCGAACCGGAGGATGAGATCATTGACCGCCACCTTCTCGTCTCCGTATGTCACGTGAGGCATCAGGGTCCTTTCCTGCTGGTCGGGCGGCAGGAAGGCCTCGAATCCCATCTCAGCCGGGTCGTCGTCGGTCTCGAAGGGATACACGGCGCGCAAACCGGCTGCTTCGTATCGCCTCGTGCCGAACGGGCCGAACCGTAGCGTAAGCGACCTCGCGTCGGCATGGATGCCGAGTTTCAAGGGCCAAAGGCCGAGGGCGAACCAGCGTAGCGAGCTGACCGCGGCGAGAAGCGCCAACAGCGGCACCGGCATAGCGACGATCGCGATGCTCCCATCGACGAGCAGACGCCCCACGTCGGGATGGTCCCATGTTAGAGGTCGGTAGATCAAGGCGGTAAGCAGCGCGCAAGCGACAGCCGCGGAGCCGCGGATCGCGCCGCGCATTACCGCACCGAGTCGGGCTACCGGCACGCGAACCGGCTCGGTTTCGGACGGTCCGACGTCCATCTGATCGGGGACTGCGTCGTCGGTGGGCGGCATAAAAAGCCCTTGCACTACCGGGCGCCTCGCGGCGGGTACGGCGTCACACAAAAATGCGGTAATTATAGATGACCCACTCGATAAGCAGCAAGGCGAGCACGCCGAGGAGAAAATACTGCCAAGCGGGTTCATTCACGTTGACGGTGGTGGCCTGCGCCGCCACGGTCTCGGCGCCGAGTGTGACGCTCGATGCCGGTGCCACGTCACTCTCGATTCGGTTGAAGAGATTCACCGCGAAGGTGTCCTGGCCGGGAACGCCGGGGTCGAGTGTGTAAGGTCCGACGGTTCGCGTATCTGCGTAATGGACGCTCTGGTAGCCGGCTGTCGGCACCGTGTCCTCTCGCTTGTCGGGGCGGATGATCTTGATGGACTCGACATCGTCGGGGACCGGGAGCGTGACGGGCTCACCCGGCACCACGCTCTGGCGGCTCGCGGTGGCGATGTTCGAGGCGAGGTAGTTGACGGAATTCTGCATGAAGATCAGGAAGTCTACCGTGGTCGCCCAATAGGTGTTGTACGCGAGCCCGCCTTGCCCATCTTCCGAGATCAGGCGGAAGGCGGAGATGAGGTACTGGCTCGCGTCCCTTGTGACGTAGCTGAGCACGGGTGTCCGCTCGCCTTCGATGAGCGAGATCGCTTCCGGCGGTAGCGTGAGGGCGAACCACTCGTAGACGTACAACGTCTCGACGCCCACGTAGCGGAGAATCGGGTGCGTGTCGTCCCAGTTGAAGATGACCTCGTCGGCGACGGTGGCACCGACGGTGACGCCCTCGATCATGGGTGCCGAGCCCCAGAAGAAGTAATTCCCCTGCGGAAGCCGAGCCGTGGAATGATCATCCAAGACGACGACATCGAACGCGCTGCGCTCGCCGTCCAGTAAGACCTCGTCGTCGGCCGCCTCATACTCCGCCGGCGTCATCGTCTCCGTCTCGAACGGCAAGGCCGCCAGCGCGTTCTCCAGGAACATGTTCCCGTTGGTGACGAGCAACACACGCACGTGGCTTGGTTCGTCGATGATGGTAAAAGCCCGGTTGTCGGCCGACAGGGCGTCGTCCGTCTTGAGCACGATCTCGATCAACCCGCCTCCCTCGAATTCGATCGCATCGAATACGACGATGTTCGTCGCTTCAGCCCGACGCTCGGCGGGCGGCGCTCCAGCCTCGTCGTTGTCGCGTGGCGAGGCTCCCAGGGTGATCGTCTGGATATCGACGTTGGTGTTGTCGACGTAGAGCGTGGCGTCGACGCTGACCGGCGCCGGGCCGAAATTCCGAACGGTGGCAGCCACTTCCAGGAATTCGGGACGCTCGTAGTTGCGCCGCGCATCCATGGCGAGAATGCCGACATTGTCCTCACGCTGCCCGACGCGGACGACGCTGATCTTGTCCACGTCGAACTTCTTGAGCGCGACGCGATCCGCATCCTCGATGCGCCCGTCCGTAAAGAGCGCGATGGAGGCGGGCGGCGCACCGCCCGACAGCTCGATATCCCCTTCGTCCTCGCGCCCGATGACCATGTTTTGCGTGTAGGCTTCCGCCAGACTCATCGCTTCCGCGAGATTGGACGTGCTCTGCGTCTGCTCGATCAGGTCAATCTTCTCCTTCAATGCGCGCTTGTCCGTGTCGAAAGCCGACACCACCGTGGCGCGATCGCAGAACGCGATGACCATGGCCCGCGCCCCGTCATCCAGGTTTTCGATGTAGGCCTTTGCCTGTTCTTTGGCCTGCTCGAGCCGCGTGCGCTCGTCGGCCTCGTACACGCCCATCGACGCCGACTGATCGACCAGCAGGATGATCGTCGACTTGTGCGTCTGCGCCGTCTGGAACATCGGCTTGCCCAGAGCGAAGGCCGTCGCAAGCAAGAAGAGAAGTTGCAGCAGTAAGAGCAGGCTCGCCCGCAAGCGCTGGAAGGGTGAGTTGACGTGCAGGTCCTCGACCGCGCGCTTCCACAGCAGCGTCGAGGGCACTTCGCGGACGGTCCGCTTGAGCTTCAGGAAGTAGAGCGCCACGAGCGGCGGGATGGTCAACCCGGCTGCGACGGCGACGGATGTCCAACTCAATACCGTCATTTGAGCAGCCCCCGCCGGCGGAAGTAAGACAACACGATCTGATCGAACGGCTGATCGGAGCTGGTAAACAGGTAGCTTACGTTGCGGCGCGTGCAGTACTCGCGCAACTCGCCGCAGTAGCTCTCGAGGTTTCGCTTGTAGCGGTTGATCAGCGCCCGGCTGACCGTGACCTCAGCCGTGTCGTTGTCTTCGATGTCCATCAAGCGCAGATCGCCAACCAGCGGCGGGTCGATTTCCTCGGGGCTTAGAATCTGCAACGCGTACACGTCGTAGCTGCGCCCGAGCAGATAGCGGATGCCGTCCTCGTACCCCGACTTTTCGAAGAAGTCGCTCAGCAGCATGACGATCCCGGGCTGCGGATGGCGCGTGGCGAACTGCTTACAGGCACGCGGCAGGTTGTTCGCACCTTCGTACGGAGCGCGAGACAGGAAGTCGATCACCTTGAAGACGAGCCGCCGGCCGCGCACGCCCGTCAGCTCGTATTGCAGCCCGTTGGAATAGGCGTAGAGGCTGACGCGATCGAAGTTGACCAGGCCGATGTACGCGATGGCAGCAGCGATTCGGCGGGCGTAGAGCCCTTTGTGCGGGTCGCCCCAGTCCATGCTCTTGGAGATGTCGATCAGGATGCTGACGTGCAGATCCTCTTCCTGCAGGAACAACTTCAGGAATAGCGATTCGAGCCGGGCGTAGATGTTCCAGTCGAGAAAGCGAAGGTCATCGCCCGAGACGTAGTTTCGATAGTCCGCGAATTCCGCCGAGTCGCCGCGGCGCTTGCTCAGGCGCTCGCCGCGCAGCTTCCCCGCGAAGATCTTCCGGCTGACCAGGGCCAACTGGTCGAGCTTGTTGCGAAACTCCGGATCGAGGAGTTCGTCGGCCTGTTTTTGACTAAGTGTCGCCATGTACGTTCTTCATTCGCCCGTGGGTCCGTGTGCGTTCGCAGTGGCCCGGCTCAGGCGGCTGCCTCCGCCATCGTCGGCGTCTTGTCGAGAATCTCACGCAGTACGTCGTCGACGCTGACGCCTTCGGCTTCACCTTCGAAGTTGAGCAACACACGGTGCCGCATCGCGGGCAGAAAGACCTTGTGGACATCGCTGAAGGCCGTGTTGAAGCGACCGTCGAGCAGGGCGTGCAGTTTCGCGCCGAGCGCGAGCGTCTGTGACGCGCGCGGGCTCACGCCCCAACGGACGTACCGGTTCGTCGCGTCGACGGCATAGGGGCCGCCCGGGTGCGACGCCATGGCCACGCGAATGGCGTAGTCCTGGACGTGTGGCGCCATGACGACACGGCGCACGAGGTTCTGCGTGCCGATGATCTCCTTGCCCGTCATGACCGCCTGGATGTTGGGCTTGTGCCCCGTGGTCGTGCGGTCGAGGATCTCCTTGAGTTCGTCCTTCGACGAGTAATTGACCACGAGTTTGAACATGAAGCGGTCGAGCTGCGCCTCGGGCAGTGGGTAGGTGCCCTCCTGCTCGATCGGGTTCTGTGTGGCCATGACGAAGAAGGGCTCTTGAAGTACGTGCCGGGTGCCGCCGACCGTGACCGAATGCTCCTGCATCGCTTCGAGCATGGCGGACTGCGTCTTCGGGGTAGCGCGGTTGATCTCGTCGGCCAGCACGATCTGGGCGAACAGAGGACCGTTTTGGAACTCGAAGCTCCGCCGTCCGCTGGCCGGGTCCTCGCTGATGATCGTGGTGCCGATGATGTCCGCCGGCATCAGGTCGGGCGTGAACTGGATGCGCGAGAACTGCAAGTCCACCGCTTCGGCGAGCGTGCGGATCAAGTAGGTCTTGCCCAGACCCGGGACACCTTCGATCAGCACGTGGCCGCCGGTGAACAGTGCCGTCAGGACGCCGTCGACGATCTCCGTATGCCCGACGATGGCTTTGTGGATTTCGGTTCGTAGCGCCTGGAATTTCTTACGGAATTCCTCGGTGGCCTGCTGGACGGCCGGGTCAACATTCGAGGCCATGATCAACTCCTATCGTTCGTATCTTCTGCTCGCCTTGTTCCGTATCTGCGATTTCGGTCTCTGCTCTCGTTCGTCACCCTTTGGGCGCCCGGTGCTCCGCCTAACGATCGATGACGGGTGGCATGGGCAAGCGGTAGCTTGCCCGTGTCTCTCGACAGCCGACATGCACGGGCAAACGAGTTTGCCCATGCCACCCATCCGTATATGTCATGTAGCTGTCAGTTGTCATTCGTCGTTGCTTCGGCTTCTACTCGTCGTCCGGCTTCTTCTTCGTGCGTCGCTTCGCGCGCAGGAGCCGCTCGGTCGCGCTTTCCTCGTCCTCGCCGGTACCGTCACCCTTGTCGGCTGTGTACTCGGCGGATGTGCTGATCGTCTTGGCGCCGCCGAGGGCCGTGTGCAAATCGCCGGGTTTCGCGCCGTCGCCTTCGCCCGTGTCGTAGCGCCGCCTTGACGCGCCGCGCTCGATCGGTTCGTCATCTTGCGGGAGTCTGGTAAGGGAATCATCCAGTTTCGGTTCGAAATCGTCACGGACGCGATCTCGCGTGGTCTTCAACTGCTCCAGAGACGCCTCGCTTCGCTCGCCGGCGTGGCTCAGCGCCGTGACCGGGTGCGTCATGAAGTCGAACAGCGGCTTGATGTAGCGGAATCGCACGATCCAACCGACGATCTCGGCGATGATGATCGACTGGCCGATGCCCCACGCCGAGTAGCGCATATCCAAGCCGAACAGGAGCACGACCAGGATCACCAACTCGATCGCGATGGAGACAGCCAGCCAACTGGCAAGACGCCGGATGGCCACGTCGAGCAAGAACGCCGGCAGCAGCAGCCACGCCACGACCCACTCCCACGCGGGGCGGCGGGCCTCCGTCGGCGGAAGGTCGTGGCTGAATACGTCCGCCTGCTCGGGCTCCGTGTCGAGCCACCGTCCGCCCGTGATCTCAGCCGTCTGCCGCAGAAGCGCCTCGTTCGGTGCGAGATCGCGGTACTCGGGCGAAAACGGGATCGACAAGCCGGTGCGAATTGTGCCTCTCGATACGCCGTTCTCCGAGACCTGGACGCCGGCCAGGTATTGCCCGGCGTTCTCGGCGTCGAACTCGGCCTCGTAATGCCCGGGGCCGGTCTGAGTGAAATCCAACGGAATGGCCTTGCCGTCCGGGCCGATGACGTTCGATTGTAGTTTGAGGAAGTTGAGATAGCTCGCGTCCTTGTCGAGCGCGTCGATGACGATGCGTCCCTTGTTGCCCTCGACCTTCGTGTAGGTCTCGAAATTCGCCGGCGACTCCTGGCGCATCGTCCATCGCACGATCTGGGCCCAGAGCTTGGCGTACTTGGGCCACGCGGTCCAATCACCGCCCCACATCGGCCAGTACCCGCTCGTGAACGCCACCGTCTTGCCCAACTCGTACTGCCAGTGGACGAGCACGGGGTCGGGCATCGGGTCGTCGGTGATACGAACGAGCGGCATCAGCACGTTGGGGCTCGGTTTGACCGACGTAAGGACCATGCCGCCGAGCGGCGGTACACCATCGGCGACCCCGGTGATGCCACCGAGCAGATCACTGTCGGCGTGATGAATCTGTGGCTGAAACGGCTCGTCGATGATCAGCGGGCGCCTCACGACCTTCGACTCCTTGACGAAGATCTGCGGCAACTGACGCGGATTGCGCGCCCGATAGAACTTGCCGCCGGTCTTGTTGGCGATGTCACGCATGGTCTTGTCCATCACGTGGGCGCCCCAGCCGATCGCGATCGTGCTGACCGTGATCTTGGCTTTCTTGTAGTCGGCCAACTGCTTTTGCGACGGTGCCTGTGCATCCCCGTCACTCAGGATGATGACGTGCTTCTGCGCCGCGTCGCGTCCCTTCCCCTGTGTCAGCCCCTTGTAGGCCATTGCCATCGTCCTGGAGAAGTCGGGCATGTCGCCGATCTGCATCCGGTCGATCTTCGCCTTGACGGCCTGCTTGTTCGTGTTGAGCGCCAGCGGCACTTCCCAGTTCTCTCCGCCGGGTGAGTAGGTATAGGCGAGGATACCGACGTAGTCCTGCGAGCTGATGGTGTCCACGCTCTTTTTCGCCATCTCCTTGCCCCAGTAGTTCCCCCGGGCGATCTCGCAGCTATGCGTGATGAGCACGAGCGCGCCGCGTGGAATGACGCGCTTGTGCTTGACTTCGAAAGTGACGGGCATGACCTCCTCGATCGGCGTGCCGATCCAGCCGCCGGCGCCGTAGCTTTCGTCGCCGCCGGTCATGATCAGGCCGCTGCCCATGTCCTTGACGTAGACCGCCAATTCCTGCTGCTGTTTCTCGGTGAAGGAGGCGGCCGGCACGTTGGCGAGAATGATGGTCGAGTAGTTCATCATCTCGACCAGGCTGAAGTCGCCCAGTTCGGCGGTCGTCTTCATGACGACGTTGACGTTCTCGCCCGTCAACGCGTCGATCAGGATCTGGTCGTGCAGCGGGTTGGACGTGATCAGAAGCGCCGAAGAAGCCCCTGTGACGAACGAGAAGGCCTTGGCGGTGTTGTTCAGCGCGACGCCGTCCATCGTATCGTCGTCCGGGCGGAAGACGGCCTCGAACCGGTGGGCGCCGGGAGAGTCCGCGGGCAGCTTCATGAAGAAGGTGTTCCCGCCCGGCTTGAGCGTGACCCTTGCCCGCTCCACGGGCAGGTCCACCGCTTGGCCGTTGTGATAGATCGCGATCGTGCCCGTCGTTTGCCGGTGCGAGTTGATGACCATGCGGATGGGCACTTGCTCGCCGGGCTCGGCGTGAGACGGGGCGATCATCCGATCGAAAAAGACCTCGTTGCGGTGTTCGTACCAGAGCGGGACGACATCGACGGGTATGCCCGCGGCCTTGGCCCGGCGCGCCTCGGTGACCACATCGCCCATGTTGTCGTTCCCGTCCGACATCAGCACGATCCGCTTGGCGGTGTCGTGTGGGAACATGGCCATCGCCAGGCGCACCGCGGAGGCGATGTCCGTTCGGTCGACGTTGGCGATCGGGGGCAACCGCCCCGGCGGAATGAGATAGCCGCCGGGTCTGGGGAGCTGTTCGAGATAAGCGTTGCGGGCGAAGTCGATCATGCCCACCCGATCGTCTTCCGGAAGGTCCTTGGTCGTGCGGCGGATGAAGTCCTCCTGGGTGTCCTCCATCGCCTGGACGCTGTGCGAACGGTCCATCAGGAACATGACGGTCAGGTCGTCATTACGCTGCACGCGGTGGATGCCGGCCAGGCAGCACGCGATCAGAATGATCAGTGTGGCTCGCGCCGTAATCGCCAGCACGCGCCGGACGGGATCGAGCCCGGCGAGGCTGCGGATCGACGCCACGACCAGCAGCGGCACGAGCAGGCACAGCCAAAGCCACACCGGCTCCTGAAAATCGAATGGTAATGCCGCTACTATGTCATTCACCGTTTCGTCCGCGAGCCTGTGCCAAGTGGGCCTCGCTTTGCGCCGGCAGACCGTCAGGCCTGACAATCTGCACCCGGTTGTTGAGCGAATCGACCACGTAGACTCGACCTTCGGAACCGCAAACTGCGCCCCACGGCGCGAAGAGTTCGCCGGGCTTCCTTCCCGCCGTGCCCCAGACGCCGAGCGATCGGCCGTCCTTGGCGAACCACTGTAACCGATTCCCGCCGTATTCGCAGACGAGCAAATGGCCGTCAGGCGTCATGTTGATGTCGTAGGGGTACCGTAGCTTGCCCGGCTCGCTGCCGAAACCACCCACGACGCTTAGGAGCTTGCCGTCAAGGGAGAACCGGATCAGGCGGTGGTTACACGCATCGGCCACCCAGAGGGTCTGCTCGTCGTCGATCTCCAGCGCGGCCGGCCGGCCCATGCGTTTGCCCTTCGTTTCTCCGTCGCCGATGAACTGTACGAACTCGAAGTCCGGCGACCACTTGCTGATGCGCTCGGTCTGGTGGTACTCGCTGACGTAGATGAATCCGTCGGCATCGACGGCCACATCCGTAGGGAGTTGGAATTCGCCTTCGCCCACCCCCTCGCGCCCGAACGAGCCGAGCGTCTTGCCGTCGCGGTCGGTGATCAGCACGCGGTTGTAGTGGGTGTCGGCGATGAAAAGACGCCCATCGGCGTGCATGTATATCCCCACCGGCTTGCCGGCCCGAATCTCCGGCATCCTCCATCCTGTCTCGAGTGCGCCGTCGGCGGAGAACCGCTGGATTC
>JAJDDX010000030.1 GCA_029260055.1 Phycisphaerae bacterium
GGCTCGATCTCATATGCAAATTCTTGATAATACTATTAACCGATATAAAAAATCAAAACCTCTAAAGGGAATTACCCTTGGATTTTGTCTTCACATTACTAAAGAAACATCCGTTTTGCTAATGGGTGCAAAAGAGTTGGGCGCTACAGTTGCATGCTGTGGTGGAAATCCTCTCACTACTCAAGATAATATTGCTGCATTTTTGGCCTCTCAAGGAATCAATGTGTATTCCTGGCATGGACAGTCAGTCAAAGATTATGATTGGTGTATTGATCAAGTACTAAAACACAAACCAACAATTCTCACTGATGATGGTGCTGATATGAATATCAAAGCTCATTTTGATAAACGATTTAAAGACATGGAGATACTTGGGGCAACTGAAGAAACCACTGCAGGTGTTACTAGAATTAGAGCTGTAGAGAACCAAGGGAAATTACGATATCCTGTTATCTTAGTTAATGAGGCATACACAAAACACATGTTTGATAATAGATATGGAACTGGTCAAAGTACTATAGATGGATATCTTCGTGCAATGAATCTCCTCATGGCATCAAAACGTGTTGTAGTTGTAGGTTATGGGTGGGTAGGACGTGGTGTTGCATCTAGATTTAATGGAATGGGCTCCAAAGTAATTGTAACTGAAGTTGATCCTATCAAAGCTCTTGAAGCTCACATGGATGGATTTGAAGTAATGCCTATGAGTGAAGCTGCAAAGATTGGTGATATGTTTGTTACATGTACTGGAATGACTAGTGTAATTAGAAAAGAACACATTCTGAAAATGAAATCTGGTGCAATTATGGGCAATGTTGGTCACTTTGATGTTGAAATTGATAGTAAATTTTTGTTAAAATCTTCAAAATCTGTAAGAGAAGTGCGCCCAAATCTTGATGAATGCACATTGAAGAATGGAAAAATAGTATATCTTATTGGACAAGGCCGTCTTGCAAATTTGGTTGCTGCAGAAGGACATCCTCCAGAAGTAATGGCCCAATCATTTTCAAATCAAATACTTTCTGTTTTGTATATTCTTAAAAATCATAAAAAAATGGAAAATAAAATCATCGATGTACCTGAGGAAATTGATCAACAAATTGCAGTTGATGCCCTAAAGGCAATGGATGTTAAAATTGACAAATTAACTTCTGAACAAGTAAAGTATACAAACAACTGGTAAACTTCATAACCTCACTTCCGTCACTAAATAATACCAAATGAACAAAAAAGCTATAATCACAAGTGCATTACCATATGCAAATGGCGAAATTCATTTAGGGCATGTTGCATCTACCTATCTTCCAGCTGATGTAACTACTAGATTTTTAAAAATGAATGGTGTTGAAGCTTACTATGTTTGTGCATCTGATGATTTTGGAACTCCGATCTTAATTCAATCTGAAAAAGAAGGAAAAACCCCTGCTGAATATGTGGCACACTGGAATAAGAGAGACTATGATGATTTTTCAGCATTTAATATTGATTTTGACTATTTTTACAAAACAAGTTCTAGTGAAAATATTTCCTTTGTTCAAGATGTTTTCAAAAAACTAAATGATTCTGGGCATATTTATGAAAAAGAGATAATCCAGTTCTATTGCAATAATGATAAAAAATTCTTGCCTGACAGATATGTGAAAGGCATCTGTCCTTACTGTAAGGCCGATGATCAGTATTCTGATCTTTGTGAAAGTTGTGGTCGTGTACCTGAAGAAATTACCGATCCAAAGTGCTCTTTATGTGGAGCAACACCTACAAAAGAAAAAATTAAACATTATTTTTTTAAACTCAAAAACTTTAGCGATTCATTAGCCCAATGGTTAGATGAGGCACCACATTTACAAAAAGATGTAAAAAAATACGTTCAGAATTGGATCAAATCGGGACTAATTGATTGGGATATAACGCGAGATATCACTTGGGGTGTGCCAGTGCCACTTGATGGTGCAGAAGGTAAGGTCTTCTATGGTTGGTTTGATAACCATCTGGCATACATTTCAACTGCATTAAAGTTTCTTAACGATAAAGGAATTGACGGAAAAGATTTTTGGAATTCTGCTGACATTTACCATTTTATTGGAAAAGATATTGTATATCACCACTACCTTTTCCTACCTGCAATGAGATTGGGGATTGATTCGGAATACAAACTTCCAGATTACATTCCAACTCGTGGACATCTGACATTGCAATCAAAGAAAATTTCAAAAAGCAGGAATTGGTATATTGGACTAAAACAATTTTTAGAATACTATCCCGCAGACTATCTTCGATTCTATCTTGTATCCATCAATCCGTATTCTCAAGATGATCTAAATTTTGATTGGGATGATTTCACAACTAGAATTAATTCTGAATTAATTGGAAATCTTGGAAATTTTATAAACAGGGCACTTGGTTTTACAAAAAAAGCATTTGATGGACAAGTTCCAAAACCTGATTCATTTGATGAAAAAGATTCTGAGGCTGAACAAAAAATTAAAAACCTTGCAGCCGATTTGGGTATGCTCATGGAACAAAATCATCTTGATAGGGCATTGAAGAAAATTATGGAGTTTTCATCATTTTTTAATCAATATTTTCAACATAAAGAACCTTGGAAAAAAGGACCCGGAACTGCAAACTGTGTGTATCTTTCAGTGAATGCTGCACGGGCCTTATCAATAGCACTTTTTCCTTTCTTGCCTGAATCCTCACAAAAAATTTGGGGCCAATTGGGATTGGATGGTGAAGTTAACCGTTCTTCATGGAGTGACATGTCATTGCTTGGAATCTCCCCAAACCATCTACTAGGTAATGCATCTCCAATATTTGCTAAAGTTGAAGAATCTGATATTGAAAAACACAAAAGTCAATTGGGACCTTCTGAATAACAATGAAGCCTATTCCACGAATTTCTACAAGAGGTTACTATGATCTTTCAAGTGGGGTGACTCTGAAAGATAATTCATATCACACATATCCAAAAAATTATTTTAAAAAATTAAATAATTCACAAGAAGTCACTATCATGATTCATGGATTAAGAAATGATAATGCGGGGGCTATTGCTAAAGTTGTTTTAGCTAAAAAACAATTACGTAAATTGGGATATGCTCATCCTGTAATTGGTTATAGTTATGATTCAAACACAACTGGCGCACATTTAATAAAACATGCAAAACGTGCGCTTGCAGTCGGTCAAAAAATTGCAACAAAAAATGGAAAAAACCTTGGAAATTTTATTGAAGATTTCAAAACTACCAGTCCTAAAACAAAGATAAGATTAATTGGCCATTCTTTAGGATCGCAGGTAATTTTGAGTACTTTGGAATATCTTGCAAAAAAGAAACAAAATATTGGAATTGTAGAGGCCGCATATTTTTTTGGTGCGTCAATAACTGAAGATGTTCCATCTTCAAAAAAATATGGAATCATCTTTCAAACTATAGTTAACTCCAAAATAGTAAACCACTATGCTCCAAAAGACGAAGTTCTTCTTTGGGCAAGCAAGGAGAAATATGTTGAAGGCCCCCTTGGTCTAAACGGTGCAATCGGAAAACCTGTAAAAAAATATCGTCAAAAATTAGTAAAGCCCAAAAATCATCGTTTTGCAAGTTATGCTCAAGTTTTGAATTCTTACCCTTAATTTCATGAATGTATTGGTCTAGTATGATCCCCTTGTTAATTTTTTTATAAAAAATCAAATTCATACTTTATTGTGACGACAAGTATGGGCTCATCTGATAACAAATCTGTCTTGTACCATCTTCATATTTTAGATAAACAGCACGCTGTGCCTACATATCTTTCTAGATATCTTGTTAGAGCCTTTAATCATTTTTAGAGTAGAAATTTCAAAAATATCTGTAGATGGAACTGCATATGATGTTATTTCACTGAATGTTGTCCAGTGCAATTAATTTCATATGCACGATGCGGATCAAAATTCTGTGATCGATGTATTAAAAATATGGGGATTGATCAAATTTAGAATCTTCAAAACTTCATAAAGTCTATTTTTAGCAAATCATTGTGGTACAATCAATAAATTTTGTTGTTTTGGGTAAGCAAGATATTGCATCCGATTTTGGAAAAAAAGGTACTGAATCTGATCTGACTCTTTATGATAGAAAGGAGTCTGATATTATCAAAACATGGGTGATCCCGAATGGATTTCCTGATAAAATTCAGCCCCTCTTTCAAGCAATTAATTTGGCTGAATATGTGATATTTCATGTTGATAAATTAGATAAATTTACTGGTGAGCAAATCATTGCACTTGATTCTTTGAAAAAAGAAAAAGGAATTTTATCTCACACTTTTGATGTTGATGAATCAAAATTGGAGATGATGATTAAAGGAACAGTTGTAGAAAATTACATCCAAGTTGAACAAGATAAAATCAAAGAAGAGATGGATAAACTAGAACCTATTACAAATGATTACCCTTCTGAATTATTAATTGATCATTGTTTTGATGTTAAAGGAGTTGGAACTGTAATTTTAGGCAAGGTAACCAATGGAACTGTGAAACAATATGATAATTTAAAATTATATCCTGCAGGAATTGATGTTTTAATAAAGTCAATCCAAATGCACGATGATCCTGTGTCTGAATCAATTTGTCCTGCAAGAGTTGGATTGGCAGTCAAGGGTGTAAAACCTGATGAAGTTAGTCGTGGAGATGTTATTTCAGTAGAAGGTGCAGTTGA
Organism: Phycisphaerae bacterium; assembly: GCA_029260055.1. GTDB lineage: Bacteria > Planctomycetota > Phycisphaerae > UBA1845 > UBA1845 > JADFOB01. The sequence goes on from JAJDDX010000030.1 coordinate 4,698, forward strand.
TGTAAAAACTGAGATAGAACTTGATTTTCAAAAGAGCCCCTTTTACAAAAGCAACATTGCAGAAAATCAAGGATGTCTAGTAGGTATTGGTTTACAAATCAAAGCCGCCAAATTCTCATCTATATCTCCTCTAAAATTAACTTTTGAGAAACCCATTGTTTGCAAAAAGGGCCAAGTTGCAGTCATTTTAAAACCCGAATCTACAACAATTCGAATTCTTGGTAGTGGTACTATCAAATAAGCTGGTTTAATTAAATCAAAAATTATGATTGAATTATTATGGAACCTCCACGTTCATGTCCCATTTGTCCAAAATGTGGTTCAAAGAGATTCATTAGACTTGCAGGTGAAAAGGTTACTGTCAAATGTCGTTCATGTGACAAAATAATTGAAATTTAGATTCTATAGTTAATATTTGCAATATTTTTTCTAGAATCATGGCAAAAACATGGAAAGATGCCGATATCAGTCTTGATCCAATTAAAGATCAAACAATCGCTGTAATTGGTTATGGAATTCAAGGTGATGCACAAGCAAATAACATGAAAGACTCTGGTCTTGATGTGATAATTGGTCTTAAAGAAGGCGGTAACAGCTGGAAAAAGGCAAAATCTGATGGTCACAAAGTAATGTCTGTTGCAGATGCAACAAGAAAAGCTGATGTTGTACACATATTGATTCCTGATATGATTCAAGGTCAAGTATACAAAGATGAAATCGGACCAAATCTTTCAGAAGGAAAAGCATTGTCATTTTCTCATGCGGCTGCAATCTATTGGAAATGGATTGAAGCACCAAGCAACGTTGATTTAATCATGGTTGCACCAAAGGGACCTGGTTCTAAAGTCCGAGAAACATATCTTGATAATTTTGGAACTCCTGCAATTGTTGCAGTTGAACAAGATTTTACAGGAAAAGCTTGGGATAGAACATTGGGAATTGCAAAAGCAATTGGTAGTGCAAGAGCTGGACTAATCAAAACTGCTTTCAAAGAGGAAGTAGAAACTGATTGGTTTGGTGAACAAGCTGACCTTTGTGGTGGAGCAGCTTCTATGGTTACAAATGCATTTGAAACTCTTGTTGAAGCAGGATATCAACCTGAAATTGCATACTTTGAAGTTTTACATGAACTTAAACTCATTGTAGATATGATTCAAAGATATGGGATTAATGGAATGTGGAGACGTGTAAGTGAAACTGCTAGATATGGTGGACTAACACGTGGACCAATGGTTATGGATTCTACAAACAAAGAGAACATGAAAAAAGTTCTTACCATGATTCAAGATGGTACATTTAACAGCGAGTGGATTTCTGAATATCAGAAAAACGGTAAAGATGCATTTGACAAACACATGAAAGTATATGACGAACACCAAATTGAAAAAGTTGGTAAAGAAATGCGTAAAATGATGTGGCCTGATTCCACAGAATAATCTTTTTTCTTATATTTTTCTTAATTTAGATACACCCGTTGTAATGTGATCAATGATTGTTGACAATGGTGTACCTGGGCCAAATACATGATCAACTCCTGCTTTTACAAGATCATCATGATCTATGTCTGGAATTACTCCGCCTCCAACTATTAGCACATCTTTGATTCCTTTCTTTTTTAGTGTCTTGACTACTCTTGGGAAAAGTGTTCCATGTGCTCCATTTAGCAAACTCATTGCTATTGCATCCACATCTTCATCTTCTGCAATTTGTGCAATTCTGTCTGGTGTAGCAAAAAGACCTGAATAGATTATTTTCATTCCTGCATCTCTGAATGTTTTACATAATACTAGGGCGTTTCTATCGTGACCGTCTAGCCCTAACTTGGCTACCAAAATTTTGATACTTCGTGATGCTGCTTTTTGCTTCATAATTATAGTTGAATTTGGGATATTTTAAAATGTTTATTTGATTTGCACCTTTTATCTCTTCAAATATATTGATTCACCCACAAATAGTGATGATGAGATATGACTGAGGATGTTTGTGATTTCTGTAAGGGTGTAGGTTCATCATCTACAAACATTTGTGTATATTGTAATGGTACTGGGGAATGGAATCAAGCCGCCCAAGCATATGTGAAAAATCACATCTGTCAATGCATTGTACTTGATAGAAAATTTTGCCCTGTTTGTAACAAAGCATGTCATCATGATACTTCACTAAACCCTAAACAAACTATAGATCCGGGATATGGCGGTATGTCTGCACCTGAAATCACTGTAGTTGTATAGTTTGTAAAACTACGTATCTTTTTTGATGAAGATACTCACACTTCTTATAGATGAGAATTGCTTCTAAATCATGTTTAATTATGCTGATGCATCTATTGTTTCAATTGTAACTTTTCAAAAAACTATGGTGAGTTTCTAATGGATACTCCCTCTTGTGCACGTTGTGGAAAAAATTCTATTTTATCTGATGAAGTTACAGGTGAACAGTTTTGTGGAAAATGTGGGTATGTAATTGATGGAAAGTCACAAGAATCTGGCCCTGAATGGAGATCATTCCAAAAAGATGGTGGGGCAGATCCTGCAAGAACTGGCGCACCTTCATCTCTTATGATACATGACATGGGATTGTCTACTGTAATTAATCCTCTAAACAAAGATGCATCTGGTAAACCTCTTTCGACATCTATGAAGAGTACAATTGAGAGACTAAGAACATGGGATAGTAGAAGTCAGGTTCATGCACCTGTTGATAGAAATTTGAGACAAGCCCTTAGTGATTTAAATAAATTAAAAGATAAAGTTTCAGTCCCTGCAAATGTTTTGGAGAAAGCTGCATACATTTACAGAAAAGCGTTAGAGAAAAAATTAGTTCGTGGAAGATCTATTTCTGCAATGATTGCTGCCTCACTATATGCCGCATGCAGAGATACTGAAACACCTAGAACTCTGAAAGACGTTGCAGATGCAGCAAATGTTAAACGAAAAGATATTGCACGATGTTATAGATTACTACACCATGAATTAGAATTAAAAATGCCTGTTGTTGATTCTATTCAGTGTATTGCTAGAATATCTAGTAAACTTGAGATATCTGAAAAAACTAAACGATATGCAGTCAAAGTACTCAAAGAGGCACAAGAGCGTAAAGAATCTGCAGGAAAAGATCCTATGGGACTTGCAGCAACAGCACTTTATCTGTCATGTGTAAAGAATGGTGTATCAATCACTCAACGGGATCTTGCAGAAGCTGCAGGTGTAACTGAAGTGACAATTAGAAATCGTTACAAGGGATTAAAAGCTGATCAAGCACTAAACTAGAATTTTTTGTAGTGCAGTGCACACATGTGTCTTCTCAGTGATTATATCAAAATTATACCTTAACTAGATTATGCAAGTAATTAATCAACTAAAAATTGAAGAACCAGAAAGAAAAGAATCTTTTCTTGAAATTCTTTCTGACAAATACTGTAGATCTATTCTAGAAGCAATAATGGATTCTCCAAAATCTGCAATCGAGGTATCTAGAGAAAAAATAATCCCTCTAAGCACTGTTTATAGGAGAATTCAACAATTACATGATTCAAAAATGATTAGAACTTCAGGAGTAATCACTGATGAAGGAAAGAGATTATTTTTGTACAAGAGTAAAATCAAGGCAGTTAATACCAGTTTTCATGATGGAAAAATTGATGTAGATGTAGTTTTTAATCAAAATTAATCTACTGTTTTTTTCTAGTAATCATGTTCACTAAAATCTCCGCCCAGTGCAATGGTTGCAATGACTGTTGATTCTGTGGTTTGACATTTCATTTTTGAATTTGGTAAAAATTCTTTGAATATTTCTTGTAGTAATTGTTCGGTGAATATTGACCAGTTGCCTCCTAATTCATGCTGAATGATGAAATGATGTAATTCTCCTTCAATCCTATGATCTGATTTCATACCTGATGCTCGCATATAGTCCTCTAGTGTTTCAATACATCTTTTCAAATCATATTTTCCTTTGATAAATAACACTGTGTCTTTGATTACAGGTTTTATTACGTTGATGATTTCATTGATTTCTTTAGCAGTCATCTCAATTCCTAATGTGTCTAGGATTTTTTTTGGTACTGGAATCATTCCAATTTTAGATGCAAATCTATCCCATTCGATATATTTTTCTAAAATTTGTCTTGCCATTACATTGTGAGAGATATTTTTGTTCATTGCCTCAGTTTCTATCTCCTCAACTAGCTTCACCGGAAGACGATAAGTTACACTACGTGTTTTTTCTTTTTTTGTAGGATGCTGTTGGCGTTTTATTGTGGGTGACAACTAATCCGTATCTAAAATGGAGTGAATATAAAGCTGATATCTGGATATCCATGTAAATTATTCTCAAATTTGATAATCATATTCAGTTTTAAAATGAATAGATGAATTAGTTCATTTGAGATATGGGATTATATTGTAAAAACTGTGAAAAATTTATGAAAAATTCAGAGATGACTCATTGTTCTGATGAGTGTCTACTTGCTTCGATTAAAAATAGTGATACATTAACTGATAATGATATTAGTGCAATTACTTGGGATGAAAAATCTGATCCATGGATTTAATTTGAAATAGAAAATCTACTTAAAGTGTAACTAACGCACCAGAATTATGGATGTAAATCCAATTAATTACCAATTAACTTTTGAACCTGATCTAAAAAAATTCACATTTCATGGGATGGAATCTATTACTGCAGATTGTAAAAAGTCTACAAACCTCATCACCATGCATTGTGCTGAACTAAAGATTGTTTCATGCCAAGTAAAATTAAAAGGAAAAATCATCACATCTTCTCCAAAAATTGATGAGAAAAAAGAAGAATTAAGTATTAAATTATCTGCAAAAATTAAAGGTAAACTTACTATTGATTTAGAGTTCAATGGAATTCTAAATGATAGATTGTTGGGATTTTATCGTAGTCAATATGTTCAAAATGGAAAAACCAAATATCTTGCTACTACTCAATTTGAAGCAGCAGATGCCCGACGTGCTTTCCCATGCTGGGATGAACCTGAAGCAAAGGCAACATTTGAAATTTCTATAATTGCCGATAACAAATTTACTGCCATTTCAAACATGCCAATTAAATCAAAGAAAAAAATTGGAAACAAAACACTGTATACTTTTTCAAAAACCCCTGTAGTTTCTACATATTTGATTTATCTTGGAGTTGGAGAGTTTGAATATCTTACAGGCAAAGTTGGTAAAATACAGATTAGAGTAATTACAACAAAGGGTAACAAATCAAAAGGAAAATTCTCTTTAGATTTGGGGAAGAAACTTCTTAGATCTTATGAGGGATATTTTGGAATAAAGTATCCTTTGCCTAAATTAGACTTGATTGCAGTTCCTGACTTTGCAGCAGGAGCTATGGAGAACTGGGGTGCAATTACTTTTAGAGAAACTATTTTACTATATGATCCTAAAACATCTTCCACTAGAACCAAGCAATTTATTGCTGAAGTAATCTCACATGAAATTGCCCATCAGTGGTTTGGAAATCTTGTAACTATGAAGTGGTGGAATGATTTGTGGCTGAATGAGAGTTTTGCAACTTTTATGGCTACAAAATTTGTTGATAAATTCTACCCTGAATGGGATTTGTGGAACCAGTTTGTAGAAGATGCAATGAATGTAGCGATGGGCCTTGATTCACTTAAAACAACTCATCCAATTGACGTACAAGTAAATTCCCCTGCAGAAATTCGTGAGATTTTTGATGCAATTTCATATGATAAAGGTGGTTGTGTTCTTCGAATGCTTGAGCATTATGTTGGTGAACCAAATTTCCAAAAAGGATTAAAAAAATATTTGTCTGATTTTAAATATCAAAATGCACAGGGACAAGACTTGTGGGATGCAATAGGCAAGGCATCTAAAATGCCTGTGTCCTCCATGGTAAATACATGGCTAAAACAGCCTGGATTCCCTCTAGTTGAGATTAGCCAAGATGGAAATAATTTGAAATTAAAACAGAAAAGATATCTTCTTGAATCTGATAAAAAATTCAATAAAGGATTGTGGTCTATCCCTATGTCTTTGGGATTAGAATCTCCTATTTCTCAAAAATTATTCACTACAAAATCAATGTCTGTTAAACTTCCAAAGAATACTTTGGGATTTGTTGCAAATTATGGGCGTAAAGGGTTCTATCGAGTAAAATATGATGAAGGCATTTTACTCGATTTGAAAATGTTGGTAGATGAAAAACGTATACCTGCAATCGATAGATGGGCTATTCAAAATGATTTGTTTTCATTATGTGTTTCAGGTGATGAACAAGTTAGAAATTATCTGGACTTTTCAGATGCCTATTTTGATGAGGATAGTTATCTTGCTTCAGTCAATGTTGCACATAATTTGGCATCACTGTATTTCCGTGCATTTGATGAGCCATTTACAGAGGAAATTCGTGGATATGCCGTAAACTACTTTAGGAAAATTTTATTCAATTTGGGATGGGAACCACAAAAATCTGATAAACACACTGATGCACTACTACGTGGATTTGCAATTTCTGTTTTAGGTAAAATGAATGATGATGAAGTTACGGACGAGGCATTGAAACGATATAAAAAATTCTTAAAATCTCCAAGTTCAATTCCTCCTGATTTAGTGGAACCCATCCTTTCTATTGCTGCATGGAATGGAAATTTAAAAACACATGCAGAACTGACAAAACTATACAAGAATGCTAAAACTATGGAGGAAAAACTTCGATTCTTAGGTGCTCTATGTGGATTTAAAGATAAAAAATTACTTATAAAATCACTTGATTTCTCTCAAACCACTCAAGTGCGTTCACAAAATATGCAATTACCAATTATGAGAGTGGCTGCAAATCCATACGGTGACAAAGTTCTGTGGTCCTGGTTGAAGAAAAATTGGAAAAAAATCAACAAAAAAGTTGGGCATGGAAATCCCCTCTTTAATCGAATTGTAGCAAGCATTACCTTGGTCGCAGATGATTCAATGGAAAAAGAAATTAAAGCATTTTTCAAAACGAATCCTACTCCTGGAACTGAACGTACTCAATCTCAAACCCTGGAAAGAATTAGAATAAACTCAAAATTCCTTAGACGTATGAGGAAAGAATTCAAAGATGGCTAAAAAACTAGGTCCTCCCATTTTCCTTGGAGTTTTCACTGTATTGGCAATTGTGTTTTTAACTGGAGGTGCATCTGATGATAAAGATACTTTGCGTCAAACATTCCAAGTAGATGCGGTCTACTATGACACTGGCCATGTTGAAATTTCATTTTTTGACAAATCCCAAAAAACAACTAATGTTGTGATGGAAATTCTTGGCATGGATGAAACCTTCCAAAAAACTTTTTCTGATTCAGAATTTATTGAAATTGTCCCATTCTCAAACGAGCCAAAATATGGTTGGGCAATTCACCCTATAGTTTTAGAAATTGATCATGAGGAATTGGGTCATATTCAATTAAAAACTGAAATTCACTCTTTAGGGGAATCTATTCCTACTGTCATCTATTCTACACCGTAGATCAAATACAAGATTTTATTGCACCTCTAATTCATTTATTGTATCTTGGATTTGCTTGTTGATCTAAAAAAAGGAAAACGTGGGGCAATTGCTAAAGCAATAACTATTGTTGAAAATGATCAAACAGAAGCAAAAAAATTACTAAAGAAAATTTTCAAATCTAGTGGAAATTCAATTATAATTGGAATTACTGGGCCTGCTGGTGCTGGAAAAAGTTCATTAATTAACAAGACTGCTATGGAGATGAAAAAATTAGGCACAAAACCTGCTGTATTGGCAGTTGACCCTACGAGCCATGTTACTGGTGGAGCTATACTCGGCGATAGGGTTAGAATGAGTGAATCAACTGATTCTGGTACATATATTCGCAGTATTGCATCAAGAGGTGCAACGGGAGCTGTATCTCGCTCATTACGAAACAGCATTAGAGTTTTAGAATTTGCTGGATTTGATCCGATAATCATTGAGAGTGTGGGAGCTGGGCAAACTGAAGTTGAGATTTCAAACATTGCAGATATTACAGTCGTTGTGTTTAATCCCAACACTGGTGATAGCATTCAAACAATCAAAGCCGGTTTAACTGAAATTGGGGATATCTATCTTGTTAATAAAAGTGACCTTAGTGGAACAAATCAACTATTTGATGCTGTACGTGATTTTATAGGAGATTCGGTTAGAAACCCTGTGATTCTAAAAACATCTGTAAAAAAGAATTCGGGAATTACGGTATTTGCTAAAACGTTGAAAGATATGATGAAATCTAAAAAACAATTCAAAGAAGTTAAGGATAAAGAACGACTGGAAGCGGAACTAAAAGATATTGTTTTAAATAACCTCAAAGAAAAGATTGATGAGTTGCTAGTTACTGATAAAACCTTTTCAAAATACCTTAAAAAATTACAATCAAGAGAAATTGATCCTTTTGTAGCTGGGGACAAAATTACAAAATCTTTGGTAAAGTGATAATATGACTGAAAAAAAATCCATAAAATCAAAAACATCTGAAAAGAAAATATTTACAGACTCTGAATATATTGTAAAACGAATCTATCAAAAATCCATTAAAAAGAGACCTGTGGAAGATGCTGGAAAATATCCCTTTACACGAGGAATCCATCCTGGAATGTTCCGTGAAAGATTTTGGACAATGCGGCAGTATTCTGGATTTGGTGATGCAAAATTAACTAATGAGAGATTCAAATTCATGCTTGAAAAGGGTCAGACTGGTCTTAGTATGGCGTTTGATTTGCCTACGCAGATTGGATATGATTCAGACTCTCCCCAAGCTGAAGGTGAAGTCGGCAAAGTTGGTGTATCCATTACATCAATTAAAGATATGATGACTGCCTTTGACGGGATACCTCTGGGAAAAGTAAGTTCTTCAATGACTATTAATTCTACAGCTTCTACACTTTTGGCATATTACATTGCAGTTGGAGAAGCTCAAGGATTCAAAAGTCATGAACTTCGTGGAACGACTCAAAATGACATTCTCAAAGAATACATTGCAAGAAACACCTACATTTATCCTCCAGAACCATCTATGCGATTAATTGGTGATATGATAGAATATTGTGCCGAGAAGGTTCCATCCTGGTATCCTGTATCTATTTCTGGATATCATATGAGGGAAGCTGGTTGCACTGCAACACAAGAAGTTGCATTTACTTTGGCAAATGCTATTGCATATATTCAAACTTGTATCGATAAAGGATTGAAAATTGATGACTTTGCACCTCGTTTGTCCTTTTTCTTTTGTTGTACTATAGAATTCTTTGAAGAAGTTGCAAAGTTCAGAGTTGCAAGAAAAGTTTATGCAAAAATTCTAAAAGAGATGTTTCATGCAAAAAATCCGCGTTCATTACAATTAAAATTCCATACACAAACTAGTGGGGAATCATTGACTGCACAACAACCTAACAACAACATTGTTCGTGTTGCAATTCAAACAATGGCTGCAGTTGCAGGAGGTACTCAATCATTACACACAAATTCTCGTGATGAAGCATTAGCACTTCCAACTCAAGAATCTGCAAAAATAGCCTTGAGGACTCAACAGATTGTAGCTCATGAAAGTGGAATTACAAAGACTGCAGATCCTTTGGCTGGTTCTTATTATTTGGAGGAATTATGTGACCAAATTGAGGCTGATGTGTGGAAATACCTTAAAAAAATCCAGAAAATGGGCGGTTCTGTCAAAGCTATAGAGAAAGGATTCTTTCAATCTGAGATCCGCGCAAATGCATATCGTCTGAAAAAAGAAACTGATGATGCTGAAAGGGTAATTGTTGGCGTAAACAAGTATGCTGAAGAAGAAGAGCAACCAGAATTATTGAGAATTGATGGTAGAATTGAAATTCAACAAAAGAAAGCACTTAAAAAATTACGTGCTGATAGGGATTCTAAAAAATTAGAAAATGCATTATCTGCAATGCAAAGTGCTGCTGATACAGAAGAAAACCTAATGCCTTACATTGTGACTGCTGCTAAAGCATTTGCTACAACTGGTGAAATTAGTAATACTTTCCGTAAGGTCTTTGGAGAATACCGTCCAAAAGAGGTCTTCTAAATAGTATTTTCATCATTTTATTATGTTATGTACTTTTTTAGTAATTGCTGAGTGTAAAGTTATCAGTCTATACAGTCCTAAAGCAATGATGAAAAGAAGTTAAAATCACATTTGGCACAGTGATACAAGACAATATTTTCAAAATTTGACATTAAGGGATTTGCCTTTGGTCTTTCAGAATTTATCAAAAAATACAAGTTATCTACCAGCCCAACAAGAGCTACAACAATGAGCACCTGCTGCAAGGGCTGCTGCTCAGAGTACGCATTAAAACGGGTTGCAAGTTCAGAATACTCTATCAAGGGTCGTAAATTATGTATCTGCTGTAACGCTTGGTTCACTTATTCTGGTTCACGTTACCTTTGCTGTTCAAGCCAACTGCGTACCAAGCCGCGTCACTCAAACAGAAAATAATAATTTATCAATATTCATTCGTACCAAAAAATAAATTGTTAATATTTTGCCTGGATTTTAAATCGTCATAATCCAAATAAAAATATCATAACGGCAAAAAAACTGACAATGCCTAACTGTTCTAAAAAAAGAATAAAGGGAAAAATTAGAACTTGATTATTGATCCCTTACTGAGGGCGTATTCCTGGCTCTGCGTCTCCCCGTATCCGTCATACCAGCTGATTTTTAACCCAATCTCGTCTCTTACAGTGCTCTCAACTTCTATGGTGTGTGCCATCTGTATTCTGTCGCTCAATAGTGGTTCTTTCATGATGTGTATTCCATATTGAAACTATAGCCAAAAGAGTGAAAAACAATATTTGATCGATTGAAATCTTTTGACAGTTAATAGTCTGATATGGTAGATTTTGGTGAAATATTTTGATCTAATTGATAAAACAATTATCCGCCAATTTCAAATACGGGATCGCAGTATAATTACGTGTTTTTGGTAACCGCCAGGACTAATCTAGACAGGTTCAAAGAACAAACCGATTTCAAGGTTCATTAAATGGTGATTTTCAGCGAGATCATGATGCGATACAGGCTTACATGCTCAAAATGTGACATGGATCATACTCATGAGACAGACTCAATGGATGGCATCAAAGACTTTTGGGATGGCTGGAACAAGTCCCATGAGAAAAACATGAAGTGCGTTCATGAGTATCTGTTTGAGAAGTTGAAGTGATCATGAGATTGCAATTCCACATTCAGTGGAGCAAATTCTTCTGTTGAAAACATCTTCGTATTCCCTGTCACCGTGTACACATTTTCTAAAGACCATGATGTCATTACATCAATTTAGTATTTAACAAGACTACCAATTTCGTAATTTGATCGATGTTTTGATCTGGGTGAATCGTTTTGACAATGACTAATCCCTCTTAATTCCAAACTGCCTAATTTCAATCCCATGTCATACCGTTGCCTGCTATGTGATGAAACAATGGACACGCCTCACAATCTGGAGGTGCACCTGAAGATGTAGTACAAATGGAACAAAAAGAAAGAAGCATCTAAAGGGCTTGATAATTGGACATGATTCGTTACATCATCGGAGGTAATTCAAACTTTTTGTAACGCCTAATGGTAAAATAAGACATCTCATAACATGTCTCTGAAATTACCGATAATTATGGCAGCAGTTGCAGTCTGTGCTTATTTGATAACAACCATCATTAACAGTATCTGATAATGCAAGTCCGATTTGTTTCAAAATTTTGTATGAAAATATGCGGTAATCTCCATCAGAATCCGACCCTTGTGATGAATTAATCGGATTGGGAATTTCTTTTAGAATCTGTTACAGACAAAGGTGTAATTGTTTTGTCTCAACTTTTTTATCGTTGAAACGTGCTATCGATGTGATGCAAAAAATAGTTTTGAAGAAAAAGATAGATCCTGATTCGTTTGATCGGGAAACAATTATGCTGGGTACTCACCAAACCCCGCGCAATTAGTTTTTTAATGATTTCTTAATCTCTGAAAGTGAGACCGTCAGGCCGAATGCGTGTTAAAAGTATGATGCAAAAATAACCTATACAAGGTCGTACGGAGAAGGGTTTTTTAGTCTAGACTTTTCTTGATTTTATTTTCAAAACATTACTGAATTAATTTTTAGATTTTGCTACGTAAAAGTCTGCAAAGAAATTCCCTTCATCTTCATATTCCTTAGTGCTAATTCCCATTCCATGTAGTAAGGAAATGGTCTGTCCTTTTTCTTTAGGGCCTGAAAAACTTCTTTGACGTATTGGTTTTATTTCACTTTTTACAACAGAATAGTCATACATTTTAAAAACTTCTTCAATGTCTTCCATGTCGAATATTCTGAGAACAGAGAATGCAAAAATTGGTGCGATATACTCTTTTTCAGATTTGATATAATTGGATTGTCTATTTTTAATTGCTTTTAGTAAATTTAAAAATGACTTGTATCCGATATAGCCAACACAACCAGTTGCAATCACTAAATCTATTTTCGGTAATGATCCTAACAAATTTAATTTTTCAGCCTCAAGATCAACGTTCATACCTCTTTCACACAAGTTCATCTCTTCAGAGAATTTTAAAGCCTCATCTGAAATATCTATTTGATAGAAATTCATATTATCATTACAATTACATTCCTCGTAGAATTGTTTGGTCTCTATTCTTGTAGGTTCAGTTCCATTTAGAAAGAAATCATTCAATTCTGACATTGTTAAATTATATTTCATCAGTGATGAGTTGATACCGTATGAGCTTCCCAAGTCTAAAACATTAATGGGTCTGGATAATGTCTTTTCAAGTTGCTCTATGATGGAGTTGTACAGCGGTTTTGTAGAATCTGATATGTCATATTCCAATCTATCCATCTCCTTTAGATAACTGCGTGGAGAACCTTGCGTGTAAATATCTGTAAAATCTTTTTTTACTTTTAATTCATCCATCTTGGAGTATTGGTATCATTCGTCACTTAATAAAGCCAGAACATTGAGCTAGTCACGAAACAAAAATTTCACAATAACATAAATCCATTAATACTATAAGTTGAGGATGTCTTTTAGTTGAAAATTGATCATATTGCAATTGCAGTAAATGATGTTGAAGGATCTGCTAAAATTTACCAACAAGCCCTAGGTGTTGATGATGTTGAATTTGAAACAGTAGAGTCTGAAGGTGTTAAAGTTGCAATTTTACATTTAGAAAATGCTCGTGTGGAGTTAATGCAACCCACAAATGATTCTAGCCCTATTAAGAAATTTTTAGATAAAAAGGGTCAAGGATTACATCATATGGCATTAGACACTGATAACATTGAAGGCGAGGTTGAACGAATGGAAGGGTGTGGAATTCAATTTTTAGGTAAGATTAGGCCTGGATCTGCTGGAACTAAAGTTACTTTCATCCATCCAAAATCATTGCATGGTGTATTGACAGAACTTTGCTCTCATCCTAAAGAGTGAATCGACGTAATCAATCTTATCTAGATGGAACAAATAACATGATGTTCAAAGATCTATGCTGGAATGGATAATTCTTGTAAATGATTATAATGAGTTCTCAAAAAATCCATGGTTTTTCTGGCTTCAGTTTTATCAAGTGGGGCTCCATTTGCAAGAATACTTGGATGTTTCAGATCAGACTTTAGTTCGTGAAGTGCTTTTTTGAGTTCTTGATCATGATTTGGTCTCAAAAACTCTGTAATGCTATTTTCTATTTGTAAAATATCATTTTCTAAATTTGTGATGTCATGACGAATATTATTTTGCATTAGAATTCTAAAGATGTTATTCAAGATAACTTCGATTCTTGCATCTCTTAATTATTGATTAATAATTACTAAAAAATCAAACAGATCTTTCATTTTGGCACCATAATGTTTATTGTCAATTTTGTATCAAATGAATTATGGGAGAATATGAAATGGCGGCATACCATGTACGCTCTACTCTTACTTTGAGTGGGATCGAAGGTCAAAATTAGAGGAATTAATGGCAAAACTGACCTGTGCAAATTATGGTTTTGAGTGTGATTTTATCGCAGAAGGTGAAATGGAAGATGTAATTAAAAAATTCAGAACTCATACAAATGATGAACATGGAATAGATTATTCAAAGGAATCCTTAATGCAATTTATTATCCGTCAGAATTAGATTAGATGAAAAATACTAACGAATAATTGACTCGCTTCATCTACTAAATTATTTCAATTTTTTTCATAATCTTATATGGGATTATGGATCAACTCAAGAACTTTGTTGATAATTCTTGTATGATCTACACTGGTTTCAGTAGCCAGCAATAGCATATGTTTCTCATCTATTGGAAATGTGATTCGTTTTAGTTTGTCATATTCAGCCATGGCATATTTGGTATTGCCTAGTTTGTGCTCGATATTTTTTCTAGTTTGCCATCTTTGACTTGCATAATAATGCATCATCTTAAGTTCATCATCACTGAGTATTGGGTTGACTTTGTCCCTAAAACCTCCACAAATCTTTTCGCCATTTTTGTCTTGAATAGCAGTATACCGAATTGCAGAATCTATGCTCATGACATCAGCATACAATTTATCAAAATCCAATAATGTCTTAATTGGAATCAACTATTAAAATTTGAATTATCAATTTGCATAACCGTATACAAGATTACGTGATATTGTTTCCCCATCCACTCTCCACTAAATAGTAAATCTCAAATTATACCTAAGAAAGTCTCAAGTTTCTAAGGAGTAAACCCAAAGAACCTAAAAAAACTAACGAATAGTTGGCCTGATCCATCTAAATATAATTTAAATTTTAGATGATAAGCTCGTTTTACTTTACCTATCCTAAAGAACAAACTAGGTCTTAAACACCATCAAAGGTTCGGATTGTAGAGGATTTGGTTCTAAGAGAATTAAACTAATTTTCTAAAATTCGCCCCCGGCATTAAAAGGATCAAAATAAGCCACTTTCTAACTATTAAGTTACGGATAAGCTCGTTTTACTTCACTAATCCTAAAGAATAGCCGCATACTAAACGTATTCTAACTATCAATACGCTTAAGTGAACGGGAAATTCTGATTTGTACGAACTGCCATAAAATAAGCGAACCTCATGTTTGGAGATATTCAAAAACCAACAAATTTCGTAGATGTGTTAAATGCAAATCAAAAATTAAAATGAATCAAAAAGAATTTGACCTCAAATGGGGTAAAAATCAAATCATTGTTCAATAGATTATTTCCTGCTCTCTTTTTGTCTAATTTGGTTGCACCTGTCACATAGTTTGTAATTTTTACCGATTCCTCTAGAACTTCTACACGATGTCCCGCATTTTTTACATATGTAATCCATGTGATGATTGTTTGAAATCAATTGTCTTAAGACTATTTGCTGTTAGAAAAAATTAACAATGTCATTCCATCATTTTTAAAGTATCTGATGCTGTTATGATGCCTATGATTTTTGTTTTTTTTGAAACTAGAATGCATTTAGAATATCTTATCAAAGGAACCAGAACATTTGCAGGTGTATCGAAATCTACAATTGGTGGAACTGAATCCATGGTGTCTGATAACTTTGCTTTTTTTAATTCTGTTTCTCCTAAATCTGAAAGATGTTTCACTATTCCGTCCTCTGAGACCACTCCTACTACATCTGAATTGTCAAACACTGGAATTTGACTAATGGATAACTCATGCATTTTTTTAATTGCATCATGAAGAGTGTTTGTTGGTTTTAACTTTACAATACTCTTGCTGCAAAAATCCCCTGCGGTATGAGATGATGATTCTCCTTCTAATTTGGCAAGACTTTCAAATATTTTTTTAGCAGTCTCATAACTTGGCTGGCTTCTCCCTGATTCAATTTGGTTGATCATTGAAGTGCTTATTCCTGCCATAGTTGCAAGTTTTTTTTGAGTAATGCCAATTTTCAACCTAATTTGTTTAATGGAATCAATTCTGGGTAGCAATTCATTTAGAGATGATTTTGATTGATTTAAAAATTTATTTTCAGAGATCATTATAGCTCAGTCATTGTTTCTTAATCCCCATTTCAATTCCCCCGGTTCTTTCACAAATGATTCTGGGGATTCCCCACTGTGGGTATTTTTGATATGGGACATGTATACAACAAGTGAAGAACAGGGTTGATTACACATTGGACATATTTTACTAAACGCCATGATTAATTATCTCAAATCTGACATATTAGCAAGGTTGTAATTTTCAAGTTTGATTCTGTTATTTATTTTAAAAATTAAGATGTTTTTAGAATTCAGATGTCTTTGATAAGTGATTTAATACTGTGAATGGATTCTGAATTCATCTCGATCTCTTTGTGCTTTTCAATGACATGTTTAGTGACTTTTTCCATTAATTCTTTTTCTGTGGATGCTGTTGCTGACCAGCTGCAATCTTTCCCTGCATCCGAACAGCTTATACTTTTTGTCATGATATTGGTAATTTGTAGAATTATTTATTTTTTTTCTTTGTTTTAGATTTTGCTTTCTTTGGTTGTTCAATTGCTGCTTGAGCCGCTGCAACTATTGCGATTGGAATTCTATGTGGTGATGCACTTACATAGCTTAGTCCTGCATCATGACAGAATTTGATGGAACTTGGATCTCCTCCATGCTCTCCACATATCCCAACTTCCATGTTTGGTCGTAATTTACGCCCAGCAGCAAGACCTATTTTTATTAAACTACCTACACCGTTAACATCAATTGATTGGAATGGGTTTCTTTCTAAGAGTTCTTTTTCCATGTATTCTGGAAGGAATTTCCCCTCAACGTCTTCTCGACTGAAACTAAAAGTCCCTTGAGTCAAGTCATTAGTACCAAAACTAAAGAATTCTGCTGTGGTTGCAAGTTCATTTGCAGTTAGAGCAGCTCTTACAACTTCTATCATAGTTCCAAAGTTGATTTTTAATTTCATTTTGTATTTAGTTTCAGTTTCTTTCTTTATTGCATCGTAAATTTTCTTTATGTGATTTAATTCTGCAATACTACTTATTTGTGGAATCATTATTTGTGGATGTGCTTTGACTTTCTTTTTTGTTAACTCAACTAATGCTTCAAAGACTGCTTTAATTTGCATTTCATAAATCTCTGGGTATGTGATTCCGACTCTAACTCCTCTATGTCCCATCATTGGATTTATTTCTGCTAACTCTCTTGCTCTTTTGAGGATAATTTTTGTTTTGTTAATTTCATTTGTATCTCCACTTGCTTCTAATTTTTGAATTTTTTCTACTAGTTCTTCTGGATTTGGTAAGAACTCATGAAGTGGAGGATCAAGTAGTCTAATTGTAACTTCATACCCTTCCATCGCCTTTAAAATTTCAATAAAATCACTTTTTTGTAATTGGCCTAATTTGGTTAAGATTTTGCTTCGATCTTCAATATTTTCAGCCATGATCATTTCTACGAATAAGTTAATTCTATCACTTCCATTGAACATTCTTTCTGTTCTGCATAATCCAATCCCTTGACCGCCAAACTTTCTTGCAAGGATTGCTCCTTCTGGAGTATCTGCATTTGCTCTAATTCCTAACGTTTTTGTTTTTTGTGCCCAGTCTAAAATTTGCTCAAAGTCTTTTGTTACTTTTGGCTCTACTGTTGGGATATCTCCAATATAGACAGTTCCTGCGCTTCCATCAATGGTAATTATTTCTCTTTCTTTGATTGTAATTCCATTTGCTGTACATGTGTTGTCATCATAATTAATTTTTAATTCTGGGCATCCTACTATGCATGGTTTTCCCATCCCTCTTGAGACAATCGCTGCATGAGATGATTTTCCTCCCAAACTAGTCAGAATCCCTTCTGATGAAAAGAATGCGGGCACATCTTCTGGTTTTGTTTCTTTTCTTACTAGGATTACTTTATTTCCTGCATCTCCTAACTCTATTGCTTTTTTTACGTCAAAGACAACAATTCCACTTGCAGCCCCAGGTGATGCTGGAATTCCTTTTGCTAATAGTTTATAATTTTTTATTTCTGATTCATCCATTGTTCTATGAAGTAATGCTTCTAATTGTTGTGCAGGAATTCTTGTAAGTGCCCTTTCTTTATCGATTAATTTCTCTTTTACCATGTCTACTGATGTTTTTACAAGAGCTGCTGCACTCATCTTTGCTGTTCTTGTTTGTAACAAGTAGAATTTTCCTTGCTCGATAGTAAATTCAATATCTTGCGGTTCTCTGAAATGTTTTTCTAATTTTGCACATGCATTACTTAGTTCTTTGTGTGATTTTGGCATGTCTTTTTTTAACAATTCGATACTCAATCCAGTTCTTACACCTGCAACAACATCTTCACCTTGTGCATTGATTAGATATTCACCTTCCATCTCTTTTTTACCGTTGTGGCCATTTCTTGTAAATACAACTCCTGTTGCACTATCGTCTCCCATATTTCCAAACACCATCGTAACCACGTTAACTGCAGTCCCATTTGCAATATCTTTTGTTATGTTATTTTTTTCACGATAAACAATTGCTCTTTCCCCCATCCAACTTTTAAAAACAGCTTCTATGGATAGCACTAATTGCTCATTAGGTGTGTCTGGAAATTTTCTTTTTGTATGCTCTTCACATATTTTTTTGTACTCTGATACAATTGTTTTTAATGATTCTACGTTTAGCTTGCTGTCGTCTGTAACTCCCTGCTTGGATTTTGCAGAGTCTAGCACATGTTCAAACCTCTCATCATTGACTCCAAATACGACTTTGCCAAATAACTGAATAAACCTTCTATACGAATCCCATGAAAAACGTGGATTCTTTGTTTGCTCTGCAAAGCCTTCAACCGTTTTCTCATTTAATCCTAAATTCAAAATTGTATCCATCATTCCGGGCATTGATATGGCCGCACCTGATCGAACCGATACTAGCAATGGATTCTTTGTGGAATTCCATTTTTTACCTGTCTTTTTCTCCATTTTTGCAATGTTTTTCATCACTGCTGGCATCACATCTTTTGGAAGTTTTTTGCCATTATCGTAATACTTGTTACAAACTTCTGTTGTGATCGTAAATCCCGGGGGTACTGGAAGTTTTAATCTAGTCATTTCGCTTAATCCTGCCCCTTTGCCCCCTAGGAGCATTCTGTTTTTACTGTCTGCCTCTTCAAATGCATAAACTGGTTTGGTTTTTACCATGCAAAATTTTGTAAATTATTTGGCTTTTTAAACTAATGCCTTGGCAAATTCTGAAATTATTTTATTCCAGTCCTTTGCTTTGATAATTCCACTAGCTACAAGTATTCCTTTCGATCCCAGATCTATTGCTTTTGCAACGTCTTCTCCAGATACAATGCCCGCACCGCAAAGTAATTTTGTTTTATTTTTTGCGTTTTTTACGACATCTGCAGCTTTTGTAATCAATTCCGGTTTTTCTTTGGACACTGATTTACCTGAACCTATTAACTCTGGGGGTTCGATTGCAATATAATCCGGATTAAGATTCACATATTTTTTTACTTCTGCAACATTTTTTACACATAATATGGATGTCATTTTTAATTCTTTTAATTTCAATACCAGTTGCTCAATTTCTTTGCTTGTAATTCTGTGTTCGCTGTGATTGATTAATGATCCTTTGACGTTGGATTTTTTTAATAACTCTGGAATTACAAAACCTGTCGTGCTTCCAACTTTGGATACGTCAATATGTTGAGCAAGAATTGAAACAGAACTGTTTGCTACCAGACCAACCAAGTGCTGTGGCGGTGATATGGCAATTTTAATTTTATATTTTTTAGAAATTTTTTCTGCTATTTTTACAAACTTGACAATGTTGTCTCCTGCGATCTCTTCATAGTTTTTACAATTTATTACAAACATCTTTTTAAAATCCCCAATATTGTATTTAATTCTTGATTAAGGCTGGTTCATTTTTGCTAAACTATCGTATCGTTTTTTCATGGTGGATACAATTATCATTAGGGTCAATCCTGCCAAATTCGTGCCTATGATAAACACATCTGATACGACAATCCCATAAATTAACCACAGTATTGATCCTGCAGCTATGAAGATCATCAGAAACTTTGAAACGTCGTTTAGCCGTTTTGTTTTGTAGCCCTTGTAAATTTGCTCCACCCACCCCGTGAGAATTAGAACCCCTGCTGTAATGCCAAGTACTGTCAAAAGGGTTCCGTCGACTTCCATGGCTCAAATCAACTCCAAAAAAATTCATCTAATCCTGTTTGCTTTGGCTTTCCTAACATTGTATCAAAATCTAAATCCATCGACGATGTTATTTGCTCTAACGTTGACTCCATAAACTCCATGTATTTTTTAGAATCAATCTCTTCTTTTTTTGCAAGCTCTACTGGTTTTACACCAGGTTTGTTTAGGATCTTGATGAATGAAATCTTATCGCCTTTCTTTATCTCTCTAATTGATTCTAGCTGTTTTGCTGCTCTGATGTGCTGAGGAATTGTTTTTACATATTCTGAAGGTGCTTTACTCAACATTACATTAAATGTTAAATCTTCTAATGGGATTTCTTTGGCCTCTACTTTTTTTCCGCAAGTTGAAATTTTTTCTGAAATGTCTTGTTTTGCTTTTACAAAGTCATCCATCGTCTGAACTTTAGATAGTATGTCCACTAATTCATAAAATAAATTTTTGATAAAAGCTGGCGTATGTGATTTCTTGCCTGTCAATCCTTTGACATCTACTTTGCCTGATTTTGTTACTCCAAGATAGTTTTTCTTCCTGTTGCTTAATACGCAATATCTGTATGTTTTGTCAATTTCTAAATCCACCCCGTGATCTTTTTTTGCCTGCTCTATCACTACCTTGATTTGTTCTGGAGTCGGTTTTTTAAGAAACAGTGAATCTGTATCCCCGTACAGAACTTCAATTCCTGTAGCTTCGCATTTCTTGATTGTCTCTAAAATAGTATGTCTGCCTATCGCGGTTGTTGCTTCTGCTACTGGTAGGAAATACAGTGGAAATATTTCGGCCCCCATTACCCCATAGCTAGCATTAAGAATTACTTTTAGTGCTTGACTGACCACTGTATATTGCTGCTTTTGATCATCAGTTAATGTCTCTTTTTTTGACAGACTTTTGTAGTAGTTTACTCTCAAATCCCGCAATGATCCGATAACCATTGATGTTAGGCCGTTTTTCTTTGTACATGCCCAATGATTTGTACCGGGTATTGTATTTTTTTTGCATTCTTCATGAGTGCATCTTACTGTCTCATATGATAAATTTCGAACTTTGATAATGCTTGGATATAGACTTGCAAAATCCATTACAACAACATCGAAATGAATTCCCTCTTTTGGCTCAACAACCAGGCCTCCTCTGTACTTTTTATCTTTGATTACTGCATCAGACATTACCCCTTCTGATCTTCTTTGTAATTCTTCACGCTTTGGAATTAGATAGTTCCTTCGCCTGTGTTCATAATACAGTAAACTCCTAATCCACTGTGATACCCCTAGTCTTGCGACATCGTCAATTGGCAACCTTCCTATCCTTGAAATGATTACAAGCAAGTCCATAAGCAAATCCTTGTTGAAACTGGTAAGTTCGTATGTTAGTAGGGCGTCATTGTAGCAATAATTTGCAGTTTGATAAAGTGTTAATTCGTCAAATTCCAACCCATAGTCTATCTTTTCTTTTCCTAGGAGTGCCTTTGAGACGCTGTTTAGGGAAAAATCCGTATATGATTGACTGAAGGCATAAATCTGAAATGACCTATTTGAGAGAACTTTGTACAGGTCTAGATGAACTCCTTCTTTGAGAGTTGCAGAATCCCTCATCATGTAAAATGGATTTTGTGAATTTTTTACTCCTAATCTCTCTGCTCTGTTGTAAAGATACGGTAAATCGAATTCATCTCCGTTGTATGTTAGCACAAATGGGAATGTCTTGATTATTTCAAACGCATCCTCAATCATTTTTCTCTCATCTGCTAAGTCATAGAATTTTATCCTGATGTTTGGCTCTAACTCATTTGTTCCCTCCTCCGTTCCTTCTGTTTTGAGCACGAAAATTTGATCAAATCCGTCGGATCCTTTTAGACCGATGGCTGTGACTTTTTTTTCTGCTATTTTTGGGTCTGGAATTCTTCCGATGACTGCTTCAACTTCGATATCTACGCTGAGTCTTTTTATTCTTGGAATTGGCTGATTTAGCAAATCTGCCCATTCTGAAATAAACACTTTGAATTCTTCTGCATCTACCATGCTTTCACTGTCTACTTTGTCCCACAGCAAACTTTTCAATGCAATCTTGACTTCGTCAGAAATTTCTACATCGTAAGGTTCTATTTTTCCATTTTTTACTTCATAATACCTTCCAACTATCAACCCTCTGTCATAGAGATAGTTTTCATAATATTTGAGATCTGATTCCCATGTTTCAATCTGGTTTTTTATGCTTTCTCCAAAATTCCCTCCTATGGATAGTGGGTTGTCTACAATTATCTGTGACACTTTGATTTCTTCATCCTTTAGTAGATCGTATTTCTTAATCTGTTTGATCTCAAGTACGTCGTTCCTCTCTTGAAGAAAATCTAATTCGTCTGGCTCTAACCTTGAATAGCAATATGGCTTATGGTTTGTTTCGTCGTGCCATAAAATTAATTTTTTTAATTCTGGTTCGTAGAATTTCAGAACGACTGATTTTGAAATGTTGTCATATGTGGCTGACACTAACATTGACGGTGACATTGTTTCAATTTTTTTAGTTTCAGGCAAATTGACTTGCATTCTCTCACTCTGAATCTTCGTATTTGCTAACTAATGCTTTTGCCCACTTTGTAATTTTGGCTTTGTCCAGACTAATCACTTCCACTCCTGCTTCCTCCAACAAATCATAATCTGTTTCAGGATACGCATCAAGGCAAACAAATTTCCTGATTCCGATGGTTATTGCCATCTTTGTACATTCTAAGCACGGAACAAACGTTGTGTAGAGAATTGCTCCTTTAATCCCTGCCTCGATTCCTAAAATTGCGCAATGCATAATTGCATTGGCTTCTGCATGATTGCATAGGCATCTGTCCAGCGATGCCCCTGATTCAATTTTCCCCTCCATGCGAAGCTGACATCTCCTACATCCCCCCTCAAAACAGTTTTTGATCCCAGGCGGAGTTCCGTTATATCCTGTTGCCAACTGTCTGTGGTTTCTGACTATCACTGCTCCTACTTGCCTGGTCATGCAGTTGGAACGAAGCTTTGCTAGTTCTGCTTGAAGCATGAAATATTCGTTCCAATCTGGTCTGTCAAAAGAACCACTCACATGAATCCTCCCTGCCTGTTCAATATATGGATCACTCTGATTGGAATTGTGTTTGCGATCATAATTGCAAATGATGATGTCATTTCAAAAAGAAGTGACTGCGGCAGTGTTTAGATATGTGCGAGTTGAGAAAAACCATCGGTTCCAATTCCACTTTTGAAAGATCTTCTAAAGATTGAGGGTTCAAGATATAGTTATTATCGAGATTAGAAAAAAAATCTTGGTATGGGATTCAAAAAAGGCATCAACAAATGTGTAGAATGTGAAAAGAAAATGAAAGAAGATCCTAACGAAACAGGAATGTGTAGTAAATGCGGTTCAGCGCAAACTCGTATCGAATCTACAATATACAAAGAATTAATCGATGAAGGAAGATTTCCCTGATCTTGATTCTTGAACCCAGGCATGGGTTTTAGTTGATTAGAACCTGGAAAGTATGCGTTAGCTAACAATTGACTATACGAAAGCATAAAATCCACAAATCACGATCTTCGAATGTGCGATGACCGAATTTGTTGAAAAAAAGTACGTGAAAAAAAATTCTATAGAGAAACGAGACTATCAAATTAATCTGGCAAATCAGGCAATTAAAGAAAACTGCATTGTGGTTTTGCCCACTGGTCTAGGAAAAACCGCTGTTGCGTTGCACGTGATCTCTGAGTATCTGTCAAAGGGCACTGGCGGCATATTGTTTTTGGCCCCCACTAGAGTTTTGGTCAATCAGCACTATGATTTTTTAAAAAACAATCTCACTCTGGATGATATCTCCCTAGTCACCGGTGAGGATCCGATCCCGAAGAGGGCAAGACTTTGGAACAACAGTATTGTCTGTGCAACTCCTGAAATTGCTAGAAATGATCTGATTCGGGGAATAGTCACACCTGAACAATTCAGTCTTGT
Source organism: Phycisphaerae bacterium (assembly GCA_029260055.1). Taxonomy (GTDB): domain Bacteria; phylum Planctomycetota; class Phycisphaerae; order UBA1845; family UBA1845; genus JADFOB01. Next base: position 28,863 of record JAJDDX010000030.1, read on the forward strand.
AATATTTGATGAAGTGCATAGGACCGTGGGTGATTATGCATACTCTGGAATAGCGGAACGGTTTGGAGATTCCCCTGCAAGATTGATTGGAATGACTGCTACCTTGCCTAGTGAAAAAGAAAAGGCCACTGAAATTCTGACAAAACTCCGAATCTCAAGCGTTGCAGAGCGTACTGAAGATAGTCCGGATGTAAAACCATACACCCAAGAAACGAACACCGAGTGGATTAATGTTGAACTTCCACCTGAACTGAAGGCCATGCAAAAACTATTGAAACTGGCATTAGATGAGAGATATGATGTTTTGAGAAAAAATGGAATTCGTTTGGCAGAGCAGCAATCTCTTTCTGCACTTCTTCGTATAAGACAATTTGTGCTGAATCAGAATAGGCGTTCGGCAAAACCGCTATTCACTGCAATTAGAATCCACTATGCGTTGAATATTTTGGAGGCCCATGGAGTTACACCGTTTCTAAAATTCTGTGAACGCGCAAGAGCAAAGAAGGGCGTGGGTGTTAAAGACTTGTTTGAAATTGATCCCAACTTCACGCGGGCCATCCATCTGGGAAAGGAGGCTCAGTCTCGCGGTATTGAGCATTCAAAGATTCCGAAACTTAGGGAAATAATTGAATCTGTCCCTGGCAAAGCGCTGATCTTTACAAGCTATCGTGACTCGGTTGATCTAATCTACAACAAGCTCACTGAATTGGGAATCTCTGCAGGAATTTTGATTGGAAAAGCGGGGGATGCGGGATTGAAGCAGAAAAAACAGATTGAAACCGTACAGAATTTTCGAGACGGGCTTTTTCGGGTGCTTGTTGCGACACGTGTTGGGGAAGAGGGGCTGGACATTGCAGAAGTTAACCAGGTGATTTTTTATGACAATGTTCCAAGCTCTGTAAGATTCATTCAAAGACGAGGACGAACGGGCAGAAAGGATACTGGTAAGATTGTGGTGCTGATTGCAAAAAACACCATTGATGAGACATATTATTGGATAGGGAAGCGAAAAATGACTGCGGCGAAATCAATGGGTGCAAAAATGACCGGGATACTGGAGAAAAATCAGGAAACCGAATCTAAAAAGGAAGGTCTGGATGCATTCCTCTAGTTCTGATATTGATTTATGATGTTTTCAAAAACAGATCGTTTTCTTTGAATCACTTTATTTTTCATACTTGATTCTAAATGATGTATGCTGCTTTTTTTTGCAGATAATAGGTTTTCCAGTCTTATGTCGTATTGACTTTGAAGGAACTCTTTCGCCCCTTGGAACCCTCCTTCCAATTCCATGTTGTCAAATGCCTCTTTTGCTAGATTGTTAATTGACTTTTCCAGGTATTCTAGAATTCCATCTAGCATTTTATCGTCGAGTACCATGATTTTGTCTGCTTTGCATCTGAAAAAAACGTTGTGTACTTTATTTTGGTTTTTTAGGCATTCAAATTGCAATTATCTCCCATGCCGTTCAAGTTCATTTTTCAGTGTCGTCAACTGGTAGCAAACAAAAAGAAACGAGAGATTTGGTTGAGAAAGAGAAAAAACTCCACAAGGAAACTAGAAAAGATTTTGAGAAAATTGATGATTTTGAAACGGCCAAAGAATAAAAACTACGTTCTAAGTCATGCTTGTCTTTTGATGATGTGGTATCCGAATTCTGATTTGATTGGCTCGGAAATTTCTCCGACTTGGAGTTTGAATGCGGCCTCCTCAAATGGTTTCACCATCATGCCTTTTGTAAAATAGCCTAGATTCCCCTCTTTTTTACCGCTGCCAGTGTCCGTTGAAAATTCTTTTGCCAAGTTGCCGAATTTTTCGCCCTTTTTGATCTTTTCAAGAATTGCTAGAGCCTCACTTTGTTTTGCTACCAGTATGTGGGAGCATTTTATTTTGTTCATGGTTTTTCACGTGTTTTTTTATCGTGATATACTTTTCCATAACTGGTGTAAAAGATGACGCAGGTAAGATGCAGGCTAATAGAATCGTTTGCTCCAAATGGAAACGTGGTATGAAAACCACACACCAAGTTTCACAATGCTTGCAAATTTTAGGGAAATGAAGATAATCGTGTGTAAAATGACATCTGCTGGTCATATTTTACTAAGGAATATATCATGAAAGGGGAATATGCGATTATGCTCGAACAACTGGTTGGGGATTCTCAAGCTTTAGATCGTGCTCTTGCCGGCGAAGAACTCTCTTACAAAGATGGCATGGAATTGATGGATTATGATAATTTACATTTGCTTGGGGCTGTTGCTGATCACTCTAGAAAAAAACTAGTTGGCGACACTGTGACATTTGCAGCATCATACTACATGAATTACACCAATGTCTGTGCAGCTAGCTGTCAGATGTGTGCATTCTATAGAAAAGACGGTGCGGATGATGCATACACCCTAACTCCTCAGGAAATTGAAGCGAGGGTTGGAATCGCGAAGCAAATGGGTGCAACTGAGGTCCATATCGTTGGGGGATTTCATCCAAAACTTCCACTAGAATATTATGAAGATATGATGAGGTCCATCAAAAAGAGTCATCCCCAACTTAACATCAAAGCATTGACTGCAGCTGAGATTTACTACTTGTCAAAACTAACAAAAAATTCCACAAAGGAAATTCTATCCCGCCTGAAAGATGCCGGACTTGATTCGATGCCAGGTGGAGGGGCAGAGCTGTTTCATCCGGACATTAGAGGAAAGATTGTCCGAGGAAAATGTACTGGACAGCAATGGCTCGATGTAATTGAGGAGGCTCACAACATGGGCATCAAAAGCAATGTCACCATGCTTTATGGGCATATTGAGAAGCCTGAACACGTTGTTGATCATCTGATCAAGGTCCGTGAATTGCAAAAGAAAACAAATGGGTTTCTGACCTTAATCCCTTTAAAATTCAGCTTGGATAATACTGAACTAGAGCAAGAGCATTTGGTGAACAACGAATGCTCGTCAGTTTATGATTTACGGGTTGTCGCATTGTCAAGATTGATGCTTGCAAATGTTCTAAACAACATCTCTGTCTACTGGGTGGCATATGGCAAAAAGCTAGCCCAAGTGGCATTGTCTAATGGCGGAAATGATCTGGTCGGAACTGCATTCTCTGAAGAGATTTACAAATCCGCTGGAAAGGCAACATCTTCATCAGTGGAGGAACTTGCGACAATGGTGAAGGAGATTGGACGTACACCTGCCCAAAGAAATACTCATTTTGGCATTCTGAAAAAATTCTAACTCATCTGCTTCTTAATCGAATCTAGCTTTTCTTCCATCCTGACTTGCTTGTCTCGCCTTGAATCAATCTTGATGATCACCTCGACCCGTGCTATTCCTAGATTGTGCACTGTTTCCATCATTTGTTTCGTGGCCGTGTTTATGTCGTCAATGCTGTCTGATTCCAGAATTGTTCCCATTGCGTTGATTTCGTATCTTACGTTTTCCATTTTTTGAACTGACTCAATTGCCTTTGCGATGTAAAAACTGGCACTGGTAGTTCTAGTTGCCATTGGATATATGCTGATTTCAGCTTGAATCAAGACACAAAAGTGATTTCCTTGATGCTATTAATTCCTTAGAACTGGATGAAAAGTCAAAAGATCACATTCAATCTTTAAAATTCAGAGTAGATTGCTTTGGAATGCTGTCAATTAAAGTATCTTCTAGTATGCTCTTAAATTTCAGGTTTTATAGACAGAAATCCCAACAGTATGCTCAATCCGATAAAAATGGATATCGTAATTATCATGTGATTCCTGGCTTTCTCTTTTTCATAGAACTTTCTGGGGGTGACACCGCTGATGAAAAATATTATCATCATGCCGAGTACCAAACCAATGATGTTCGCTGCAGTAAGGATTAGCGCGCTAGAAAAAATGTCAAAATTCAACAAGGCCAGTCCGATTCCTGCAACAGATGCAGGAGGTACCAAAGCGGCTGCAATTGCCACGCCTACCAAAATTCCAGGAATGTTTGTAGACATTGCAATTCCGCCAGCCAAGCCGAGTGCAATTGCAACGGCCAAAAACACAGGAGACATTTCTGTTCTCGATAGAATCTCGCTAGTCAATGGCAAATCCGTAAACTGAAGTGCAATTCCTGTGAGGATGGCTCCGGTACCGACAACTGACACCAATAAAATCGAACCCGAAATCAATGCCTTGAACATTTTATGGGTCTTGCCTACTGCAGTGTTAAACGAGAATGCGGAGATCGGTCCGAGCAATGGCGATATCAGCATCGCGCCGATTACCAGGGATGCGTTGTTTGCAAACAATCCTACGGTGGCCACTCCGGCAGCTATGACTATCATGAAAAGGAGGTTCTTGTTGAATTTTACATTGGGATCTATCAATAGCTCGTATTCTTCGATTAGTTTTTTCTTTTTTGTTTTGATTTGCTTCGTTTCAAGCTCTTTTGAGTAATTGGAAAGATAGTCCGAGAGTGTCGCCTCAATTGCAGTGTTGATGACGTACAGTTCTTTTGTTCTGGTGTCTATGATCTTGTTTAGCTCATTTGTCAGTGCATCTGATATCAAATCGGGAGAGATTCCAACATATCGTAAAAGCTTTTGATTATCGACCATTGCCAGCTCGACATGGTAAGGGACTTTGTATTTTTTAAAAGTAAACTCTAAACTTTCACTTTGCTGCTCGTAGCAAATGACTTCAACTTTTCTCAATTTTCTATGTTTGATTTACTGAACTAATATCTTTATTCATCATTTAAGATTTGCATCCATGACATTCATCAATCACTTTATGAATTAAACATGATTATTTTTCTCGTGAAAGATACCTTTGATTCAATGGTAAATGATGTAAAATTTTATTCAAATGGGTTGATCATAGCATTAGAAAATAAACGACATGTGGAAGATTCTGACTGTGTACAAAAAAATCAAAAAAATGCTGAAATGCTGTAGATGAATATCTGGAAATGAGAAAAGATAGGAATCTAAAGATTGATTTAATTTTTCTGTGTCATTTCACTATTAACAAGGGGCATGTTAACCCTTGTACAAGATAGTTCGCCATACTCTGATGGTATTTTTCCTCAACATGCTTTATTTTTGTCTGACCTATGATTACCATGTCGACTTTATTTTTTTCAACATATTCGACTATTGAATCAGGGGCAAATGATGATTTTAAAATGGCATGTTTAATCGGTATGGACAATCCCTTGACATCCGATTCGATTTTTTGCAATTCTTTTTCAATGAGTTTTTCTTCTTCTTCAAATTTTTCATCCCTGCTTTTTCTAAAAAAAGATAGACCAGATTGGTTTTCTATGCATGTGATTAGAGTAATTTGGGCATCAAGTTTTTTTGCAAGTTCAATTGCGGATTTTAGACACCCTGTTTGGCACCTTCAGTTGCGTTGTAGGGTACTAAAATGGACTCAAACTTGAAATTTTTTTCCATTGTTCAATTACTGATTAATTAATGTAGAATTTAACCTTAAGATTAATGTCAAAAACGAGAATTAGGTAATTGATAAAATACACAATCATCAAGAACGGATAGGGTTTGCATGAAGTTAGATCCCATTTGAAAAAAAGGTGTTTTCATAATTGAGAAATTTGAATCAGTTTAATTATGGACTGATCAGTCCAAGATCATGAGCGTTAAAGGAATGTATATTCTAAACAGTGGGGAATATGCAGAAGAGAAAATCCGAGAAGCCCTTAGAATATTATGCACAGACAGAAAAAATGAATTTCAAGAATTTGATCTGATAATTAAAGAATGACCCTGAATCAGTGTAAATGAATACTGATTCCATTTTGAATCACTGTCTCATTTTGCAATTTTTTGCTTAATGATGTGTTCCTAAGTTGTTTTTTTTGAAACCCTTGCTGCTTTGGGTGGCTTTCCCAACATTCAAAGATGGGTGATTCTTGATAAATTTGAATTGGATCAAAACTATGATTAAAACAAAATGTGACCGATGCGGTTCTGACTTAGGCACGGAAAGTAAGAAAACCAAGCAACGATTTTGTGGAAATTGTAAGAAAAAATTTGATTTGTATAAATAATAATTTTTAAATCATTCTGCCGGTTTCCTTTCCTTTCTTTTAACAGTGTCTTTTTTCCTTCGTGCACCAAAGCTAATCAAAACCAGTAAGAACCCTACGCCGATTAAAATGCCTGATAGCATTCGATAAGCTTGATTTTGGTCTTCAGATATTAGCAGATCAATGACTTCCTCCTCGCTCATCCCTGATTGACCTATTGGCTCTTCTGCAGATATGATGGTGAATACCATGCCTACAATTATCATTGCAATTCCTCCGGCTAGAATCCTTTTATCTACTAAGACCAATTATTTTTTAATAATTTTCATCATATATTAGGCATTTTCTTTATGCTGTTTTTAGCACTAGTCCGAACTAGTGGTTTTTTTAAATAGCGAACATCTAAAATTATGCTTGTGAAGAAAATTCTGGTGCTGCTGTTTTCGCTAGTAATTTTAATGCCGTTTGCATTTGCAGATGATTCGAATGTCGGTACAGTCGAATGGAAAAAGCAAATCATTTCTCCAAACTCATTTGTTGACATAATTGTCAAAGATGATGATATGAACAAAAAAGAATATCCTAATTTTGCAGATAAATTTTCAATTTTTGTCTGGTCTGATACTTCTTTAGGTGGTCTGGAAATCCCTGTAGTTGAAACAGGTGTGTACAGTGGAATTTTCAAAGGGAGTGTGTACATTGCTGATTCTGGTCAAACTCTCAGCAATCGTCTAGTTTCAATGCCAGGTGATATTTTATATGCAAAATATGTTGATTTTACATTACCTGACGGTGACACTAGAGAAATTATTTCATCAGCCATTGTAAAAATTCCCGGTCAAAATATGGATGTCCTTCTTAGCCAGTTGAATCCTCCTGCATCTCAGTCTGCTGAAAATCATTCCCAATTCTTTTTTCCATTGGAGTCATGATCACTTTGTTTTCTTTTAGACGTGTTTTTGTTTCTGTTTTATCTGACATTTCTACAATTATGTTTTCATTTTCAGACCATCTTCTAACAAGAAAAGTTGCTATTTCAACTAAAGAGTCATTTTGTAATTGAATTGATTGCATTTAGTTTCCAAACATTGAAGTTATGATGTCACTTACTTTTTGATAC
>JAJDDX010000291.1 GCA_029260055.1 Phycisphaerae bacterium
CTCGCCGGTGACGACCCGGTGGGTGTGCTCCTTTTGAACCGAATACCTCCCCAACCGGGCCTGGAGATCGTCTACATCGGTGTCGCGCAACTATCGCGAGGCACGGGTGTTGCGGATTCGCTGCTCATGCGGACGGCGTCCGAGGCCGAGCGGTGTGGTGCCAAGTTCGTGACACTAGCGGCCGACCGGCGTAACGCCCCGGCGCGCAAGATGTACGCCAGGTGGGGCTTCGTCGAAACCTTGACGCGCGAGGCGTTTATCGCAACTCCGCCCGTGGCATGAGGTTGCTGTGTTTTGCCTATTCGGGGAGGGTTATCCACAATTCTCGAACGCGCCGGCACCGGGCAGTGTGGAAAACTTTTTTTTCGTCGGTAACTACTTATGCCACGGGAAGCACCGTCACGAAAGCGCGTGTGGGCGACTAAAACCTGTTGACGCTACGTATGATCATCTGATATTCTGCGGGTCGTGCAAGTAACTAACAGACCATCGCGGCGACGCGGCGCGGTGGATCAAAATCAGGGGCCTCCGCCGGCTGGTGGGTCGGTCCCGCTCGTTTCTGGTTCGTGATTATTTCGGTAGTTCCGTTGGTTCCTCTTTCGGAATAGGAGGCGGTGGTGGTCGTTTGCGCGCAGGATGCAGTCACGCAACTACAGTCGCGGATCGTCGAGAAGATCGGTCCGCAGCGGTACAATGTCTGGTTCAAGAACGCCACGAAGTTCACATTCACGGAGGATTATCTTCGAGTCAGCACGCCGAACCACTTCATCGGTGAGTGGATCGAACGGCACTTCAGCGAGGTCATCGCCGAAGCGGCCCACGAGGTGACGGGCAACGGGTTTACGTTGAGTTTCACGATCGACCCCGATCTTGCCCGAGGCCTCGGAAAGAAGCAGCCCGATCGTCAGGTCGCCTTTGTCGCCAACAACCCCGAGCGGGTCGCGCGGCAGAAGCGGCGCTTCGGCACGCTGCCGTCGGCCGTCAACCTTCGAGGCCGCATGGAGGACTTTGTCGCCGGTTCGTCCAACGAACTGGCGGTTGCAGCCGCCCGGCACGTGATCGAGAACCCCGGTAGCGAGTACAACCCGCTCTTCATCCATAGTGGGTGCGGGCTTGGGAAAACTCACTTGCTCCAGGGGATTTGCAACGGAATCGCCGAGCGTGACGAGGGCGTCCGGTGGCGGTACGTTTCCGGCGAGGAGTTCACCAACGACTACGTCTACTCCGTCAAGGCGAACGAGCAGGATGCGTTCCGCAGCCGCTACCGCGACCTGGACGTGCTCGTCATCGACGATGTGCACTTCCTCGCCAACAAGCGGGCGACGCAGCAGGAGTTCCTGCAGACGCTCAAGGCCATCGAGACGGTCGGCAAGCAGATCGTGCTCTCGTCCGACGCGCACCCCAAGATGATCGGACACTTCTCCGATTCGCTGGTGAGCCGGTTCGTCTCCGGGATGGTGGTGCGCATCGACTCGCCGGACGTGGCGGTTCGGACGGAGGTGCTTCGGCGCAAGGCCGAGCGGATGAAGGTGCACATTTCCGATCCGGTCATCTGCTGCATCGCCGAGAACTTCCGGGCCAACATCCGCGAATTAGAGGGTGCCCTGCTGAAGGTCGTGGCACAGGCCCAACTGACGCAACAGCCGGTCTCCCGGGCGCTGGCCGAGCGGGCCATCCGGGATCTGGTTCGTCAGACGGCTCCGGTGGTCATGCTGTCGGACATCGAGAGCATCGTGGCCATTTACTTCGGGCTTACGCCGGCTGACCTGCATACGTCGCGGAAGAGCCGGACGATCGCCCTGGCTCGCGGGATCGCGATGTACCTCGCCCGCAAGCACACGGACATGAGCTTCCCGGAGATCGGGCGGCACATGGGCAACAAGAACCACTCGACGGTGATTCTGGCGAGCCGGCGGATCTCGAAGAAGCTGCAGGAGAACGAGATGGCTCGCTGGCTCACGCCGGCCGGCCAGAAGGAACAGAACCTCGCCGTGATCGTTGGCGAGATCGAGGAACAGTTCGGTGCGGGCCGAGGCCAATCGCCGGTGCATGAGGCGCCGGTGGCTTCGCAGGCTGCGCCGATCGCGACCGCTTAGTGTACGGCGGCTTCGGCTGCTTTAGTCACAAGCGACGATAAAGGGCGGGCGCCCACGGACGGCGCCCGCCCTTCGTCTTTGCGCCGTGTTGTCGCCGCGAGCGGGTGCTACTGATCCGTGAATGAAGCCTGGAAGATCGCCACGTCGGCCAGGTCGACGCGGCCGGTGGCGTTGAGGTCGAAGCACTCGCAACCGGGCGCCGGTACACTATCGGGCCCCATCACACATCGTTCGAACGCGGCGAAGTTGACGAGGTCCACGTCCCCGTCATGGTCCAGCCCGCCGCCGTGACGGCAGTCGTCCGGCCCGAATTCGTACGCTCCCATATCGACGATCGGCGCGGTGCCGCTTCCCGTATCCGGTGTCAGCGGATCATCGACGAAGCGAGCGTAGCCGTCGAGGTCGAACGGCACCGGTTCGGCCGTATCGCCATCGCCGTCGAGATCCAGCTCGTCGGCCGGCACTTCGGCGCTGTCGCCAGCGTCGATGACGGGCGAATCGAGCGACAGATGGAGATCACCGTAGTCATCGTCCTCGGTGCCCCACTCGCCGTCGGGCCCGGGATCCGGATTACGAGCGAACAGCGGATCTGTGGCAACATTGCCCTCCGCCCCCGTGGGATCGGGCACGCCAGTGTAGTCGTAGCCCCCGTTGCCATGCACGCAGTTGTATCGCAATGTTGAAGCGCCGCCGGATGCAGCCACTCCGTAATTGAGGTTGAATGCCACTATCGTATTCGTGATCGTTGGCGAGGAGTCGTACATGGTCATCCCGGCGCCGTTGCCTGTGATGGTGTTGTTCTCGATGGTCGGCGAGGAATTGAACATGACAAACGCGTCCGGGCCGTTGCCCGCGATCGTACTGTTCGAGATGATCGGGGATGAGTCGAGCAGGTACAGGCCGCCGCCCTCGCCGGAGTCGTTGTCCGCGATCGTACTGTTCGAGATGATCGGAGATGAGTCGAGCAGATACAGGCCGCCGCCCTCGCCGGAGTCGTTGTTCGCGATCGTGCTGTTTGAGATTATCGGAGATGAGCCGTGCAGGTAGAGGCCGCCGCCGCGGTCCGTGTTGTGGCCGGTGATCGTACTGTTCGAGATGATCGGGGATGAGTCGCGCAGGTAGAGGCCGCCGCCCTCGCCGGCGTCGTTGCCTTCGATCCTACTGTTGATGGTGTTCGGCGAAGCACCACCCAGGTACATGCCGCCGCCGCGGTTCGCGCTGTTGCCCGTGATTCTGCTGTTAGCGATCGTCGGAGCACAGTTGTAAAGGGCGAGTCCGCCGCCGGACGCCGCACTGCCGCCGGTGATGGTGAAGCCGTCGATCGTGCTGAGTCTGTAACCCGGGTGCGCGGTTACCACTGACCCTTGTTGCAGGCCGTCGAGGGTCGTGGCGTTGGCGACCCAGTCCCGCTCGTCCCGCACGCTTTCCGTGCCGGAAAACCCGCCGTACACGTGCGCATAGGCATGGAGCGTGATGCGCTCCTCGTAGGTGCCGGCCCGGACCCACACCTCGCCTCCCAGCGCGGAAGCCGCAATGATGCCGGCCTGGACGGTTTGTTTGGCCAGAGCCCAGGAAGAGCCATCGTTCGTGTCGTCTCCTTCGGGGCTGACCCGCACAATCGAATACGTGGCCTCCGGCCACACCGTGCCGTCCGACTCATCGGCGCCGATGTCGACGGTTCCGCCCACGGGTAGGGTGCGGGGGTCGCCGTCAATGTCGAAATCGCCGGACGCATCGGCGCTACTCCCGGCATCCATGCAGGGCGAATCAGGCTGGATGTGCACCACGCCGTGCTGCGGATCGGCAAGGTACGGGTCCTCCGATATGTTGCCGTCCGTTCCGGTGGCGTCGGCAAGGCCGGAGTAGTCGTACGTGGTGTTGCCGAACACGCAGTTGTTGCGCAGTGTGGCTGTGCTGCCGCCTGCGATTCCGGACGAGTTGAATGCGACGAGCGTGTTGGCGATCGTCGGGGACGACAGGTAGAAGAACAGCCCGCCGCCGAGGCGGGCGCCGTTTTTCACGATCGTGTTGTTCGTGACCGTCGAGGAGCCGTAGCTCAGACATAGCCCGCCCCCCTTGTCAGCGGCGCTGTTGTCCGTGAACGCGTTGTTCGCGATCATCGGGGCTGAGTCGAACGCGTAGAGCCCACCGCCCTGGCTGCCGGAACCATTGGCCGTAAACGTGTTGTTCGCGATCGTCGCCGGGGACTGGTACATGCTCAGTCCGCCGCCGTTCCCGCTAGCGGCATTTCCCGTGATCGTGTTGCTTGCGATCGTGGGGGAGGTCTCTTCCAGGTATATCCCACCGCCGCTCCCGCTAGAGCGATTGCCCGCGATTGCGTTGTTCGTGACTGTCGCGGAATGATGATCTAGATACAGACCGCCGCCGAGGCGGGCGCCGTTAGCCGTGATGATGTTGTCCGTGATCGTGGGCGGGGAGTAGCTTACATACAGTCCGCCGCCCTTGTCGGCACTGTTGTCCGCAATCATGTTGTCCGTGATCGTGGCCGAGGGCGTGCCCCCCGTGATGTACAGCCCGCCGCCTCTGCTGATCTCGTCTTCAGTAGTGTTACCCGTGATCGTGTTGTTCGCGACAGTCGCCGACAAACCGCTCAGGCACAGTCCGCCACCGTAGCGGCCGGCGTTGTTGTCCGAGATCGTGTTGTTCGTGACAGTCGCCGACGAACCGCTCAGGTATAGTCCGCCGCCGTAGCCGATCCCCCAGCGGCTCGCTCCGTTGCCCGTGATCGTGTTGTTTGCGATCGTCGGTGAGGAGTTCACCATGTAGAGCCCGCCGCCGAAAGCGTTCACGCCTACCCAAGGCCCGCGGCCATTCGTAATCGTGAAGCCGTCGATTCTGGTCGTCCCGGTCGCACCGGCCGGCCCCGTCACCACGCTGCCGCTTCGATTGCCGTCGAGGATCGTCTCGTTGGCAACCCAGTCGCGCTGGGCCAGCTCGGTCTCTGTGCCCACGAAGCCACCGTACACCCCGACCCCCGACGCGAGCGTGACGTTTCCCACGTACGTTCCTTCCTGGACCCACACGTCGCCGCCGATCGCGGCGGCGGCGTTGATACCCGCCTGGATCGTTTGTTTGGCGAACTCCCAGTAAGAACCGTCGTTGCTGTCGTTTCCGTCGGGGCTGACCCGCACGATCGCATCCGGCCCGGGCCACACCGTGCCGTCCGATTCATCGGCGCCGATGTCCACCGCTCCATCTAGGGGAAGGATGCGGGGGTCGCCGTCGATGTCGAAGTTGCCGCACGCGACAGCACTATCTCCGGCGTCCACGCAGGGCGAGTCCGGCTGAATGTGCGTGTTTCCGTAGTGTCGATCGGCAAGCCGCGGGTTGATCGAGATGTTGCCGGCGGTTCCGGTGGGATCGGTAATGCCGGAGTAGTTGTAGGAGGTGTTGCCGTAGACGCAGTTATGGCGCAGCATCGGGGTGCCGCCTTCGATCTGTCGGATCCCGGACCAGTTGAATGCGATGATCGTGTTCGTGATCACGGGGGAGGAGGCGTTGAGGCGCAGCCCCTCGCCGGTATTCCCCGCAATGGTGTTGTTCGTAATCGTCGGGGACGAGTAGTACAGATACAGCCCGCCGCCGACATATGCGGTGTTGTCCGCAATCACGTTGTTCGCGATCGTTGGCGAGGAATACACCAGGAGCAGCCCGCCGCCGACGCCGCCACCGTTGTTCGCGATCGTATTGTTCGCGATCGTCGGGGACGAGGAGTCGACGTAGAGCCCGCCACCTCCGCCGAAGCTGTCAGCGCTGTTCCCCGTGATCGTGTTGTTTGCGATCGTCGGGGAGGAGGCCTGCAGGTACACGCCACCGCCGTCTGTGGAATCGCCCGAGACCGTGCCGAAGCCGTTCGTGATCGTGAAACCGTCGATTCGGGTGGTCTGGGTTGCTCCGGTGGGGCCGGTGACCACGCTGCCGGTTTGATTGCCGTCGAGGATCGTCTCGTTGGTCGCCCAGTCGCGCTGTTCGAGTAGTGTCTCCGTGCCGGTGAAGCCGCCGTACATCTCGACGCCCAGCGCGAGCGTGAAGTTGCCGACGTACGCGCCAGCCGCTACCCATATCTGATCGCCGGGTTGAGCGGCTGTCAGGGCTGGGGGAAGCGTGTCGTAGGCTGTTGCCCAGGACAGGCCGTCACCGCCCGGTGTGGCGTCGTCATTGACGCAGTGAATGGTCTGTGCGGCTACGATCTGCGTCGAGATCAGGATAAGAAGAAAGACGGTCGCGGTACGTAGCACGATGGCCCCTCTCGGTGAGCAGATCAAGCCGGTCACTAGGGCGATGATACCAAATTGTCGCGGCAAGTTCCACTTTAAACGTGGAGTGGCTTTGTGGCGTACGGACCCCCCTCAGTCCCCCTCGGCAAGGGTGGAAGCCGGTTCTCACCGGTGCAAGAGTGCCTAGTCACAGGTGTTGGAATCAACCGGCACTGGTGTGCTGGCCACCCTTTGGCACCTTGGCGCACGCCTGGTCGGGCGGCAGTAGGGGGAAACCCTGTAGCGGCGATCGCTCCGATCCGAGACCATGAAGTGACAGAAGTGTGTTGACGGGAACAGCTGACCGAGCGGGCAGATCGGCGCAAACGCGTCCGCCAATCCAGTTCTTGTTCTCGGCACCACATCTGATGGCGCAAACAGAGGTGATTAGCTAGCCCGTCGTCGGCGGACGATCTAGTAGCGCGGTATCGGGGCGGAAAACCGAATCTCTGACGCCCCCTTGGGCCCAGGCGGTGGTCCCGGCAAACAAGCAAGGGGGCAACAGACGTGATAGGCGAAGGAACAGTAACCGCGTGGTATTCGAATCCAGCCTGGTTTGCGTTGGTGATAGCAGTACTTGCACTTGTTCTCAGCCTCTTCAGCCTCTCGCATAGGACATCCCATTACAGGGGCGAAGCTAGAAGAAGGAAAGCGGACGTGCAGAGAAGTCTCATGAACCGAGTTCGCGAGATTAATGAGGCATTTGTACAATGGGGTGTAAGAAGCCCCTATGCTTTGCTTCTCGGAATAAAAGGAGAAAGCCGGGTACGAGAATTCAATGCAAAGGCCGTCGTGCTCTTGCATCAGGTGAATATGTTGCGCGAAGTGCATCAGAATAAAACTGTCCTTGGTGATGGCGAACTGGCCATTCACGCGAAGTGGGCCAGCACAATACTGCGCCCATGGATTGAAGCGGATGGCGACTTGAAGGAGGCATGGTTATTGTCGAAGGAGGCCGAAGACCTCAGAGATCCGCAGTTCGCAAAGTGGCTGAATGAGCTTCTTCCAATACTGTAATAGTCGACAATCAAGTACGACCGTGGCGGTTTCCGGTAGATCAGTCTGTGGACGGTTGGTGCATCCACGGCGACGTTGTTCGCGAGGCCAGAAGAGATCGCTAGTCGCGGACTAAGCGCCAGAGTCACTCTGCGCGGCTCATCGTGAAGCATGTTCCAGGCGTGTGAGCAAGCTGCGGTCTCACGGGCAAGCTGCTGCTTGCCCATGCCACTCAAGGTGTTCCTAGTGGTCTTTGCCCTGGTATTCGCGGGAGTCGGTACGGACTTTGATCTTGTCGCCGTTCTTGATGAACAGTGGGACTGGGATGGTGATCCCACTTGAGAGTTTAGCGTCTTTGTGCACGTTCGTGGCTCCGCCGGCGTGTTCGACCGGGGAGGTGTCGACCACTTCCAGTACCACGACGACGGGAAGGTCCATTGAAATGGGGCGGCCCTCGATCGCGAGGAAGCGGTAGGTGTCTTCCTCCTGGAGGAACGGCATGGCGTCGCCCAGGAAGTCCTCGCCGAACGACTCCTGCTCGAACGACTCGTTGTCCATGAACACCCGCTCCTTGCCGGCTGCGTAGAGGTACTGCATGTGCCGGTACTCGGCCTGGACCTCGTCGAGCTTGCCGAGCTGATCGAGCGTTCGTTCGCCGGTGTGGCCGGTGGCGATGGAGCGGAGTTTGACGTGGATGGTCGGGCGCTGTTTCCCGGTCTGTGCGAGCTTCCAATCGAGGACGGTGAAGAGCTGCCCCTCGTGCTTGATGACCATGCCCTTGTGCAGTTCGTCGGTCAGCGACATTGCGTCTCTCCCAACGGTCGAGTTGTACTGTCTCCCGCGGCGGCTCGGGCGGCTGATGTGCGCCGATCGTGCCCGTGTGCGCGCCGGACATCTGCGGAAGAGCGAGATTCGGCGGACACCGGTGGTCGCCTTCCGCTTGGTCCATTATACCAACTTGGGCCGTATGGCCCAAGGCTTGGTGCGATTTGCGGCGCGGCGAGCCACACTGGTGGACAAGCCACCAGTGGCACCCAGGCGCCACCCACAAGGGGTGGCGCTACGCGGCGGCCCGGGACCGTCGCGTGAACGCGAGGGTACCGGCGGCCAGGATCAGCAGCGCCAGCGCGATGACGCCCCACTCCGACGCGGTCGGGATGGCCGGGGCCATGAGCGTCGGCAGCTCGGTCGTCCAGACGCCCCTGCCCATTGTCGAGGCCAGCAGGCGGTTGTGGTTCACGTCGACGATCAGGTCGGTGACCGGGGAGTGGGGCAGATCGGGGCCGTAGAGGGACCAGTCCGACTCGTCCCCCGAGGCGGTGAATACCCCGTTGTCCGTGCCGACGAAGACCGCCCGTAGCGAGCCGCTGCGGTAGACAGCCACGGTGTTGGCGGGAATGTCGGGCAGGTTCCCGTCGATAGGCAGCCACGTGTCGCCGCGGTCGGTCGTTCGGAGAACCTGGTCCACGCCGAACTGCGAGACGGCGAGGTAGGCCCTCGCATCGTCCATCGGGTCGACTGCGATCTCTCGCGTGACCCTGGGCCCGCCGGGCACGTCGACGAGCTTGAGGCTCCAGTTGACGCCGCCATTGGTGCTGACGAGGAGTCGTCCGTCGTTTGTGGCGGCGTAGGCGGTTTGGGCGTTGGAGGGTGCGATGACCAGCGCGCGGATGGCGGCCGGCGACCCGCCGGTCAGGTCGCCACTGATCGGCGTCCATGACGAACCCGTGTTCGTCGAGCGGTAGATGCGATGGGTGGCGTACAGTAGCGTCGTCTGGCTCGAGGGCGAATAGACCATGGGCGGAAGGAAGCAGTTTCGGTCGGACGTGCTGATTCCGCTGGCCCTCCACGAGAAGTTCGCGCCGCCGTTGGAGGAATAGTACAGGTTTCCGGAGCCCTGGTACTCGCAGAACATGGCATTCGGCGTCGAAGGATGAAGCGCGGTGTATCCACCGTCGCCTCCGAAGACGTGGGTCCAGTTCATGGGTCCATCGCGTCGATTGGTGCCGTTGTCTTGCATGCCGCCGAGCACGAAGGTCTCGTTGGACGGATGCACCGATATGCCGGCGTAGAGCTGGATGACACCGAGGTTGTTGTTGATGGTGGACCAGGAGGTTCCGTTGTTGGTGGAGCGGTGGAGGCCGCCGTCGTCGGCGCATAAGAGTCGGTGGCTGGCGTCGTATCCGAGGCCGTGCATGTCGACGTGCGGCGGCGTGATCGTGGACCACGAAGTGCCGCCGTTGGTCGAGCGAACCAGGGTCAGGCCACCGGCGAACACGATATTCGGGTTGACGGGATCGACGAGCACGGTCGAGAGGTACCATCCGTAGGTCGACTGGATGTTGCCCGGGCTTCGCGACGTCCATGTATTGCCGCCGTCGTCGCTACGGTAGACGCCCTTGGTGGATGCGCCACCGCCGGTCGAACTGGCGGGGTTGGTGATCATGGCGTAGATGCGCAGCGGGTCGGACGGAGCGATGGCCATCGAGATGCGGCCGTTGTTGGTGGTGGGTAATCCGCCGAAAGAGAGCTTCGCCCACGAATCGCCGCCGTTGAGGGATCGGTAGATGCCGTTTTCCGCGGGGCCGTAGATGTCGCCGATGGCGGCGAAGACGATGGTCGCATCTGACGGGTCGATCCAGACGTCGGAGGCAGCCGTCGCGGGCAGGCCGCCCGCGAGCAGTGTCCAGTTGGTGCCGCCGTCGGTCGAGCGATAGACGCCCACCGGGTCTTCGGCTTGCGGGTGCCCCTTGGCGGCATTGCGCGCGGGAAAGCCGCCGGCCGGCATGATCGAAGCGAACATCACGAGCGGATCGGCGTGCGAGATCGCGATGCGCGAGAAGGTGCGACCCGCGAACGCATCAGCCGCCAGGATCGACCATGTGTCGCCGCCGTCGGTCGAGACGTACAGGCCCTCTCCGTAGAAGGAGTGGTTGGCGAAGTTGGCTTCACCCGAGCCGGCGTAGACGATGTCGTCGTCGGTCGGATCGAGCGCTATGGCGCCGATCGCGTTGATTGGAAGAGAATCGGTCAGCGGCGTCCATGTGGCGCCGCCGTCCAGCGTTCGCCATACTCCGCCTGACGCGCCCGCCACGTAGTACTTGCTGGCGTTGGTCGAGCTGGCGGCGACCGCTGAGCATCGCCCGGTGTAGGGGCCGGACGTGATGGGTGCGGGACCGATTTCGACCCAGTCGACCGCCAGCGCTGCGTCGGCACCGGCCATCAACGCCAGAACGACCATGATCGTTGCGGGGACGAGCGGTTGTCTCGTCAGTCGTCGTGTGTTCATTTCCCCGCTCCTTCCGTCACCGTGCCCGCGTCGAAGACCAGGTCTCCGGTATAGACCACGCTGCCTTCCGTGTGCTGATACCGCACGACCCAGCGACCCACGGCGTCTACTTTGAACCGTGCCGTCCCCTTGGTCCCAGTGGTTTTCGTCTGTTGCGATCCGTCGGGGCTATATGCCGTTATCTCTACGTGTTTCTGCGCTGAGCCTTCGTAGTAAACACGAACCGGCAGGTCGGCGCCTTGCGCGATAGTCGCCGGCGTGAACGTTGTCGGGTCGATGTACGGTGATACCTCGACCTTCAGGCCGACCTTGGATGTCATGCCCGCGTTTTTCAATGTGGCCGGCGGCACTTGCGTCGCGCTGGGATCAGGGTCTACGCGGACCAGGAGCTTGGCACAGTACGGCGTTGACGTGACCGAATCGCTGCGGCCTCGCGACGAGCTTGCGCCGGCCGCGAAGATGACCATCGCGTAGCCCGGCTCGGCGAACGTGTAGCTGAGTTGCGTTGAGGTATTGGTCGGCTCGGGCGTGATGGTCTCGACCTTGCCGAAGGTGCGCACCTGGAATTGTCCGACGTTTGCCTGGGACCAAGTCTCGTCGCCGGGAATCTGGATCGTCATCCGGACCGGTTTGCCGGCTGTTACGTGCAGCGTGTCGTCGTCGAGCTTCAGATAGGACTGAGGCGCGGCCGCCATCACGTCCGATGCACCCGCAAGCGACACCATCAGGCACAGCAGCCCTCGGCAGTTCATTCGAACCACAGGCATGTCAACGCTCCTTTATCCGGCCTTGGAAAAGGTAAATACCCCGGGCGGATTGTATCACAAACCGCCCGCCTGTCGCGAGGCCGAAATCCGCGTTTATCCTATCGACGCAGCCGTCGAGCGGCTGCAGCAGTGCCGGGGAGACGGTGGCGCGTGCTCGGTGCAAGTCGGCTATCATGGCGGCCTCGGCTGTGTTGCGGCCAGGGCTTCGCGGGCAGGTGATCGGTTCAGGAGGAGAGGAGATGGCTGAGGCGATACGGATCGCCATGTGGTCAGGTCCGCGGAACATCTCGACGGCGATGCTGCGTTCGTGGGGCAACCGGACGGATACGTTCGTGTGTGACGAGCCGTTGTATGCTCACTACCTGTCGGTCACAGGGCTCGACCATCCCGGCCGGGGCGAGATCATCGCCCATGACGAGGGCGATTGGCACAAGGTCGTGGCGTGGCTCACCGGGCCCGTGCCTCAGGGCAAGCGCGTGTTCTATCAGAAGCATATGGCGCATCACCTTCTTCCGAGCATTGAGCGTGACTGGCTGGCTGAGCTGACGCACTGCTTCTTGATCCGTGATCCGCGTGAGATGCTGACTTCATTGATCAAACATCTTCCGAGTCCGACGATCGAGGACACGGGGTTGCCGCAGCAGATCGAGATCGCCGAGTTTCTGCGGACTATGGGGCGCGCCGCGCCGCCGATTGTCGACGCGCGCGACATGCTCGAGGATCCGCGCGGTATGCTCGGCAAGCTTTGCGACGCTCTTGGGGTCCAGTTCACCGACGACATGCTCGCGTGGCCGGCCGGACCGCGCGAGACGGACGGCATCTGGGCGAAGCACTGGTACGCAGCCGTCGAGCAGTCGACGGGCTTTCAACCCTATCGTCCCAAGGACGAGGTCGTACCGGACGAGTTCGGCGACCTGCTCACGACGTGCATCGAGTGCTATGAGCAACTATACGAACAGCGGCTGCAGCCGTAGACAAACCAACTACGGCGCGGCGACGATGCGTTGTGCCGGGAGGTTCGAATGCTCCAAACGTTCAATCCGAAGAACAAGGACCTGATCGTCAACATCAACGGCAGGCTCGTGCACCGCGACGAGGCGGGGGTGAGCCCGTTCGACTCGGTCGTTCAAGGCGGCGATGCGGTGTGGGAAGGGCTGCGGCTGTATGACGGACGGATCTTCAAGCTGAACGAGCATCTGGATCGGCTCCGCCACTCGGCTCTCGCGCTGGCGTTTGGCGATATTCCGAGCCACGCCGAGATGACCGAACAGATCAAGCGTACGCTTCGAGCGAACAAGATGCGTGACGGTGTGCACGTTCGCCTGACGCTTTCGCGCGGCGTCAAGGTCACGTCGGGCATGGACCCGCGGCTCAACCAGGCGGGACACACGTTGATCGTGCTGGCTGAGCATAAGGCGCCGGTCTACGACAAGGGCGGGTTGACGCTGATCACCAGCAGCGTCCGCCGCTTCCCGCCGGATTGCCTCGACCCGAAGATCCACCACGCCAATTTGATTCAATCGATCCTGGCGAAGATCGAAGCGAACGCAGCCGGGGCCGATGACGCGATCATGCTGGACCAGCGCGGCTTCGTGGCCGAGACGAACGCGGCGCACGTGTTCATCGCTTACGGCGATGAGTTGATCACCAGTCGCGACGTAGCCTGCCCGGAGGGGATCACGCGGGCGACCATCCTCGACCTGTGCCGCGGGAATGGCATAGCGCACCGAGAGAAGGACTTCACGCTTAGTGAGCTCTATCGCGCGGATGAGGTCTTCTGCACGGGTACGATGGGTGAACTGGCGGCTGTCACGAAGGTCGACGGGCGAACGATCGGTGACGGCAAGCTCGGCCCGATGACGCAACGGCTAGGCGAGTTGTACGGTGACCTGACGCGCAGCGGCGGTGCAAAGGTAGTATAGGGCACGACCGCGTGAAACGGGACTGCATCGCTGGTGGGCAAGTCCCTGGTGGTAGCCCGCCTTCGTCGCTCCTGTCTGTGGCTTGCCCGGAAGACCCGTGCGCTCGCTCGTTCCGAGCTGATGTACGATCAGCGCACGGACAGCACGCGCATACAGTCACCGGTAGCTGTCGTGTCATTCAGCCTCTGCCAGTTTCACCCGCGCGATGGGACGCCTGGGTAGACTGGGCACCATGAGTCTAGCAATCGGAGGGGATCTTGGAATCAGTGTTTTCACCTAGGGCAGAAACACAATCTTCCAATCCGGGATGAGCCTGATCAAGCTCTCCTTACCACTGGGTTGCAGCCTTTTTTTTGCGCTTTTTACTGGACATCGTGGGTGCAATCGGGATATTCTTCGTGTATACCATATCTCATCTTCTCTGTCGGGCTTGGGCCCGAGTGTGTTGAGCGGTGGACGGCTGAGAGAATACGATATGCACAATTCGATCTCCGCCTTTCTCCTCGCTGGCATCGTTCGTTTCTTGTTCGCTCGCAGAATCGAAGCGGTTGTTTGTCTGCGCATTTGACCTGTTCTGCGATTGTCCGTCGTTGGAGATTGCGTCAGCCTTGGCGCCTCTTCAAGACGAGGCCTTGGTAATTGGAGGGTCTTCAATGATCCGATGCCGCAAGGGCGACATCGCAACGCAATCGCGAGCCTGCCGGCATGTCGGCGCCGCACATCGCGGGGACGTTCATGGTGGAGGCGAAGGCTTGGTAGCAGGCGCGCGGCACTCTGTGCCGAAGGTGCTTGATGGTGCCGGGCGTCGCGCGGCTTCTTGCTTTTTACACGTTCGTGGTTCGGTCGGACGATTGGAGACGGTTCGCCGGCGCGCGGTGTCGCGCATCGTCACGTGCGGGGTGGCGCTGCTGCTTGCGGTTGTGTTGCTCGTCGTGGCAACGGCGGTGCCTAGAGCCATCGCCTCGGATGTGCCGGCGCACCTTCTCGCCATGATGTCGAAGCTTTTGGAGTGCCTCGAGAACTGTACCACCGACCCGGACTATGAAACCTGCAAAGATAACTGTTGGCGAGATCACGAGGCGATCGCCGGCGTGGCCGCCTTCGCGGAGATCGGACCGGATTGGGATCCGAGCGAGCTCGATCCTCAGCCTCTCCGGGCTGCCATTGATGACATAGAGAAAGTACAGAATGCCGTCGACGGCCTCGCCCCGCCGGAGGAGGTTGTCGCATCCCTACGAACGCTTCTTCGAAAAGACATCAGTAACCGGTTTGTCCGTGCGCAATCCGAGGGCTACGTGGTCCACGTCCTCGCAGATTTGGCTCGCTCACCGAGTCGCGGGCCGCAGTGGCGCGAAGCGATCCGTGGGATGTTGTGGGAGACTGTCAAAGACCCTGTGGCGATGGGGCGCCTGTCGACTGTTGGACAAGCCGGATCACTCGCGGTTCTGGGGTCGCTCGTGACGGGATACGAGGCGAACCAGGTCGAGAGCAAGATCTCGGACTACGGCTTGGCGAATGAGGTATCGGCCGTGAAGAAAGCGCTCCAGGGCTGCCCGTAGCCGGAAAGCTGACGAGGCAGGGACTTGATAGTCTGGAGCAGCATGGTACGATTTATCGGCATATCGGGAAAAATGTCGGTTTTTACTTGACAGGATCCGTCTGTGAAGTCGAGAACAGGGAATACGGGCAGGGTCTCAACTCGTGAACGCGGAGTGTACACGTCATGAATCCCACCGCAGCGCAGCGACGAAAGGGCGACGGGAGGTTCGGTGGTTGGCTGCGGTTCGGTTTGGTGGCGGCGGCACTGACTGTGCCGTGCGTCGTACCGAATTCGGCCGGTGCTCAGGAGGCTCCGGTGCCGGAGGGAACCGCGAAGCCGGACAAGTTCGGCGGTATGGACGCGGTCAAGTTGCGCGCCGCTGGGCTGGAAGCGCGCAGTATCCGCGAAGAAGCTCAGCGGATCGACGCAAACAACGACGTGGGTGCCTTTGAGGCTTTCGTGAAAGGACTCGAGCGTTTCTACAGGACCGCGACGAGAGACGAAGTGGCGGACCAGGACCCCCGCGCTGCCGTCGAGTTTTCCCGAGAATACACCCTCGCGTTCCTCTGGGAAGTGCTGACGGAATTGCCGTCTGATGTCGGGCCGGGCGAGTTCAAGGAGCCGCTCAATGGGGAGAACCTTGCGCGTTTCCGCAAGGTTCTAGTCGACATACTCGAAACCGCGGATGCTGACCTCACGTACTTGCAGAGGACGCGGGCGTACAAGCTTGCTCGCGTGGCTCTGACAGCCCAAAACTCCGATGGGGTCGACGCGCTCGAACGGCTCGCGGTGAGGCTGGGGTCCGAAGCTCCCGACTACAAGCTTATCGTGACCGCCGTCGCTCAGATCGTGGATGCGCACGCTTCGGCCGATTAGGACGGGGGCTGGCCCCGCGTGCGTCTGGGCTCTGCGCTTCTTCGATGCGTGAATGTCAGTCGGATGTTCCGTTCGCCCCCGTTGTCCGCTCGATTGCACTGAACGCCCATGTTCTCGCCGAACCGATCGCCTTGGCGATCTCATCCATTAGCCACTTGATGCGCCTTTCCCGTTCCGCGGGGGAAGCCCGATCCCAGCCGTCGATCACCCGTCTGTCGATGTGCTTGAGGGTTGCCACCGCCCAGGCGCGGGCATGAGCTAATTCGACTTCGAGAGCCGCGGCGCGTTTCTTCGCGGCGTCAACGGGGCCGCCCGCAGCCATCGCCCGGTCGATCGCGTTCTTGGTGCGCTCGTTCTCGATCTTCAGGTCCAGGCGAAGACTAGCCAAGTCGTTCTCGTATTTCGCCACGACGGATTCGTGTTTCTGCATCTCCTCCGCCAAGTTGCGCTCGGCAGTATTTGCGCGGTTCCTTTCGTCTTTTACGTCCAGATGGGCACCCTTCCAGCTGGCGAAGAACGTTCCCGCGGCAAACACGAAAGCAATCCCGCCCCACAGCATTCTCACTCGGCGAATCCTGGATGCGCTTGTGCTCGCCGCGGGCGGAGAAACCGGCGGGGTCGGCTGGCCGGCCGGAGCCCCGGCTGCGGCATTCTCCTCGTTGGCGCCAGCGACTGGGGTTTGCCCGGCATCGCCGCCGGATGCCGGGTAAGCATCGCCGTTACCACGATCGTTCGCTGGTCGTGGTTCGCTGTCCGGGCTCATGAGATTTGCTCCGACGTGGAGTAGGTGTACGGATTCGCACAGGCACGAAGATCCACCTTCAGGGTAGTCCTCACGGCGCCATTCGTCAACGTTCTTTCAGTAGTGGTTTGGCGCGAGAATACGCCAAATGAAGGTCGGTAAACTCGCATTCCCAATGTGTCGCCGTTGTCGCGGCTCCTGTTGTAGCGCCCGGATCGTGATGTGACGCACGTACACTGGCCACGCGCCGGCTGCGCTGGTCCGGCAAACGCGCTGGCAGGATTCTTGCGGCCGCTGCACGGGCTGCGGGCTTGCACGACCGTGCCGCCGGCGTGCGGGCGGTCGAGCATGGATCTTCTTCGACGAGATTATTGTGGAGTAGGGATGGACGCAGTGCTCCACACGATCGGCCCGATGGCCTCGGCCGGTCCGTCTAGTTCCAGCACGACGATGGTGTCGATGTCCCGGCGATGGGCGGCCGGGACTGTGATGCGAATGCCGTCGTCGTCCTGCTCACACGCGCAGTCGCCGCCGGTCAGCAGCGTGCAGCCGACTACCCTGTTCGGCAGCGGAGGAAGGACGATCGCGGCGTCCGTCCAGTCGAGGACGTGCAGGTAGATTCGGTTGTCGGAGCACGTGCTGACGCCGCGCTCGCTCGGCTTGAACGGCCCGCCGCGGGTGCCGTAGATGCTCTTGCCGTACTTGGCGAGCCAATCACCCATTTCGCTCAGGCGGTCGACCTGTCTCGGCTCGATGCGGCCGTCCGGCATGGGGCCGACGTTGAAGAGAAGGTTCCCATCGCCGCCGACGGTTCGCACGAGCGTTTGGATACACTGCTTGAGCGGCTTCATCTGATCGTCGGGCTTCCAAGCCCACTGCCGGCAGATCGTCATGCAGGTTTCCCACGGGCGGTCGCGGTTAAAGCCGCCGATCTGCTGTTCGGGCGTGTCGAAGTCGCCGGGGTTGCCGGCGCTTTGGCTGGTGGTGCCGGCCATGCCCTCTCGCCCCTTGCCGACGCGGTTGTTGATGATCAGATCGGGCTGGAGATTGCGGAGAAAGCCGTAGAGATCGTCTCCATATTCATGTGTCCAGGGCTTCTCCCACTCGCCGTCGAACCAGACGACGCCCAGCGGTCCGTAGTGCTCGATGATCTCCCGAAGCTGGCCTTTCATGTATTCGACGTAGCGTGGCAGGTTCGGCGTTGGCTTGATGCCTTTGCCGCCGGGGCTGCCTAAGGGATAGTCCTCGTGCCGCCAGTCGCAGATGGAGTAGTAGACGCAGAAACGAAGGTCGTGCTTCTTGCATGCCTCGGACAACTCCGCGAGCACGTCCCGCTTGAATGGCGTAGCGGTGATGTCGTAGTCGGTGAACGTAGAAGGCCAGAGGCAGAATCCGTCGTGGTGTTTGCTGGTGATGACGAGGTACTTCATGCCGGCTGAGACGGCGATGCGCACCCACGCGTCCGCATCGAACGCCGTCGGGTTGAACCGGCGATAGAGATTGTCGTATTCCTCGATCGGAACGCCGTTGCCGCGTGACCAGCCGATCTCGGTGCCTTTGAGGGCGACGGGGCCCCAGTGAATGAACATGCCGAAACGCGCGTCGCTAAACCAGTTCAGTCGGTCGTCGGGCTGCGTGGTGCTGCCTTGCTTAGTCGGCGGTGGAGCCACATCTGCCTCGACATGGAATAGTGCCTCTACTGGGATCGGTTGATGCTTGATGCCCGCGCCGCTGTAGAACACTTCGAGTACGTCATCGCCGCCGCGTTCGAAGTAGATGACTCGGATTCTGTGCATCCCGGGGCCAAGGCCGATGTTGCCGTTGGCCTCTTTGCGGCCGTGCAGCCCGCCGTTTTCGACGATCAGCTTATTGCCGATGTAGAGCCTGCTGCCGTCGTCGCTTGCTGTGGTGAAAGTATAGACGCCTTGGCTTTGGATTTGGACGAATCCCGTGAACGCAAACCCGTAGGTGTCGTCGCGCTGCCGCTGCGTCAGATCGAACTGCGCGGTTGTGCCCGACTTGACCGGTGTGAGCTCGTCGAAGTCAGGCAGCCCCTTCCACTCGCCTTCATAGTACCGATAGGCGAGCCCGGGCGTCGTATTGTCGGGTGTGTCCGGCTCGCGCGGTTCGGTGAAGGTGAACGTAGCTCGGGTGGCGAGTGCGTCCGGCGCGCCGCGGCGGACTGCTTTAGCCGCGATCGTGGCGGTTTCGCTCACCTTGAAGGGGCCGGTGTAGCGTGTGGATGCCGTTGTCGGCTCGGTGCCGTCGGTGGTGTAGAAGATCTTCACGTCTTTGCCGTCGGTCTCTATCGCGATGGTCGGCGGGTCGATGTAGAGCCCGCCGCGCGGTTTGATGTCGAGTGCATTGGCTCGATCGTACAGCGGTTGTGCCGGGAACGTGTCGGCGCCGGGGTCCCGGGCGAGGGTCATCGCCATGATGCGGATGCGATCGTCCGTCGGAAGCGTCACGACGCTCGCACCCTTCGGGATATCCATGCCGTATCGAAAGAGATAGCAGAAGACGTAGGGTTCGTTTCGGTCGGTGGCTGCGTCGTGGCGATGCGTGCCGACCCATGCGATGTCGTCGCGATGGATGAAGCCCGGTGCCATGCTGTCGCCGTCGAGGAGCTGGTCGCCGTCCATCAGGCTGTCGGATTGCCCGATCCAGCCACCGAAGGGTCGAACGGTGATCTCGGTGGCTTGATCGCCGACCTGGAAGATAGCGTCGGCAGGTTCGCCAGTTGTGGCTGCGAGGATGTAAAGGCGGTTGAACTCGCCGGTCGGCAGCGCGATCGATTGGCCTTGGCACGAAAGGGCGTTGTCCACGCCGGGGGTCGCCGGCCCCATCGTGAAGGGGATGCCGCCGCTCGTCACCTTGGCGGGCAATAGCTCACCGGGCAGTGAATGGCCTTT
The DNA here is from genome assembly GCA_029260055.1 of Phycisphaerae bacterium. Taxonomy (GTDB): domain Bacteria; phylum Planctomycetota; class Phycisphaerae; order UBA1845; family UBA1845; genus JADFOB01. Next base: position 19,418 of record JAJDDX010000291.1, read on the forward strand.
GCCGTCGAAGTCGCCGCCGGATCGTTCGTTGTCGAGAGAGACCACGTCGCGATCGAACGCGAGCGGGATCGATTCGGCGGTTGGCGGATTCAGCGGTTCGTATGGGGAATGGAGCTTCACCGCGAACGTGCGGGGCTGGAACGGTTCGAGGTCGAAAGTGAGTTCGCCGCCGTCGACGCGGACTTCGCCGACCGGCTCCTCAGCGCCACTGACCTCGCGGGCGGTGATGATGGGGTGTGCCATGGCGACGCGCACGGCCTTGGCCTCAAAGCCGTCTGCCTCCTGAACGCGCACGATGATCTGGTCGCTTAGTTCCGCCTTCTTGATCGCGCGGACGACCACCTGCGGCGTGCTCACGTCGAGCAGGGAGAGCCGTTTGCCGAGGGTGCCGGTGTGCCGGGACGTCTGGAACGCGATGAGCGGCTGATTGAGGCGAGCCGCTCGGCCGTTGGCGTTGCCTTTTCGCCAATCACCGGAATGACCGGCGAGGGCGTACGTCATGCGATGCCGACCCATGTCCTTCTGTACTTCCTTCGGCGTGTGGACGAGGGTCAGTCGAAGCGTGTCGTCGTTCGGTTTGTCCCAGCCGTACTTGCAGTCGCTGAAGATGGACGCGCCATATGAGCCGTCAGGTGCGGTCAGGTCTGCCCATTGCTGAGCGGGCACCTCGTACTTCGTTTCCGTGTTGTTGGGGCGCTCGATCACACCCCAGCCGAGGTCGTAGGTGGCCGTCGCGTTGGCGGCTGTCAGCGGGAATGCGGCCTTGAGCAGCGTTTGCGGCGTATGCCAGTCGATTCTGCTGTCCCATACGACGCGATCACCGGCTGCCCCCGCTGCGAGGCTGACTTTCTGGATCACGGTCGATCCGGCGACATGGCGCACGATCTCGACGGCCGCCCGCACCGGGCCGGCTTCGACGATTTTGACGTCGACGGGATTATCCGCGTAGGCATACGGTTCGGCGGAGACATCCTCGTACCGAACCTCCCACTCGTCCCAGTAGTCGGGTGTGTTGCGCAGCAGTTCGAGACGCGCCGGCGCCTTCAGCAGTTCGCGATTCGTTGTCTTGTCGAAGATGCTCGCCACGTCGCCGTGCTCATCGATGCCGATGCGGTAATGGCGGTTTTCGATTTGGGAGGCCGCTACCGACAACTCGCTTTGTCCGGACCATGGCTTGTCCGCCGGCTGCACGTCGAACACGGCGAAGCCCGCCGATGGCACGCGGCCGAGGAACAACACGGTGATCTCTTTCTTGTAGGTGGACGTGATTTGCGACGGCACTTCGACGCCGCTTGGGTCGACCACGCGTACCGCCTTTGGTGCGGCCTCGGGGAAGCGGACCGTGGCTTCGATCACATCCTGTCGGTCGGATGCGAGTGGGTTATAGACGACCAGCGGCACGCCGGTGGCCTGCGTGTCGAGCCCCCGCGCTACGGTGCCGACGGCCGTCGTGAGCACGTCGGAAAACTGGTTCAGTGCGATGATCTCGTCGTTGAAGGAGAAGACATATGCCTGGGGGATGCTCGTGCCGGTCAGGTCGTCGTGGAACTGGTGCCAGAGGAAGCGGACCCACGCCTCTTCGAGCTTTTTTGTGGGATAGACGGTTCCACCGAGCCAGTCGGCTGTCACCGCGGCGCGCTCGGCGGCGTCGGCGAGCAGCTCGTTCTTCCGGTTCCATCGTTTCAAGGCTGCCATGGACGTGTAGCATCCGGTGCCATGGCGTGTCATGAGCATTTCGCCCTTGTATCGCGGCAGTTTGGCGACTTGCTCGGGCGTGAGGTCGCGGTAGAGCTGGTCGGCCGGTCTGTTGATGACTCGGATGGGTCCGTCGCCCGCGATTGACTTTTCGAGCCAGCCGACCGATTCGGGATTCGGTGCGCCGCCGACATCGCCGACGCCGACGTACTTGTAGCCTACGTAGGCTCCGGACTTTTCGCCGAGTGTGTTGATGGTGTCGAGCCACTCTTCGCTGACGCTGAGGTCTTCCTCCAGCTTGCTGACATAGGCGCCGGGGTTGACCGCGGCAATGAGCTCGGCGCCACCTACGCCCTCCCATACACCGACATCGAACGGGATTCCGATCGAGGAGCCCCAGGTCAGCTTCTGCGTGGAGAAGCCTGTTATGCCGCAATGCGCTGCGACCGACGGCAGGGCGTATCCGAAGCCGAAGCAGTCGGGCAGATAGACATCGCAGCTCGTCTTGCCGAACTCGCGTTTGAAGTAGCCGTTACCATAGAGGGCGTGGCGGACCAGTGATTCGGGGGCCGGCACATTGACATCACACGCATCGACCCAACTGCCGCAGACGTGCCACCTGCCCTGCTTGACGTATTCTTTGAGGCGAGCGTAATCCTCCGGGTAATACTCCTTCATCAACATGTACCGGAACGAACCTTCGAAGCTGAAGGTGTAGTTCGGGAACTCGTCGAAGCGGGCGAAGTTGCCGTGCAGCGTGTCCGGGATGTACTCGTCGATCGTCTTTTGGATGGTCCAGAGCCACTGCGTATCGAGGTGCGCGGTAGCGGTGACGTAGAGCGTCGGGCGCTGCGTCGGCTCGGATTCGGCGGCTGTCTCCTCGGTGACGGCCTGCGTATCGACCGGATCAGCGGCAAGCTCGGCGGCAACCGGCGGCCCGACGAGAAGAAAGGCGAGAAGTGCGTAGCGAGAAAGCCATGCTGGGGATCGGAACGTGTGTGGCCGCGCGCTGCGCGCAGGCTCGGGATGCGACATGGATGGGTACATCGGTTCCTCGCTCGTTATGCGTGATGAATTCGGTCCGCCGCGAATAGTGCTGCGCACCGGGCGGCGGTTTCGCGGGGATCAAGCTAAGGCGTGGTGCGGGTTTCCGCAACTGGCTCCACTGGCGCGAGGTCGCCGGCCGGGGGTCCCGCCGACGCATGGGAAGGTCGCGTGCTTGCGGGTAGCCCGGCTTCGTACCAGGCTCGCCAGAGATCGGTGGCGGCCAAGAGCATCGCGACACCGACGGCGGCGTAGAGCGCGCCAATCGCCACCCTGTCCAACGACGAGGTTCGCAGGATCCGTCCGGCGGTGGCCATGACGCCAATGAGCAACCACATTTGCCACGAGAAGACGCCTCCGAGACAGACGCCGTCGCCCCGCTGGTGAATCCGGGCGGTGATACGCCGAACGCTCTTGCGCATGACGAAGCGATACTTCAGCGCGCCGGCGGCGCTGGCGGCTACAAGCAGCACGGCCGCCAACCAGGCCTCGGCTCTAAGTTCCCACCAGACTCCGCCGATCAACAGGGCGGCGCCGACGACCGTCCAGACTAGTGAAGCGGCCAGCAGGTGCGCGCGCTGAGACGCGGCCGGCTTCCAGTCGTGAATCCACTCGCGCATTCGCCTCAACGTCTCGTTCTTCCCTTGCGTGCCGCGCCGCACCGAGACGGGCCGCTCCCACGGCGTCGCCGCTTTGATTCGGCACTACGTTCAACAACTCTTCCAGCAAATCTCGGCCCACAAGAAGCATAGCCAGTGCGATCTACTTCGTACGGAAAAAACTCGGAGCCGATCGAATTGACGTGTCGCATCTCCGGTTGTCCCTGGAACCGAGAAACTGTTGCAGTCGGCACCGAGTGGGGTCTCGCGTTTGCGGCCCGTGGATTCAAAACAAGCGTACTTGTGTACGATCAACAGGTGGGCCAAGAAAGGGCTCACTGGCGCGCCGGTAGCCTCAATCATGGCCGCGCCGTGGCCCGATAAGTAGTGTGCGCTCAGCATCTTGTCGTCCGATTCGGCGGCACTTGCGGGTTGCCCGAAAGAAGTCACAGAATGTTGGCACAACGTATGCTTAGTCGATATACGTACGGCGTCGCGCACGTGTCGCGGCGTGAAGGGAGGCGGGTTCGGGCCAAGCGGATTCCAGTCGATCGTACCGAGTACGACCGTTGGGAATCCCAAATCTGCAGGGCGAGTGGAATCAGGTTGAACTCCGCATGCCGACTGCTCGATGATGGCCCGCAGGCGTACCGTTTATGGGCGCTTGACACACCGCACGAAACGCGGATCGTGTGATATCCCGCGTTGGATCCCCGCAGGGATTCTCGCTTTCGGGAATCCCGGAGGGGGTCATTGCTCCCAGAAATGGGAACGCGAGCCGCCCGCGTACGGCTTGACGTACCGTGAGGCGCGGTGCAACGATACCGTGGACGGCCACGTGGCGTAGCGTCGCGAGGTTTTCGCCAGGAGCTGACGGATGCTCGGCAGGTTGACCATCAATCGCTCGATCGCTTCTATCGTGAGTAGAAGCTTCTGGCTATTGATGGGCGCGATGCACGCTCCGGCGCTCGTCGGTTCGTGGCAATCATGCCTCGATAGCGGCCTGATCGCGTCTGAGCTTCTGGGTTGCATTGGCCTGACTGCCACGATGCTCTTTTTCGTGGCGAAGTTCTTCGGTGTTCGGTTCCTGCCAGTTAGTCCCGGGAAGCGCCAGGTTGTCGCGCTTTGCCTGGTCGTTGCCCTGCTTCACGTGGGTTGCTTTGACTCCGAGCCCGGCACAACGTTCGCGGCTGAGTGCGTCACGGTCCTCATGACCGCCACGCTCATTTGCGGGCTCGCACAGGCCTCGAAGGTTTTGGCCGCCACGCTCAGTCGGCGAGGCGTTTCGCACAAGTCCTACCGTCCGGGTCTTCGGTTCGACCGGACCGCTTGCCATGACGGCTTTAGGCCCCACTGCTGGGTCCTTGCTTATCGTCTCTTCGGGCTTCGCGCCCCTCCCGTTGCCACTCCATAGCGCGTTGGGCATCCGCGGGCTCTTGTCATCGCTCGCAGCATCAACGCCGCAGGTAGTCACACGATTCGAGGATCGTTGACACTGACCTGACGCTCCGGACGTCGGCGCTTACACGCGTCGCATGACCGGAAGCACGAGTCCTAAGAGGCTGGAGTAGGCACGACATGAAATCCATGCGACATGAATCGGCGGGCGACCCATCGGGTCATCATGAAGATGCACCGCCGACCCCCACGCGTCGATTTGGCGCTTTGCTGATCAACCTCGGCACGCCGGACAGCCCGGACGTAGCCGCCGTTCGGAGGTACCTGGCTGAGTTCCTGAGCGACCCGGAGGTCATTCAGCTCCCTTCGGGGCTGGGCTGGCTGAATCGTCCGCTCGGCCACCTGATCGCTCGGTTCCGGGCTCCGAAATCGGTCGAGATGTACAAGCAGGTCTGGGCGGAGTCCGGTTCACCGCTCAGCTCGATCACGCAGGAGCAGGCGACGACGCTCAAGGCAATGCTGCCGCCGGACTGGCAGGTCTTCTACGCGATGCGATACGGGCAACCGTCCATCGCCCAGACGCTCAAGGAGATTGAGGCGGCGGGGATCGAGGAGCTCGTCGTCATTCCGATGTATCCGCAGTTCAGCGGAAGCACGACGGGCACAGCCGTCCGCGAGCTGTACAGTTGCCTGAAGAAGGGTGGACACCACTTCAGCGTGACGGTGCGGAATAGCTGGTACAACGACGGCGGTTACATCCATGCCCAGGCGAGTCTGATCCACGAATACACTCGCCGGCACGGCTTGACGCCCGAGAATAGCGTGCTGGTCTTCTCCGCGCACGGGCTGCCGACCTCATACGTCGAGCGTGGCGATCCCTATCCGGCGCATACGCAGAAGACCATCGAGTTGACGCTCGAACGGCTCGGCTGGCCCGCCGATAGGACGGCTGTGGGCTACCAGAGCCGGATCGGCCCGGTCAAGTGGCTCGAGCCGAACGTCGACACGCTGCTTGAGGAGTTGGCGGAGAGCGGCGAGAAACGCCTGTTGGTGTGCCCGATAAGCTTCACGGTTGACTGCCTCGAGACGTTGGAGGAGATCGACGTGCGGTATCGCGCACTTGTGGAAGCTCGCGGCTCGGACATGTTTCTCTGCCCGGCACTCAACGCGTACGAACCGTTCGTGACAGCCGTCAAGGAGCTGGTGCTTCGCGGGCCGCGGCCGATCACCTCCTGGGGTGAGAAGGTCGAACCGCTTCTCGTTCAGAAGTCCGAGAAGAAGATCGTCCATCGCGAGACGGACGCTCTGTTGATGATCGGCACCTCGAAGGCCAACGCCATCGGTTCCGGGATGGGGCCGCGGCTGGTTAGCAGCAGCGAAGAGGGGTTGTGCCGGGTCAAGAAGTCCCAGTGCGACGCGGTGCCGCTTCTCAAGAGCACCTGCGACGACACGGGCGTGACCGGCGGGTTCCTATTCAATACTTGTTATCGTTTCGAGTTTTACGGTTGGCTGCCCGATGACGCCGACGACGTGCAGCGTGAGAGCGTGATCGCCCAGGTGAAGTCGCGGCTCTTCGACGTCGACGAGTCGGATGACGTTGAAGTCAACGTGCTGGTCGGGACCGAGGCATGGCATCATCTGATGCGGACAGCCGGTGGGCTCAACAGCGGGCTGCCCGGGGATACTGACATACTCGAACAGTTGCAGACGGCGCACCGGGTCTCCGAGCGAGCAGGTACAGCCGGCCGGCGTACCAAGCGGTTGGTTGCTGATGCATTGTCGGCTGAACAGCAGCTTCGCGGCGAGACCGCATGGGGCGAGTTTGACCCCGGTTACTGCTACGCCGCGATGGCTCGCCTTGTCGAGGCGGCGGGGCTTAGCCTCGCGGACAGTCGATGCGCGGTTTTCGGCGGATCGACGACATCGCGTTCGGTGCTTACGACGCTTGCAGGTCGTTTCGAAGTGCCGTCCCGGACGATCACGCTGGTCTATCGCGGGCACGGCAGCGGGCAAATGAAGCTACTCCGCAAGGCGATCGGCAACGGCAAGCGAGTGCGTGTCGGAGCTTACGGCGAGCGTGCGGCGGTTGAGGTGGTCCAGGGCGCCGACGTGGTCGTGTTTGGCATTGATCACAACGAACCCGTGCTGGACGTGGAGCAGATTCGCGACTGCCGCGATTTTACCGAGAAGCCGCTTCTGATTATCGACTTCAATACCTTCGGCTCGACCTCGGGCATGGAGACGCTCGAAGGCGTCACGGTGTGGGATGCGGCAACGCTCGATGCCGCCGTCGTGGCGTACGGCGACGAGATGTGCGATCAAGAGGATTTCACGACGGCCGTTGCTGAAGCGGAAGAGTGGATCGTAGCCAACGCGGCGCGGTGGCAGTGCAAGGTCGCTGTCGAGCCGACGCCGGATCAATGCGGGGATTGCCCCCGCCGGGCCAAGGGCCTATGCGTGGACGTCCGAATCGAGACGGCCGGGAGGAGCGCATCATGATCGCACCGAATAGCATCGTTGATCTCGAGGTCTTTCGTCGTTACTCAGGCCTGTCACTGCCGCGGCACGTATCGTATCCGATGCCGACCGGCTGGAACGACATGGACGAGGACGGCGCGCTGGCGATGCTTCAAGACAGCAACAAGCGTGAGCAAGACAACGGGCTGTCGCTCTACCTGCACATTCCTTTTTGCGAGGCCTTGTGCAAGTTCTGCGCGTGCACCCGTGTGATCCTGAAGAAGAACGTCGCCGGCGCGGCTGACCGCGTGGATGCGTATCTATCGGCGATCGAGCGGGACCTCGATCGTATGGCAAGTGTGGTCGGCAGCCGCCGTGTGGTTCGACAGATCCACTGGGGGGGCGGCAGCCCGACTTATCTTTCTTCGGAACAGATCCAACGCCTTCAAGGGAAGATCAACGACCTGTTCGACGTGGCGCCGGATGCCGAGATCGCCATGGAGATCGACCCGCGCACGGCGCCGCCGGACAAGCTTCAGGCGTTGCGGGCGGCTGGGTTCAATCGGGTTTCGCTGGGGGTGCAGGACTTCTCGGAGCAGGTGCAGATGCACGTGCGGCGGATACAGCCGTACGAGATGGTCCGTGAGACGGTGTCGGTGTGTAAGGCCTTGGGGTTTGAGAGTGTGAACTTCGATCTGATCTACGGTTTGCCGTATCAGACGCCGGCGACCGTGCGGGACACGATCGAGCAGGCGATCGCTTTGGCGCCGGATCGTGTGGCGTATTACCACTACGCCCAGATTCCCGAGAAGATCGCCACGCAGCGAGGGATGGACTACACGAAGCTGCCCGACAGCGAAGTCAAGCTGGAGATGTTCATGGCCGGCGTCGAGCTCTTCGGGGCCGCCGGCTTCGACTTCATCGGGCTGGACCACTTCGCCAAGTCCGAAGAAGGCCTCGCCCAGGCGATGGAGGAGGGTACGCTGCAGCGGAACTTCCAGGGCATGACTACCGGCGGCGGTCTGGACTTGATCGGTGTGGGGGCGTCGTCCATTGGTCACCTTGCGGGCATCGGCTTCCTTCAGAACATGCGCGAGTCAGAGGACTACATAGCGTGCGTCGAATCCGGAAAGCTGCCGGTCGTCCGCGGCAAGCGCTTCTCCGACGACGATCGAATCCGCCAGGCCGTCATCAGTGAGCTCTATTGCACTGCTGAGATTCGGCCGGAACCGATCGAGAGGGAATTCGGTATCGTCTTTGCGGATTACTTCGCCCGCGAGCTGACGATTATGGAAGAGCTTCAGCGTGACGGCCTCGTGATCCTGCAGTCCAACGGGGCTATCCGCGCGACGATGCCGCTCGGTCGTGTGTTGCTACGGACCGTGGCGGCGCCGTTCGACGCGTACCTCGATGACGACGCGTACCGCGTGGGCGATAAGAACTGCTTCTCCGCGAACGCATAACGAACGGAACGGGCCATGCTCAAGAACGATCTCGTCATCCGTGCCGCGAGGCGCGAGCGCACCGAGCGCACACCGGTCTGGCTTATGCGGCAAGCCGGGCGGTTCGACCCTGCGTATCGGGCGCTGCGCGAGAAGGTCAACCTTCCGCTGGAGGAGGCGTTTTGCACGCCGGATGTGGCGGCGGAGATCTCCCTGCTACCCAAGCGCTTCGGCGTCGATGCGATCATCTTCTTTCAGGATATCCTGACGCCGCTCGAGCCGCTGGGCGCGAAGTTCGTCTTTCGCCCGGGCCCGATTCTCGATTCACCGATTCGAACGGCGAGCGATGTCGACGCGCTGACGCCTTTCGATCCGAGCAGCGGACTCGCCTACGTGCCGAAGACGCTCGGCCTGGTGCGTGACGCACTTGCCGGCGATCTGCCGCTTCTGGGCTTTGCAGGGGCGCCGCTTACGCTGGCCTTCTTCATGATCGAGGGCAAGAGCCCCGGCACGAATCCCGAGCACTCGCGGGCGATGATGAAGGACGATCCGGCACTGTTCCGCAGACTGCTCGAAAAGCTCGCGGACATGACGGCGGATTACCTCGCGCTGCAAATCGAAGCCGGTGTGGATGCGGTTCAGTTGTTCGAGTCGACGGCTGACGTCATCTCGCGGGAAGAGTATGAAGAGTTCGCGCTGCCTACCCATGTTCGCATCTTCGAGAAGCTCGGCGACAAGGTCCCGAGGATCCTCTTCGCGAAAGACCAGGTAGCCGTGGACCTGATGGTAGCTTCCGGAGCCGATGTGCTTAGTGTGTCCTCCAAGGTGGACTTGGCTGAAGCGAAGAAGCAATTCGGCGACCGCGTTGCGTTCCAGGGCAATGTGGACAACTATATGCTCGCGGACTCGGCCACGACGGCGAGCGATATCGATGAGGCTGTGCGTAAGTGCATTGCAGCGGGCGGCCATCAGGGGCACATCCTTAACTTAGGACATGGCCTCCTGAAGGATACGCCGCCCGAAAACGTGTCTCGACTGATCGAGGCGAGCCGCATGGTTCTGCCTCGACCTGCAACCACGACCACTACCGTGGAGTAACAGTCGTGAACCCCATCACCAAAGAAGTCGTCGTAGTCGGCGGCGGAATCAGCGGATTGACGCTCTCCTGGCACCTGCACCGTGCGGGCGTGGACCTGGCTCTCATCGAAGCGAGCGACGGCGTCGGCGGGTGTACTCGGACCGAACTGCGCGACGGCTTCGTTTTGGAGAAGGGGCCGTTCAACGTGATGGTCCGCGATCCGGCGTTCGAAGGTCTGCTGGACAGCGTGGCGGACGAAGTTGGCGTGGTCACGGCGAGCCCGGCCGCCCGTAAGCGTTATATCTATCGTCGCGGTCGCTTGATGTGTGTTCCCACTAATCCGGTCGCACTGCTTACGACGCCCATGTTGAGTTTGGGCGGCAAGTTCGGTTTGATGACCGGGCTGATGTTGAGCGGGCGTGCGCGCGACGAGGAAGAGACGATCGAGCAGGTCGCGATCCGTCGGTTCGGCAAGGATGTGTCGGACACGATGATCAGCGCGGTCATCGCCGGGATCTTCGCGGGCGACATTCGCAAGCTGAGCCTCAAGGCGTGTTTCCCGCCGGTGGCTGACGTGGATCGCCAGGCACGCAGCCTCATCGGCTATGGTCTCAAGAAGGCCTTCGGACCGAAGAAGAAACGGCACAAGAAGAAGTACAAGGGGCTGGTCAGCATCGACGGCGGCCTCGGGGCGCTGACCGATGCACTGGGGCGATCGCTGGGCTCGGACCTGCTGGTCAACTCGAAGGTCGAGGCGATTCGACAAGTTGATGACGGGTACGAAGTGGACTACCGCGATGGCGAGGGCAACTCGACGACGATCAAGTGTCGCCATCTGGTGATGTCGTCGCCGGCGCCGGAGACCAGCCGGCTCATCTCGCCGCTCGTTGCGGGGGCCGGCACGATCCTCGATTCGATCGAAAGCTCGTCGCTCGTGGTGCTGAACCTCGGGTTCAAAAAAAGCGATGTGGGTCACCCGATGGAAGGCTACGGCTTCCTCGTCCCGCACCACGAAACCGAGTTCCCGCTCATGGGCGTGCTATGGGCCGACAGCATCTTTCCGCACCACGCGCCGGATGACAGCCGATTGATCCGCGTGTTCATCGGCGGCGCTCGCAACCCGGGGGCTGTCGAGCGGACCGACGACGATCTGGTGAGTACGTCGCTCGATTCGCTGCGCGGGTTACTCGATGTCAGCGGCGAGCCGACGTTGATCGACATTTGCCGGTACAGCGCGGCGATTCCGCAGTATCACCGCGGGCACACCGAGAAGATCGAGAAGCTCCGGGGCCTTGTGGCCACTAAGCCCGGCCTTCACCTTAACGGCAACTACCTCGACGGCGTGTCGCTCAATGACTGCGTACGCAGTGCGAGCGAACTCGCGACGAAGCTGATCGCCGCGGTATCCCGCGCCGGCGCCGAGGCTGTCGGTTCGGGGGCTGTTTGATGGTATGCTGGCAAGCGGTTTGATCGAAGACCCACGACTCTCGCGACAACAAGCAGGAGTAGCTAGATGACTACGTCGCCCGATTGGCTCGCCCCGGATCGCCGTCCTCGCCGAATGCGCCGTACCGACGCCATTCGCCGTTTGGTGCGAGAGACGCATTTGACGCCGGACCGCCTCGTCCTTCCGCAGTTCATCATGACGGGGGACAATCGCGAGGAGCCGATCGACGCGATGCCGGGCCGGTCTCGGCTGACCATCGACCGGACCATCGCGGAATGCGAGCAGGCGATGGAGCTGGGCGTTCGCGCGTTCGCGATCTTCCCGGCTGTCGAGGCATCGCTGAAGACACCCGAGGCGACGGAGGCGTTGAATCCGGAGAACCTCGACTGCCAGTCGGTGCGGGCGATCAAGAAGGCGCTGCCCGAGGCGTGTGTGATTACCGACATCGCACTTGACCCGTTTTCCAGTCTGGGGCACGACGGGCTGGTCGGTAACGGCGTCATCCTCAACGATGAGACGTGCGAAGTGCTTGCGAAGATGGCGGTTTTGCACGCGGAGGCGGGGGCCGACATGGTCGCGCCGTCGGACATGATGGACGGGCGCGTGGCGGCGATTCGTGCAGCGCTGGACGATACCGGGCACACCGATACAGCCATCCTGGCGTACACCGCGAAGTACGCGTCTGCCTTCTACGGTCCTTTCCGCGAGGCGCTCGAATCGGCTCCGGTCGACGCGCCGGACGTGCCGAAGGACAAGAAGACCTATCAGATGGACCCGGCCAACACGCGTGAGGCGTCGCTCGAGGCGATGCTCGATGAGGCGGAAGGTGCCGACATCATGATGGTCAAGCCGGGCCTGCCCTATCTGGACATCATCGCACGGCTTCGTGCGGAGACGACGCTGCCGATCGCGGCCTACCACGTGAGCGGTGAGTACGCGATGATCAAGGCGGCGGCCGAGCGCGGCTGGCTCGACGAGAAAGAGTGCATGATGGAGTCGCTGACCGCGCTGGCTCGTGCGGGCTCGGACATCATTTTCACGTATGCTGCGCTCGATTACGCGAGGTGGTGGCGCGAGGGCTTAGTCTAGCTTGCTCGCGTGATCGCGAATGGCGGCTGCGAGTGACTCGAAGCTGCGCTGAGGCGCTTCGACCCACGGCTCTTTTCCTAGCTTGCGGATCGCTTCCGATGTAGTCGGTCCGATGCTGGCGAAGGGGATGTCCACGTCACCGACGGCTTTGACCGCGGACGGGCTCGCCACGCTGACCACGTCAGCCTCATCGATCACTGATCGATCGAACGGACGCGGGACGGTTTCGTAGAGGACCGGGCTGATCAACTCGACGCCATCCCACGGCTGCGGCTTTGCGGCGAGGGACGAACGCGGATAGCACACCTTGCCGGTCAGAACCATGTCGCGGAGTTCCTTGAACAGCCCCTTGCCCGTTCCGTCCGACGCCATGTGCTCGACGCGGAGGCTTTTGGCGACAGCGGCTTTGTTCGTGGCCTCGCCGACGACGGCGACGCGCGGCCGGCCGGCCGGCTCAGCGGCGATCGCCTCGACCGCGTAGACGCTAGTCAGAACAAGCCAGTCGGATTCGGTAAGTTGAGCGATGTCGTCGGCTGCGTCGGTGAGGATCTTGCGTGTGAGGACTGGTGCGTACAGTACCTCGAGTCCGGCTTGCCGGAGTGCCGTCGAGAGCGGTCCGTCGTTCGGTTCATCGCGTGTGACCCAGACCTTCATGCCGTCGCCTCATGTGTCCGTCGGGGTGGCATGGGTCCCGGCGCGCCGGGATTTGCCCGTGTTCTCACGATTTCGGCACGGACAAGCTACGCTTGTCCGTGGCACCCGCCGAGCTTCCCCCTTAACAAGGGGGGACCGGAGGGGGGTCGAAAGTCATGCGACTCCGCACTGGTGGACAAGCCACCAGTGGCACCCACGCGCTTGTCCGTGGCACCCAGTTGCTAGCCGCTCAGTGCCGCCACAAGGCGATCGGCCAAGCGAATGCCGACCTGAATCGGGTCGTCGCCCGTCTCCGAGCCCTCGACCATCTTGACACCGGGGTCGTCGAACAATTGCCCGCTCAAGGTCACCGTCGAGCCGTCGATCTCACCGAGGGCACCGACCGGCGTATGGCAGCCGGCGTTGATCCGCGTCAGAAAGCTGCGTTCCGCCTCGACGGCTCGGCGCGACACGGCGTCGTTGAGCACGCCGATGATCGCCGCGGCTTCGTCGTCCGCGCGCGTCTGGATGGCCAGCGCGCCCTGCGCCGGCGATGGCACGAAGCGATCGGACGGCAGCTCCGTCATGTTGGGATAGGTAATGCCGAGTCGTTTGAGCCCGGCGGCTGCGAGCACGACGCCGTCGAGCCCTTCCTTTTCGATCTTGTCGACGCGCGTCTGCACGTTGCCTCGGATCGGGACGATCTCCGCGCCGATGTAGCGCCGCACCTGTGCCGAGCGCCGCGGACTGGCTGTGCCGATGCGGTAGCCGGCCGGCACGTTGTCCAGGTCGAACGGCTTGGCGGTCAGCAATACATCGTTGACGATCTCGCGCTTCGGGACGGCCGAGATGACCAATCCGGTCGTGACCGCGGTCTGCAGGTCCTTGAAGCTGTGGACGGCGAAGTCGACGCTCTTTTCGATCAGCGCGTTTTCGAGGGCGCTGACGAACGCGCCGACTGGCCAATCGCCGCCGAACTGCTCGTTGAGCGCTACGTCGCCGTGGGTCTTGATGATGATCTGCTCGATCTCGAGCGACGGATGGGCTTCGCGCAGGCGATCGCAGACCCAGTTCGTCTGCCAGAGGGCCAGAGCACTCCCGCGCGTGCCGACACGTAAACGGCTCATGATGACATCTCCGCGAAGCACTCGCCGGCCGCCTCGATGATGTTGTTGATCTGCTCGTCGCCGTGCATGGCCGACACGAACATCGCCTCGTAGCCCGACGGCGGCAGCCAGACGCCGCGGTCGAGCATCTTGCCGAAGAACTCGCCGAAGCGTTTGTGGTCGCACGCCTGGGCGTCGTCGAAGTTACGCACGGGCTTGTCGCTCAGCGCCATGCCGACCATGCCGCCGCACGAACCGGTTTGAAGCGGGAAGCCCGTGGCGTCCGCTTTCGCTTTCAGCTCTGTCGCGAGCCGCGCCGTCTTGCGGGCGAGGTCCTCGTAGAAGCCGTCAGCCTGACACAGGTTCAACGTGGCGATGCCGCAGGCCATGCCGATCGGGTTGCCGGATAGCGTGCCGGCCTGATAGGCGGGGCCCAGCGGGCTCAGTTGCTCCATGATCTTCCGCGGCCCGCCGTAGGCTGCTACCGGCATGCCGCCGCCGATCACCTTGCCCATGCAGGTCAGGTCGGGCGTGATCTTGCAGATGTTCTGGTATCCGCCCCAGGCTACGCGGAAGCCGGTCATCACCTCGTCGAAGACCAGCAGCGTGCCGTGTTTGTCGCACAGCGCTCGCAAGCCTTCCAGGAAGCCGGGTGCCGGCTCGACAAAGCCCATGTTGCCTGCGATCGGCTCGACGAACAGAGCCGCGATGTCCGAGCCCTCAGCCGCCATGATCTTCTCGACGGCGGCCAGATCGTTGTAGGGAGCCAGCAGGGTTGCGGCGGCGTAGGACTCAGGCACGCCTGCTGAGTCGGGCTTGCCGAAGGTGGCCGCCCCGGAGCCGGCTGCGACCAGTAGGGCGTCGACGTGGCCGTGATAGCAGCCCAGGAACTTGATGACCTTGGTTCGTCCGGTGGCTGCCCGAGCCAGGCGGATCGCGCTCATGGTGGCTTCGGTGCCGCTGTTGACCAGTCGGACCATCTCCACCGACGGCAGGGCGCCGACGATGATGTCGGCGAGCTGGGCCTCGGCCTCGCAGCACGCCCCGAAGCTCAGGCCCTTGGCGGCTGCCTGCTGGACGGCGGTGACGACCTCGGGATGGGCGTGTCCGACGAT
>JAJDDX010000292.1 GCA_029260055.1 Phycisphaerae bacterium
GAAGCGGTGGTCGATCCGGCCGTCGCGGTTCGATACTTCGATGACCCGATCGTCTTCGATAACACCGGTGAGGAGTGGCAGACGACCGTCTCGCCGCAGGACCCGGCGGAGCCGATGAGGATCATGCTGGTCTGGACGGACGCGCCGGGCCACGGGCTCGGCGGCTCGTCGCCGGCGTGGAACAACGACCTGGATCTGCTCGTCGACGTGGGCGGTACGACCTATTACGGTAACCACTTCGGTGCTAGTGGTTGGTCCATCTCCGGCGGCACGGCGGACAACAAGAACAACACCGAGGGCGTCCTGCTCGGTCCGACAGCACCGGGTGGGGCGACCATCCGCGTCGTGGCATCCGACATCAACTCCGACGCCATCCCAGGCGTGGGCGACACGACCGATCAGGACTTCTCCCTGGTCTGCTACAACTGTGCTTTGGAGCCCGGATTCGTGCTTTCGGCCACGCCGGGTGACGCGACCATCTGCGCTCCGGATGACGCGGCGTACACGATCGACGTGACGCAGGTGATGGGCTACACCGATCCGGTCACGCTCTCCGCGGCCGGCGAGCCCGCGGGCACGACGGTGAGCTTCAGCGTGAACCCGGTGACTCCGCCCGGCACCAGCGTCATGACCATCAGCGGGACAGGCGCCGCGTCCGCCGGGGATTACTCGATTGCGATTACCGGCACGGCTCCGACGATCACCCGCGAGACGGCCGTCGGCCTGTCGATCTACACTGCCGCGGCGGGTAATGTGACGTTGACTTCGCCGACCGACGGTGCCGTCGATGTCTCCGCTCGTCCGGTGTTCGAATGGACGGCTGCGGCGCAGGCGGCGACTTACGAGTTCGAGCTCGCTACGGACGCGGCGTTTACCAACATCATCGACTCCGCGTCGGGTCTGACGGAGACGACGCACACGGCGGCGGTCACGCTGGACGTGCTCAGCACGTTCTACTGGCGTATGCGTGCGGTGAACATCTGTGGTGCCGGCAACGACTCGGCGGTCTTCAGTTTCACGACGCGCGATCAGTTGCCGCTGCTGCTGGTGGACGACGACGACAACGGGCCCAACGTTCGCGGTACCTATACCGCCACGCTCGATGCGATCGGGCAGGTCTACGACGTGTGGGATACCAACAACTCCGACAACGAGCCGGACGCCGCCACGCTGGCACAGTATGGCACTGTGATCTGGTTCACCGGTGACGAGTTCGGCGGGTCGTCCGGCCCCGGCTCGGCGGGCGAGTCGGCGCTCGGGAGCTTCCTCGACGGCGGCGGATGCCTGTTCATCAGCGCCCAGGACTACTACTACGATCGAGGCCTGACGAGCTTCATGCAGAACTACCTCGGCGTGAGTTCGGCCTCGAGCGATGTGGGCCAGTCGACCGTGACTGGAGCCGGATCGGTGTTCGGCGGGCTCGGGCCGTTCTCTCTGTCCTATCCCTTCAGCGACTTCAGCGACCGCATCAGCCCGAACGGTGCGGCGGAACTCGCATTCTCGGGTAACGCGGGCAACGCGGCGGTCAACAAGGACGACGGCGTTTACCGTTCGACTTTCTGGGGTTTCCCGTGGGAGGCCGTAGCCGAGGCGGACCGACTGGCGCTCATGACGACGGTGCTGGATTGGTGCGGCACGCCGCGCATCGACGACTGCAACAGCAACGGTATCGATGACGCCGAGGACATCGCCAATTGCAGCGGCGACCCGGCCTGTGCGGACTGCAACGCCAACGCCGTGCCCGACGGGTGCGAGGCCGACTGCGATGCCAATGGCATGTTGGACGAGTGCGAACTCGCGAGCTGTGGCGGCGATCCCGCGTGCAGCGACTGCGACGGCAACAGCGTTCCCGACGGTTGCGACATTGCCGGCGGCGCCGCCGACTGCAACGCCGACGGCGTGCCCGATGGCTGCGAGATGGCCGGTTGCGGCGGCGACCCCGCGTGTGCCGACTGCAACACGAACGGTACGCTTGACGGTTGCGACCTGGATAGCGGTGCGTCCGGCGATGCCAACGTGAACGACGTGCCCGACGAGTGCGAGATTGCGGCTCCGACCGCGGTCGCCGAAGGCGCCAGGTACCTCGGAGTGGCGGCTTTGCCCGTTGATTCGACGGTGCCGGTCGCGATCTGGGTCGGCGGTGATCCGGGCGATCCGGATGTCGCGTGCGTGTCTACTTACGTCCAGGCTGACGGTACGCTCGGAGCTTCGCCGGTCTATCAGACGCCCGACGTATGGGGCGCGGCGCACGTCCGCGGTGCCGAACTCATCCCGTCGGCCTTGTATCAGATTCGTGCGGAGCTTCCCGGCGGCCTTGTGACGGCGTCCGTCGGCGATACGACCTGGCTCTGGGGTGATGTGGATCACAACGGCCTGGTGAACTTCCAGGACATCAGCCTCGTGGTCGAGGGGTTCCAGGGGAACTTCTCGCGGGCGGCGATGGAATCGATGGACACCGACCCGTGTGTGCCCAACCAGGACATCAACTTCGAGGACATCAACCGTACGGTGATGGGCTTCCAGGGCCTGGGTTACGCAACCGGCGGTTGCGCGCTGCCCTGTAACTAGCGGCGGCCCGAAGCCCGATAACGAATACGTGGACCCCTTCAAATCGAGGGCGGCCTCGCCGACGGCGAGCCGCCCTCGACTTCTTCTCGCCCGCTCGAATCGGCCACAAAGCGCGGTGAGGCCGCACTACCGGCCCCGGTTCGCTCCCGCCGTTCTTCCTGCTGCGGGTAATTCCGCACCCCGCGAGCCGCGTTTGCCGCTGGTTCTCCACAGGTCCACACGTCCGATAGTGCCAGACGTTTGACGCACTCCCGTTTGTATCGCACGTTGATACTGGGCGATTACGGCAGCGCGGCAGGGCGTGCACCGCGCGTGTGCATACGTCACGCCGTGGGGATAGGCCGCGCCGCAGCCGGGTTAGGCGAATGGGAAGGAAGGCTACATGAGCATCTTGAAGCGACTCGATCTTACCGGCTGTGCCTCGAACGTCGAGCTGGCAGAACTTCTCGATAAGGCTTTCTCGCAATGGCAGCCGGATCAGCCTGACGGCCGCGGGCGTCGGGGCACACCGCGCGTCGACACCGGCGATGTCGGGCCGCTGTTTTTGGTCTCCTACGCTTTTGACGGTCGCGATGTGCCGGTGAACCGACGCGCGCCGTTCCTCGACATCTCGGCGGACGGACTAGGCGTTCAACTCGGTTTCCCGTTGCCCTCCGGAGCAGCCTTGTGCTTTGCCTTCCAGGATGAGACCGGAGAGCGAAACTACGGCTTCGCCCTCGTCGCTCATTCGCAACGTTGCGACCAGGGTTATCGAATCGGGCTGACGTTTGCCGAGAAAGCCGGCTCGCTCGATGTCGAACACGACGCCGATGACGCCGACACCACGCGGGAGGCCGGGCGCCGATGGCGTCATGCTTGCGACCGCCTGTTTTGTGCGGTTTCCACAGGCTTTGCCAGACTGCGGGGCGCAGCGCCGGTAGACGAAGGTGAAGTCGACTCAGGCGAGGTTCGACGACCGGGCGCCCTGCGCGGCCGGTTCGCATTCGGTTGGCGAGCGGCGCGCGAGGCGTTCCGTCATCCGCCGGAAGCACCCGACGAGAGCTTCGCCGAGCCCCAAAAGGGCTTTTTCAACGGGGTGCGTCGTGTTGTGGAAGGATGCGGTGTGGCCTACGCGACGGCGGTGCAGTCTCACGCCGCCTGCCGGGAGCTGGGCGCCGAACTCTACAATCGCAGAGCCTCGGTCGTCGTTGATGCGAAACTGTTCCGGTATCAGGCCAGCCTCTACGTGGATGGCCAGAAAGTGGTCTGCCGAGCCGGGAGGCTGCGCGATCGCTTCGACAACCTCTTCTCGCCGACCGGCAGGCCCACAATGGTCCATCTCGAGGGCGGCGGTTTCGCGGCCTGGGCGGCTGTCCGCCCCAACGCCGTGACGGATGCCGGCATCGACGTTTGCATGCCGATCAAGCAGCGCATGATCGAGCAACTGCGCGGGTCGCAACCCGTGGGTCCAGAGCGAAGCCGTGCGGGCAACGACGACTCTGCGAAACCGGACTCGGCCTAGTAAGTTCGGTTCGGCGTCCGCCGGAAAAGCCGACGGCGCTACTCCGTGGCTCCGTGGCTTCGAAGCATCGCCGCGAGTTCCTCGTGATTCATCTTCACGGCGCGGGCCAGTGCACTTATGCCCGCTGCATCTTCGGCGTTTACATCCGCCCCGGCCTCGATGAGTGCCTTGCCGACCGCGGTGAGCAGCTTGTCCACTTCTTTGACGTTTTCCGGGCCGGCGGATGACGCCACGATCAGCGGCGTCGCGCCCTTGGCATTTCGCGCGTCGACCTCGGCTCCGGCCTCCAGCAGCAACTTGACGTTATCCGTTCGGAACCTCTTGGCGGCCATATGCAGCGGTGACTGCCCTGTCTTGTCGGTGGCATTCACTTTCGCACGTTTGGCGAGCAGTAGTTTGACGGCCGCGGGGTGCTTGACCGCCGCCGCGTCGTGCAGCGGGGTACGCCCGTTCGTATCCTGAGCGTTCACGTCGGCGCCGGCGGCGAGCAGCGGACTGAACATCGTGCTTCGATA
>JAJDDX010000293.1 GCA_029260055.1 Phycisphaerae bacterium
ATGATCGATCCGTACGCCGGGCAGGTGGCGAAGCGGCCCTCTGTTGGGCCATGTGGTCCCTCTCCCGACACCTGCCGACTCGTGAGCGTCAAAAAGCCCGAGTTCGAGCATGGCGCGGTTCATTCTCGATCGGCCGTTGAAGTTGAAATCCCCCGCCACGATGGTCGATCCCTTCTCGTCTCGCACCTCACGCGACAACTCCGCAAACTGCCGCCGCATGTACGGCAATAGCGAATGACGCGGCGGCACCAGATGCACATTGTAAAGCGCGATGTCACGGCCCTCGGCGCGCAAAGTCACGCACGGCGCCGCCAACACGCCAAGGCCCACCGCACCAGCACGCCGCGAGCCCTCTACGAAAGGCAGCTTCGAATAGATCGCCGCCCCGAAAGCATCCTCAGCAGGTTGGCAAATCGAGTAGGGATAGCGACGGCGCATCGCCGGCTTGAACGCGTCGTGAAACAGCGGCGTATACTCCTGAAGCAACACTACGTCGGCGTCGGCGGCAACCACCTCATCGACAAGCGGGGCCGCGTCGGTGTGTGTGTACATCAGGTTGAACGACATGAGCCTGAAGTCGGCCCCTCCAGCAGCTACCGAACCCGGCCAAACCTTCAGCACGTCCGGTCCCACGCCTGCGACCACGAGGGGAACGCAAAGCAGCAATAGCCGAAACCGCCGGAAAACCAACACCAGCCCCGCGACAGCTACGAAGGCCAGCCCCGCATGAAACATGAACGTGCGAGCCAGGAATGCCGCATACCACAGCGATACATAAGTCGGCCCGATCGCCTCGAGGTCGCCCGGCCCCAAGCAGGCGTAGGCGAAGTAGGCGTATCCGATCGCGACGACGAGCGCGGCTCTGGCGGCCACGGCATGTGACAGGCTCCGTCGCTTGCGCTGCGCGGGGGCAACCTCATCGGTTACCGTCTGGAGTTCCGCCTGCTCACTCACCGCCCGAACCGCTCCTTCCACGCAGCCAGCCGCTTCAGCGCCTCGAGCGGTGTCAGTTCGTCCGGGCTGACGGCTCCGAGTTCTTCGAGGAGCTCTTCCCCCGGCTCCTTGAACAAGGTGAGTTGTGCGTCGTCTTTGGTCTTTTTGCGGGTCAGTTGCGGCGTCTTGGCCTCTCGCTCGAAACCGCGCTGTAACTCATCAAGGACCTCGCGGCTTCTACTGATCACGCCGCGCGGCACACCCGCTAGCTTGGCGACGTGGATGCCGTAACTCTTACTCGCGCCGCCCTCGACGATGCGGTGCAGGAAGATGATCCCGTCATCCTGCCCGCTTTCGGCCGGATGCTCACGTACCGCGACGTTGTAGTTCCGCACGCCGGTCAATAGCTGCGAAAGCTCCGTCATCTCGTGATAGTGCGTCGCCACCAGCGAGCGACACTTGATCTCGCTCGCCAGGTGTTCGGTGATCGCCCACGCCAGCGAAAGGCCGTCGAACGTGCTCGTACCGCGGCCCAGTTCGTCCAGCACGATCAACGACCGCTCGGACGCGTTGTGCAGGATGTTCGCAGCCTCGGTCATCTCGACCATGAAGGTCGATTGGCCGCGCATGATCTCGTCCGACGCCCCGACACGCGCGAAGATGCGGTCCACAAGCGAAAACACCATCCGCCGAGCCGGCACGAACGAGCCGATCTGCGCGAGCAACGCGATGAGCGCGACCTGGCGGATGTACGTGCTCTTACCGGCCATGTTCGGGCCGGTGATGACGAACACGAAGTCACCCGGAAGAGACATGCCCGTGTCGTTCGGGACGAAATCGTCGCCGAGCGTCTGATCCAGCACGGGATGCCGCCCGTCAACGATCTCCAGGCGTCCGTCGTCCACAACCTCGGGCCGCACGTAGCGGCGTTCCACGGCGAGCGCCGCCAGGCCGGCGACGCAGTCGAGCCGCCCCACCGCATCCGCCACGCGCAAGAGCGATTCCAGACGCTCGGCCACGGCGCCTCGCACGCGCTCGAACAGTTGCAGCTCCAACGAGTTGGCGCGTTCCTCAGCCGTCAGCACGTCGGTCTCGTGTTTCTTCAGTTCCTCCGTGATGTAGCGCTCGGCGTTCTTGACCGTCTGCCTGCGCACGTATTCGACGGGGACCTTGTCCCGTCCGCTGTTGGGAATCTCGATGTAGTAGCCGAACACACGGTTGAACCCGACCTTCAGGAAGGCGATGCCCGTCCGCTCGATCTCACGCTGTTGGTACTCCGCGAGCCATCCTTGCCCGCTAGTGCGGATCGACCGCAGACGATCCAGCTCAGCGTCAAAGCCGTCCGCGATATAGCCTCCGTCCCGCTGCGTGGCCGGTGGATCGTCGCAAATCGCCTCGCCAAGTAGCTCGGCGAGGTCGTCCAGCCCCTCACAACCGTCCGCGACCGCGGCAAGGAAGGCCACGCGCGACTCGCGCAGGTCCTGAATGAAAGACGGGAGCGCTTCGAGCGTCTTGCCCAATCCCATCAGGTCGCGCGGCGTCGCCCGTGACAGTGCTACGCGAGCCGCGATTCGCTCGACGTCAGCCGTCGCCTTGAGCCGCGTGCGCACGCTCGTGCGGACCGCTTCATTGTCGACGATGTACTGAACCGCGTCTTGGCGAGCCGTGATCGCCGCTTCATCGAGCAGCGGCATGCGAAGCCAATGGCGGAGCTTGCGACCGCCGATCGGGTGTACCGTTCGATCCACCGCCTGAAGCAGCGTGCCCTCGCGACTGCCGCTTCGAAGCGTGCGATCAATCTCGAGCGACCGCCAACTACTGTGATCGACCTGCAGGTGGTCGCCGCCGACACGCCGCTTGATCGAGACGATGTGCGACAGCGCGGTCTTCTGTGTCTCGTTGAGGTACTGGATAATCGCCCCGGCTGCGACGAGCGAGCCGGTGGTCTCGGCAAAGCCGAACCCGGCGAGGGTCGATACTTCGAAGTGATCGTGCAGCGACTTCTCCGCCTGGAAGGTCGAGAATTCGTGCAACGGGCGTCGCGAGAAAGCCGTGCCGCATATTTGACGCAACTCATCAGCGACCGCCTCGGGCTCGCCATGCCGCTCGTCATCGATCAACAGCTCTGCGGGTTTGACGCGGACCAGTTCGTCCAACAAGGCATCGCGCGGCAGGTCGATCGTTTCAAAGCGTCCGCTCGCCAGTTCGACCAGCGCCAAGCCCGTTTCATCACCGCGAAGGCAGATGGCCGCGAGCACGTTGTCGTCTTGCTCGTCGAGCAGCGACTCGTCGGTCAGGGTGCCGGCTGTCACGACGCGGACCACGTCGCGTTTCACCACCCCCTTGGCCTGCTTCGGGTCTTCGATCTGCTCGGAGATAGCGACCTTGTAGCCCGCGTCGACGAGCTTCTTCAGATAGCCGTCGAGGGCGTGGTAGGGAATGCCGGCCAGGGGGATCGGGTTCTCGCCCTTGCTGCGTGACGTGAGGGTAATGCCCAGGACCTTCGAACAGAGGACCGCGTCTTCGTAGAAGGTTTCGTAGAAGTCCCCCATCCTAAAGAGCAGGATGGCATCACCGACGCGCTTCTTCTGCTCGACGTATTGGCGCATGGCGGGCGTGAGCGACGCGGCCTTGCCGGCCGGCGCGCTCGGTTTGGGTTCGCTGACTTTCAGATCCGCTTGTGCCACGCCGCCCCTCACGTCGGATGAACTCGGGTTGATGCTCCGAGTGCATACTCTACCAGTGAGCCCAGCTAGGGCAAAACCAGGCGGAATCCGCTGCTCTCGCCGGTCCCCACACCGCTCGAGAGCGGTGGCACACGGCGAGCCTCAGGTTGAGGATGCCCCCGGCCGCGGGGTGGCATGGGCAAACTTGTTTGAGGCTGTCCGGGAATTGATGACAGACCTGCCGCCCTGTCGTCAAGAGCCGACGAGGCCAACGTCAACGCGGAATGGGTCCGTGGCATGTCGCGTCTAATTCAGCCCCGAAGGGGCGAAATAGCCCCAGCCCAGGGCAACGCCCTGGGGAAAGAGCGCAAGACGGGTTCTTCGAGCCCTGAAGGGGCGTCATAAGGATGCCCTATTGCGCCCCTTCAGGGCTTAACACGCGACTCGTCGCCGCGTTACCCAGGGCGTTGCCCTGGGCTTTTGCTATCAGGCCCCTTCAGGGCCAAGCCTGGTAGCGACAGCCGGCACTCCGTGAATGCTCGACGGGCTGCAATTGCCGGACAGCCTCAAACTTGTTTGCCCGTGTTCATGTCCCGCCTTTCACGGGCAAGCTGCTGCTTGCCAGCCAGTGCGGACTCGGACAGCGCGCGTCAGCGCACTGGTGGACAAGCCACCAGTGGCACCCATGCTCGGGTGGACAAGCCACCCGTGGGACCCCGCGCGGGTGGACAAGCCACCAGTGGCGCCCGTGCTCGGGTGGACAAGCCACCCGTGGCGCCCGTGGCACCTGTGGGGTCGGTGGCACCCGTTTCAAAGTCACGAACACGCTCCTACAATGCAAGTGACATGAATTCCGAGACCCGTGAAAAAGTGGTCGTCGCCATGAGCGGCGGGGTAGATTCCAGCGTCACAGCCTGCCTACTCAAAGAGCGAGGCTACGACGTGATGGGCCTGTTCATGCGCGTCGGAGCAGCCGACACGCCCGAACCGGAAGCAACCTGCGGTACGGAGGTAGCGGCCCGAACGCACCAGGGATGCTGCAGCGCTTCGGACGCCGCGGACGCACGATTCGTCGCCGGCATGCTCGACATTCCGTTCTACGCCCTGAACTTCGAGAAGGACTTCGACGGGATCATCGACTACTTCGCCGACGAGTACGCCCGCGGCCGCACGCCCAACCCATGCGTCGTCTGCAACGATCAACTCAAATTCGGCAAGATCGTGGAGTATGCCGACGCCGTCGGCGCTAAGTACATCGCCACGGGGCACTACGCCCGGGTCGGTCGCCGCAGCGGCGAGAACGTCCTGATGCGCGGCCGGGACCGCTCGAAGGACCAGTCGTACGTGCTGTTCGGGATCGCCCAATCCGTCCTTGATCGCGTGCTCTTCCCGATCGGGGAATTGGAAAAGGCGGAGGTTCGCGAGCTAGCCACGAAGTACAATCTGCCCAACCGCGACAAGCCCGATTCCGTCGAGATATGTTTCGTGCCGGATCAGGACTACGCCAGGGTCGTGCGTGAGCGGCGGCCGGACGCCTTCATCGAGGGCGACGTGCTCGATGATGAGGGAACGGTCGTCGGGCGGCACAAGGGCCTGGCTCACTATACGATCGGCCAGCGTCGCGGGCTGGGCATATCGCGGCCCAACCCGAGTTACGTGGTCGAGTTGAACGTCGAGGATAACACACTTCGAATCGGCGAGAAGGACGAGCTACTTAGGCCCGCGTTGCTGGCGGAGCGGGTCAGCTACCTGCTCGACGTGGATCAAGCCCCGTTCCGCTCACACGTGCAGATTCGATATCTTCACAGGGCTCGGCCCGCCACGGTCTATCCGCTCGACGGCGGGCGCGTACGCGTCATCTTCGACGAGCCGCAGAGTGCGATCACGCCGGGCCAGGCGGTCGTGTTCTACGATGAAGAGGCTGTGATCGGTGGCGGCTGGATTAGCCGGGCGGAGCAGTCGACCGAGGCGCCCGGCACACCGCCCTCTTGACCGCCCCACCGCGTAGACAGCACAATCCCCGGCGTGGGAAGGACCCAATGAAGCTAATTGCCCGACAGAAGATCTGGCTCGCGGTCGTCATCCTCGGCAACCTCCTCGTGTGGATCATCCCCAGCGATGTCGTCGAGAACATCGCGCGGGACCGCCACACGCTTTTAGGTCGCTATTCACGGGAACACCTCTACATCAACCTGGGCGTTCTCGTGATCTCGCTCGTCAGCTTCTACATCGACTGGTCGACGGGCATGACCTACAAGCGGCGATGGTTCCAGGTGATCGCGACGCTGATGTTCCTGATGCCGACGTTGTTTGCGGTGGACTTCATCCTCCGCAGGCCCGATGCGCAGCACTATGTGCGGGACAGCCTGGCGTACCACCGTCCGCCCGAATTCGAAGCATCTGTGAGCTTTGCGGATCAACCCCAGGCGGCCAGGAGCTTCCCGAACGCGCCGCCGGGATATCCGCCGGTTGCATGCGAACTCCACGCTGACGCTCGCGGGTTCCGCAACCAGACAGCCCTCGATAGCTACGATGTGGTCGTCCTGGGCGACTCGTTCGCGGAAGGTTCGAGCGTATCCGATGAGCACACGTGGGCTGCGAGGCTCGCCGCGACGAGCGGGCTGACCGTCTACAACCTCGGCATGAGCGGCTACAGCCCGCTTCACTATCTCGAATCGCTGAAGGAATACGGCCTTCCGCTGAAGCCACGCTACGTCGTGTGTTGCCTGTACGAGGGCAACGACTTCCGGTCCGCAAAGTCGGACAGCAAGGGCAAAAAACCGAGTTTCTCGGCTCGAATGAAAAAGTACTTCAAGCAGTCGCCGTTGCTCGGCATGATGGATGAGGCGCTGATCGACCTGTTCGGACCGATGGGAAGCGACTGGCAGGTCGACGGAGCCGAGGTGTTGGATTGGCTTCCCATCGCGATCCCTGACGGTGCGGATGCCAAGCACTACGCATTCGCCCCGAAGCAACTCCGCGACATGATGGCGAGCCGTGATGAGTTCGCCGTACACAGATACTGGCTCAACACGCGGCGGAACCTGGAACATCTCCACACGGCGTGCCGGGAGGCCGGTGCCGAGTTCATTCTGGTCTACGCACCCGTGACGGCCCACGTCGTCATGCCGATGGTCGCGGATAGCTTGCCGGCGGAGAAGGTGCGGGCGTTCCTCGCACTGCAGTACAAGAAGCAATTGCCCCCCGCGGCGGAGTTCCTTGCGACGCTGATCGAGCATGCCGGAGCACGTGAGTCGGTCGTCGCGGATTGGTGCAATCGAGAGGGTATTCCGTTCGTCAGTCTCACCGAGCCTCTCCGCCGGGCGGCTGCTGAGGGGCGGCAGGTCTACTATACCTATGATCAGCACTGGACCCCGCCGGGTCACGAGGTCGTAGCGGGAGCCGTGCGCGAATTCCTGGACGAACCCATCGCCGCAGAGGCACCGCCGGCCACGGTCGAGGCCGAAACCGCTGACTGAACTGGTCCGGGCGGACAAACTCCTACAAGTTCCGCCGTTTGCCACAAAGAAGCGGCCTCGGGACGAGCGTTCACGTCAACCCGCGCAACGGCGGACCCCGGCTTGACAAGTCTCGGCGCCCAATGGTATTTTCCCCGGCTCATCGCAGCCGTAGGGCGACACAGAAGGCAGTGGGACACCGCTTTTTGTAGCTGCAACCAAACTGAGAAAACACGATGATTCGCGTAGAGAACGTATCCAAGAAGTATGGCCCGCTACTCGCCGTGGATAACATCTCCTTCCACGTCGAACGTGGCGGGGTGGTCGGGTTCCTAGGACCCAACGGTGCGGGAAAAAGCACGACGATGAAAATTCTGACGTGCTTTCAGCCGGCCACGAGCGGGTCGGCCAGTGTGGCCGGGTTTGATGTCTTCAAGCAATCGCTCGAAGCTCGGCGTCGCACCGGCTATCTCCCCGAGAATACCCCACTTTACCCGGAGATGCGGGGCGACGAGTTCCTTCATTTCCGTGGCAAGCTGCGCGGTATGCAGAGGCCGCAGCGGCTCGAGGCCATCAAACGCGTCACCGACCGGTGTTGGCTGGGCGATTTCATCAGTCGACCGATCGGGCACCTCTCCAAGGGCATGAGGCAGCGTGTCGGCCTGGCCGACGCGATGTTGCACGACCCGGACGTGCTGGTGCTGGACGAGCCGACGATCGGGCTCGATCCGAACCAGATTCGCGAGACGCGCAGCCTGATCAAGGAGCTCGGTGAGCGCCACACGGTTTTGCTGAGTTCGCACATTCTGCACGAGGTCGAACAGACCTGTGATCGCACGATCATCATCGCAGCCGGCAAGATCATCGCGAGCGGCTCCACCGACGAACTGCAGAAGCAGTTCAGCGCCCACGCACGGGTGATCGCCGAGATCAAAGGACCCGCCGACGAGATGGCCGCCGGCGTCAAGGCACTGCCCGGCGTACAGGATGTCGAGGTCACCGCTAGCGACGGTTGGGTACGCCTGGCGGTCTCGCCCAAGCCGGACCACGACGTCCGTGAAGACTTGTTCAAGTTGGCAACGTCCAAGGGGTGGTCGCTTCGGGAGATTCGGCTCGAAGGCGCCACGTTGGAAGACTTCTTCGTGAAGGTCACGGCGGAGCAGCAGCGGAGCCACCCGCTGTAGAAGCGGTGGGTATCCGGCAGGCCGCCGGCCACATGCCACTGTCACGGCAGGAGCACGGGAACGATATGGGAAACATCTTGACCATGGCTAGACGCGAACTCGGCGCGTACTTCCTCTCGCCGATCGCGTACGTCGTTATAGCGATCTTTCTGTTCACGTCCGGGCTGGTGTTCGGGATCGGCGCATTTCAGCCGGGAGCGGAGGCATCGCTACGGACGCTGTTCGACTTCTGGATCATCCTGATCCTCGCCCTCGTGCTGCCCATGCTCACGATGAGGCTCATGAGCGAAGAGCTGCGAAGCGGCACCATCGAGACCCTGATGACCGCCCCGATCACCGAGATCGAGGTGGTGGTCGGCAAGTTCGTCGGTGCGATGGCCTTCTACGGCGCGATGCTCGCCACCCTGCTGATCTACCCCATCATCCTGTCGATGTACGGCAACGTCGATCCGGTCATGCTGCTGTGCAACTACATCGGCCTGCTGCTGCTCGGCGGACTCTACATCACGGTCGGCCTCTTCTTCAGCACCTGCACAAAGCACCAGGTCGTGGCCATCCTGCTGACCGCCGGCGTACTGGCATTCATGACATTCGCGTTCGACCCGCTTTCGCAGCTCCTGGAAGGATGGCCTCGCGTCATCCTCCAACAGCTTTCCGTGAGAACTCACTTTCATGACTTCGTCCGTGGGCTGATCGACCTGAATCATCTCGCGTTCTTCGTCACGATGGTCGGCCTGTTCCTCTTCCTGGCCGTCAAGCGATTGGAGATGCGACGATGGCAGTAGACGCAAAAGGCAAACACCCCGCACCCACGTCGGCCGGGCGGCGCATGATGATGGGGACCAACGTCTTCATCTCCGTGGCCTTGGTCGTGGGCATCGTCGTCGTGCTCCAGGCTCTCGCCTTTGAGTATACCTGGCGCGCCGACATGACCTCGTCGTCGATTAACAGCCTCAGCGAGGGAACCGAAAACCTCGTGTCGACTCTCGAAAGCAACGTGACGCTCACCTCGCTCTACTTCGAGACCGACCGCGAGACCGAGGATCAGCCGCGGTACCGCCGGGCCATCGACGACCTGCTCGACCTGTACGAAGCCGGCAACAGGAGCAAGGTCAAATCCCAGTGGATCAATCCGCTCAAGGATCACGAGAAGTACAAGAACCTGGTCGCTCGGCTGCGCGAAAGCCCCGCGTTCCAAGGCGAGATCGCCCAGTACAAGGATCGCATCACCGCCTACACCCAGGAAGGCGTCGGGCTCGACGCTCGGCTCAAGGCGTTGATCGCCGGTGAACTTCAACAGATTCGCGCATTGGGCGGCCCGATGAGCGACGACGCCACGAAGGTGACCATCGCGCCGGTCGAGATGCTGCTGCAGCGCTGGGACGACGAACTGAGAGCGACGCGCGAAGCCGTCGACAAACTCACGTCGGTCGCCGGCCCGCAATACACGGCTGCGAGTAATGAACTGAAGAGCATGTACCGCAGTCTCTCGGAGTCGCTCAAGAACATCGCGGCTCATGGAGCAGAGGAAGTCAGGCGCAAGCCGACCCTCGCGCCGGCAGCGATCGAGTACCTGAGCCAGTGCGGGCAGCGATACGCGGACGTATCCGGCACGATCGAACGAGAGTCCGAAGCGCTTCAAAGCCTCGAACGACCGAAGCTCGACGACATCCTGACGGAAATCCGCCCACAGAACAACGCCGTGCTCGTGGAAACGACCGAGGGCGTCGAGATCGTGGACTTCTCGACCGCCTGGCCGGCGCTCGATCCCAACGCCGGGATGAACGCCGACTTCTTCAATCGCGCGTTCAAGGGCGAAGAGCAACTCACCGCCGCAATCCTGCGGGCAACGCATAAAGAGCAGACAGCCGTCATCTTCGTCCGCTATGGCGGCACGCCGCTCTTTATGGGCGCGATGGTGCCCGGGCAGCCTCCGAGCCCCTACCGGATGATGAAGGAGCAGATGGAGGTCGCCAACTTCCTGATCAAGGAGTGGGACCTCAAGACGAGCGACACGCCGCCGGCGATCGACCCACCGCCGACACGCAGCATCTACGTCGTACTCAAACCGGTACCGCCGCAGCGCGGCCCGATGGGTCAGCCGAGTCAGGAGCCGCCGTTTTCCGATGGTCACCGCCAGGCGCTCTTGCGGACCATGGGCGACAGCGGACGCGCGCTGTTCATCGCGGGATGGGCGCCGGGCCCCTTCGGTCCGATTCCCGGAGCGTACGAATACGGCGACTACTTGAAGAGCACGTGGGGCATCGACATCGATACATCCGCGCTTCTCATCCGGCTCGGCACGATCGCGCCGGGACGATATTACCCGACGCAGCGCGACTTCTTCGCCCTGCGTGAAGTCGAGCTCTCCGGCCACGACATCGTCAGCGGACCGCAGATGCCGTTCGCTTTCCCCTGGTGCGCGCCGCTTTCGCTCGCCGAGACGCCGCCTGAGGGTGTGGAACTGTCCGCGCTGGTCACGCAGCCCGCTCGCGACGGCGTCTGGGGCGTTCACAACATCCAGGATTACGAAGCGCAACTCGGCGAGAAGAAATACATGACGCGGCTCGAGGAGGACCTCGAGGGGCCGTTCATGCTCGCAGCCGCCGCAGCTAAGGGCGACGCCAAAGTCGTGGTCGTCTCGTCGCGGGGCTTCGCCGAGGACGGCACCGCGTTTGCACGCGGCATCGTGGCGGTCGGTGGAGGGATTCAGCTCCGCACGCTGAACCCGGGCAACCCGACGCTGCTGATCAACTCGCTTCACTGGCTCAACGACAACACGGACTTCCTCAACGTCGGCCGGCCGATCGACCTGTCGGTGCTCACGATCGATCGACCATCGACGATCACGATGATTCAGGTGCTGACGATTGTGGTTTGGCCCGCGCTCGCTCTGGTCGGCGGCGGGGCTGTCTGGTGGGTACGACGCAGGTAAGGCACGATGAATTTCAGAACAACAGTGTACTTGGCTATTGGTCTCGTCTTTTTAGGCGCAGCCTACTTCTTGACCCGCAAGGACGCAGGTGAGCCGCAGGTGGAGGTCGAGCCGAAGCTCACCGGACCCGCGGCCATCTCACGCGAGTTCATCGAGGACAAGCTCGGTGAGGTGGCAAAGGTCGCCATCAAGACGGAAGACGGCGAGGAGTGGGTCTTCGAGTCGAGTGAACCGGCTGACGCCGGCTCGCAGCCGGACTGGCGCATGATCTCCCCCATCGACACGAAGGTTACGCCCTGGGAACTGCAGCGGTTCCAATCGCAGTTCAACACGCTCGGCTACGACATCAGCTACGAGCCGGGTGATCCCGGCGCCGTCACTGCGGCACAGGCGGGACTCGAGCCGCCACAGGCCGTCGTCACGCTGACGGATACCGACGACAAGACCGTATCGATCGAGATCGGTGACAAAGCGGGCAACTACGAGACGTACGTGCGGCTCGCAGGCACCGATCGCATCTGCATCGGCAAGTCGGAACTCGGCAGCCTCATCAAGGATAGCGCTCTCGACTATCGCGACCCGCAGATCTGGCGATTCGAAGCGAAGGACGCCACGCGGCTCGAGATCATCGACCGCACCGACGCGGCAAATGCCGCGATCTACGTCTTCACCAAGCCGGACGGTAAATGGGTGCTCGAATCACCGGTAGCGGCGAAGGCCACGGACAAAGTCGAGAAGATGGCGATCGCCCTGGCGAGCCTCCGCATGCTCAAGTGGGTCGACGACCGCGAAGACCGTCTGGCCCTGTACGGGCTCCAACCCGCGCCGATCACCGTCCGCACCACAGTCCAGAAGGAAGTGGAGATCGAAGATGCCGTCGCCGAGAAGCCGGATGACACGGAGGGTGAATCCGAACCAGCCGGACCGAAGACCAAGACCGAAACCACGGTGTACGAACTCCACCTCTCCACCCAATCGCCGATCGGAGAAGAGACCAAGGTCTACGCCCGCGTGAATGACGAGAAGATCGCCGGCACGCTCATGAAATCCGTCGCGGACAAATTCACGCCGGCGATGACCGAGTGGCGCGTCATGAATCTGACATCGGTCGACGTGACGCGCGCGACGCGAATCGAACTGGACACCGGCGACGGCAATGCCACCTTCGTCCGGCCCGGTGAGCCGTGGGTCTTCGAAGGCACGGGCGCAACCGCCGAGCAGACGGCCGTCAAGGCGATCCTAGATACGATCGCATCACTCGAGGCGGTCGTCTTCATCGAAGGCGCCGACAACATCGAGCAGTTCGGGCTCGACACGCCGCAAGCCGAGATTCGCCTGACCGTACCGAGCGAAGAAGAGACCGAACGCATCACTATCGGCGCGTATACCGACGAAGCGGCCAAGCGAATGGTCTACGTCCGACGCAACGAGAGTCGGTCGATCGCCAAGGTGCGTGTCTCGGACCTCCAGCCGCTCCTGCGAAGCCCGAAGGAATACCGCGATCGCACCGTACTCAGCCTGACGACGGGCCGAGTCGAGAGCATCAGCCTGTCCACCGAGAATCGCTTCGCGGACGGGCGAATCGAACTCGGCTTCGAACGCGACGGACGCGCATGGAAGCTCGCCGCGCCGGTTTCCGCCGAACTCAAGGCGGGCCGCGTCGAGAAACTGCTCGGCGACATCGCCGGCCTGAGTGCCATCGCTATAGCAGCGGATCAGAGCGAACTGACGGCCTTCGGCCTGCACGCGCCGGCTGCGACCATTGACGTGACCTACCTGCCCCCCAAGACGTACCGGATCGACAAGCCGAAGGAGTCCGGCGATGACGGCAAGCCGACGCCGGTCGAACCCGTCGAAGTGCAGCCGCCGCCGGTCACCGTCAGCCTCGGCGTCACGGAGCACGACGGCAAGGTCTACGCCAAGCGCTCCGACCGCCCCGCCATCTACGAACTCGATCGGGCCTTCTATGCCCCGCTGTTCGAGGAGTTCCGGACCGACCAGGTCTGGACGTTCGACGACAAGGCCGTGACCGAGTTCTCCGTTCGTACCGGAGATCAGACGCACACGTTCCGGAAGGATCAGGATCGTTGGCTGTACGCCACTGAGCCGGACCTGCCGCTCGACACCAAGAAAGTCGACAACCTCCTACTCCAGATCAAGGACCTTCGAACGCCGCGATACGTCAGCCACGGCGAAGCGACCGGCGACGAGTACGGTTTGTCCGCGCCGGCCCACGAAGTCACGGTCACGCTGAACGACGCTACCGCGCGCCGACTCTCGGCGTCTGAGCGCACGTGCGACGGTGATCCAGCGAAGGGACGTTACGGCGCGATAGAAGGACGACCCGGCGTCTTCCTGTTGGCACCGACAACATTGAAACGCTTCGAGGTTGTCATCGCCGACCTCGAAGCCAAGTAGCCGACGCCCGCCGGACGGTTCTCGGACGTTCGCATCTGACACGGCCCCGCCGACTCGGTACCGCCACACTGCCAAAAAGTCACTAAAGAACGAACCGTGTTTGCCTAGATTAACGGATCGTGACTTTTCCACTGAAATAAATGTGCCAACCGTCGCTTTCCGCTTGAATCCGGTCAAGTCATACCGTATTATGCTAAGATGTCGTGTCCAACTGGACGCACCGTGGATCTTGCGCCGTTCGGGCAGCGAGAGAAACGGTCCAATGCCCGTGAGTGTCATCACCGTGACGCCCGCGGGGTAAGCCGGATCGGCCGGGACCAAGCGGTCGGACCCGCCGAGACGTTGGGGCTTTGATGGCGACGGGATGAGCAGCGCCTGGGAGAGACGCGTCCTGCGCCTGGTTGTGGTTGTCAAGATAGGCTTGAGAGTTTCGGTAAGCGCGGGTTCCCGCGGGCACAGGTTTCGCCCGCGAGTGTACCGGCGGTAGCCGGGCGAAGTCTGCCCGGGCCGCGCTCGTTCGCCCGCGCGAAGCCGAACACGAACGCTCGAGCCAATGAGTTTCATCGGCGTGCACGGCCCCCATGGCACGCGCCCAAGCCGTAGGTGCTTGCACTCCGCTGTCCGTCGACCGCGAGGTTCGCGGTCGAAATGGTTTCTTCTTGTATGGCTAGGTGGCGTGCCGCCAGCAACGTCACGTGCTGGATCACCGCCGATGGGCGCCGGCGAGAAGGTCCCTTGCGGGTCTTTCGGTTCCTAAAGCACGCCGCCTCGGTCATGGAAAGGAACGGGTAGTATGGCCGTTAGACACCACATCAAGGTCTTGGTCGTGGATGACGATCCGTCCATCTGTAAGACGGTGGGATTGCTCCTCGAAGACCACGGGTACAGTCCGCGCACCTACACGAATCCGGACGAGGCTATCGCGGCTGCGGAACAGGAATCGTTTCAAATCGCGCTTGTCGATCTTCGGATGCCGGCGATGGATGGCGTCGAGGTCGTCGAGAAGCTCAAGGAGATTGACGATCGCATGAGTTGCATCGTCATGACGGCCTATCCGGACCTCGACAGTGCCACCGAGACGATGCGCAAGGGAACGTGCGATTACATTCCCAAGCCGTTCAAGCAAGAGGAGCTTGTGGCGTCGGTGGACCGTGCGTGCCAGCGCATGGGCATCATCTACACCGACGAGCACGAACTCAACCGGCTGATCGGCCAGCGCATCCGAAGCCACCGCCTGAGCCAGAACCTGACCCTGCGTCAGTTGTCGGATCGCACCGACCTGACGACCTCGCAGCTTTCACAGGTCGAACTCGGCAAGAACGCCGCGTCGATTTGGGCGCTGGCGAGAATCAGCAACGCGCTGGGGCTTCAGGTGTCCGAGTTGTTGCAGGGGCTGTAGGCACCGCGGCGTGAGCGGGCTCGTGACCGCTGCGCATGCGCGGCTGGTTGCGATGCACCGCTACCGGCTCGGTTGTTGCCTGGAAACTGCCGTGGTGGCCCATGCCTCTATCGCGAGAGCACGCCTCGGATGTGTTCGGCGCGGGCGACGCCCCGTTGTTCGCCTTCCAGCGGCTTGCCATGGCGCTTTTGAAGGTGAGCCGGCTGGGTGTAGAGGAAGAGTTCGTTGAGCGTAGCCTGGCCAAAGGCACTGAACCGCCCGAGATGAATGCCCATCCTGATCGGCGATAGCAGCGCGAGCGTCTCCTCGCTGCTGATACACCGTGCGTTACAGAGGAGTCCGTACGCACGCCATATCTTGTCATCGAGCTGGTACATCCGATGGCGCACGAGCGACTCGCGCGCCGCGTGTTCGTACTCGACGATCTTCGGGATGATATCACGTCCGAACGCGGAGATGATCTCCTCCTCGGTCTTACCGAGCGTGGTCTGATTGGAAATCTGGAACAGATCGCCGACCGCGTCCGTCCCTTCGCCGTACATGCCGCGCACCGCGAGGCGCATGTCGCGCGCGGCTCGCGCGACCTTCTCGATCTCCTTGGTCAGCTTGAGTGCGGGTAGATGCAGCATCACCGACACGCGGATGCCCGTCCCCACGTTCGTCGGGCAGGCGGTGAGGTAGCCGAACTGCTGATCGAACGCGAAGGCCAACTGCTGGCTCAGTGCGTCGTCGGCCTCGTTGACATCCTTCCATATCTGGTCCAGTTGAAGACCGCTCCGCAGCGCCTGCGTGCGCAAGTGATCTTCTTCGTTGATCATCAGCGCCAGCGTTTCGTCGGTTGACACCGTAACGCCGCGGCTGCCCTCGCCGACTGCGTGCTGGCGACTGATCAAGTGACGCTCGACCAGTAGGGCCCGGTTGATCTCGTCCGCTTCCGTCAGATCGATCGAGAGTGCGTCGGACCAACCCGCGTTCGTGGCCACCGCTTCGGTGACGGCGCGGTAGATTTCCGTGCGTTCGGTCTCGCTGGCTGTCGAGAGGAACGGATACTCCGCCAGGTTCCTTGCCAGTCGGACGCGCGAGGAGATCACGACATCCGAATCGGGGCCTTCGCCGCGGAGCCACTCGCCCGTCGTGTTGGTCAGATCATCGATAGTCATCAGGATTCCGGCGCGTCGGCGCTCTGCATGGCTCGGATCTCATCGCGCACGCGAGCCGCCAGCTCGTAGTTCTCATCTTCGATCGCTTCCTGGAGCGCTCGTCGCAACCGCGTCAGGCCGCTTTGCCGCTTCAACGACTCGTCCGCGGTGTGCGGCACCTTTCCGACGTGATGCGTGGCGTTTTCGTGGGCGCGCTCGATGAGCGGCTCCAATAGCGACCGGAACACCTCGTAGTCGTTCGGGCAGCCGAACTGCCCGGATTGCTGGAATTCCCGGAACGTGAGGCCGCAGTCGGGGCACGCCTTTTCGTCCGCGCCGCCGAGCCCCGTCTTGTGCTTGATGAATTCCTGCAGAATCGTGTTGGTGGGATGATGCTGCTTGACGATGACGCCCTCTTTCTCGGCGCACTCGTCGCACAGGTGGCGTTCGTGCTTCTCGGGCATCGTCTCCGTGATATGCACCGTAGCTCGTGCCTGATTGCAGTTCTGGCAGACATAGTGCATACGACCGAACCCTCACTCAGGCACAGGACCCCATACCGCCCGAATTTTACGAACCTGCCTTTGCATCGTCAATTCACGCCCCTGGCCTGCACTGCGAGCCCTTAGGGTGCGTACCAAGCCATGCATCCCGGCGCTTCGGTCACCTCGACCCGTGCCGGAGCCGGGATCTGCGTCGCCACGAGGCGATCGAAGACGTGCTTCGCCACGACCTCCGCGGTCGGGTTCAATTCGGAGAGCCCCTCGTGTTCATTCAGGTCGGCGTGGTCAAGGCTCGCGATCACCGACTTCAACGCAGCAGCAGCCGTGTCGAAGTCGAGGACCATCCCGTGATCGTCGAGCATAGCCCGCGTAAAATGAGCGCGCACGCGCCAGTCGTGCCCGTGCAGCGGCTCGAGCGTACCATCCGCGAGCCGCAGACGATGAACCGCCGAAAACCCAGCCTCGACTATTACACCGTACATTCCGATCCTCACTTCCCCGCCTCGCAAGCCCGAACACCCGCTTCGTGTGCAACCACGTGGCTTGCCGGAGCATCTTACCGCGAGAGCGGCTGGCTGATAACCACGCGATTGACCCATGCCTCGCTGCGGTCTAGCATCGCGGAATGATCCACTTTCAGCCCAGCAGAGCGGAGTTTTCCAGGCAGGCCGGTAGTGCGGGCGTCGTGCCTGTCTATTGCAGCATCCTGAGCGACCAGCTCAGCCCGGTCTCGGCCTTCGACCGGCTGGCCGAATCCGCTGATCACGCGTTCCTGCTCGAAAGTGTTATCGGAGCCGAAAAGATCGCCCGTTACTCGTTCCTAGGCACGACGCCTTTCGCCTTCATCGAGGCCAAGAACGGACAGACGACCGTAACAGAGGAATCCGGACGGCGCGAGTGCATCGACGTGGACCCTCTTGCGGAGCTCGAAGCGCTGGTCGGGCGCTACCGCGCCCCGCACCTGACCGGCCTGCCACGTTTCCTCGGCGGCGCCGTCGGCTACGCGGGCTACGACCTCGTCCGCCATTTCGAGCGGCTGGGCACACCGCCGCCCGACGACCGCGATATACCCGACATGCAGTTCGGGATTTATGACGAGATGGTCATTTTCGACCATGTCCGCAAGTTGATTCATGTGGTCGCCCACGGGCACATCGACGACACGCGAGACGCGGATGGTGCGTACGACGATGCCTGCAAGCGGATCGAACGCATCGTCGAGCGTCTAACGGAAGCGCGGCCCGATCCTGTCCGACCTTTCGTTCCGACGCCGGCACTGTCGGTATCCTGCGATAGCAATATGACACCGGCTCGCTTCGAGGAAGCCGTCGATCGCTGCAAGGAGTACATCCGAGCCGGCGACATCTTCCAGGTCGTGCTCGCCCAGCGGCTCACCGCGGAGGCGGACATCGACCCGTTCGACGTCTACCGCGCGCTGCGCGTGATCAATCCGTCGCCCTTCATGTTCTACGTGAAGTCGCCGACGGTCACACTCGTCGGGGCGAGCCCGGAGATTCTCTGCCGATTGGAAGATCGCACCGTCTCCTCGCGTCCGCTGGCCGGCACGCGCCCGCGCGGAAGAACCGAAGCCGAGGACCTCGGCCTCGAGGCCGAGCTACTCGCGGACCCGAAAGAGCGGGCCGAACACGTGATGCTCGTCGACCTGGGCCGCAACGATCTGGCACGGATTTGCGAGCCGGGCAGCGTGAAGATCGATGACTTGATGTCGATCGAGCGCTACAGCCATGTCATGCACATCTGCAGCAACGTCTCGGGCACACTTGCCGCAGGCAACACCGCCTTCGACGCGCTACGCAGTGTCATGCCGGTCGGCACGGTCAGTGGAGCACCGAAGATTCGCGCGATGCAGATCATCGACGAACTCGAACCTATCCGCCGCGGCGCCTACGCCGGCGCGGTGGGCTACATCGACTTCGCCGGGAACATGGACACGTGCATCACGCTTCGCACGCTCGTGATCACACCAGCGGAAAACGGCAAGCACCGCGTGGATGCCCAGGTCGGCGCCGGGATCGTCGCGGACTCGGAACCAGCCAACGAGTACCAGGAGACGCTCAACAAGGCCAAGGCCATGCTCAGCGCGCTCGATCTCGCCAGCGCGTGGAAGGAGCCTAAGGCGTAGTGTTCCGTCGACACGGGCCTGACGGGTGGCATGGGCGAACTCGTTTGCCCGTGCATGTGGGCCATCGACGAACACGGGCAAGCTGCTGCTTGCCCATGCCACCCCTCATCGGTCGTTTGACAGAGGGCCAGCCTGCGGGGCCGCGGACAGATGTACGACGCGGCGATCGCTCTCCGCCACACGGTAGATCCTGCCTTCGACACATGAGCGTGGCGACGGGCCGTCGCCATCACCGCCGAGCAGAGTCACCGGTAGGTCTCGCGGCCAATCATTAGGGCATGGGCCGCGCAAGTAGATGTACTCGATTCCGTGCTCACGTAGCGAGCGTGCCGACATCGCACGCCCGCTGAGCATCGCCTCCCATTGCAGGGCGGTGATCACCTCACGGTCGAGGTCCTCGCCGTAAAGAGGATAGGTCGCTGGAAGCTCCGCGAGGTTCAGTATTCGCGCACCGGTCGACAGGTCGTCGACCTCGGCGGGCATCTCATAGAACTCGGCGCGGCTCCACACATCGCCCCTGATCCTTCCCGCCAGAGCGTGTGCGGGCTTGAGCACCGCAACCGCGGCCGTCACCGCGAACGCAACCGTCGCCAAGACGGGCACCACCCGCGGATGACGATCGACCATGCGTTGTACGAGCCACGCTCCAAACACCGCGCCGATCAAGCCCAGCGGAAGCACGAATCGAAGCATCTCACGAAAGAGCGTCAGCAACAGGATCATGCCGGTAAGCGACAGCGCCGCGTAGATGAGCATCCATGCCCGCTCCACCGTGCGCTCGCGTCGCGTTATGAACCCCCATAGCGCCGCCACGAACCCAACGGGCACGAACGCCGCGTAGGCCGCCCCCATGGCGTTGTTGACGCTGTAGGGATACCCGGTCCCCGAGTGCTTCGTTTCACGCCAGGGGTAATCCCACCAGCGAGCGAGTTTGCGCACGATCGGCCGACTTGGAAAATGCTCTCGCGCCGCCACGCCCGGCAGGAGGCGTTCCCCGCCGACCTCGACCGCCAGCGGATAGACCGGGTTACCCGCCTGGATGGCACCACGCGTAAACCAACCGAACGAACACGCAAGACACGCGACGCCAAACCACAGGGCGGCACGCACCGGACTTGATCCGGGCCGAACCGCGTCTTTGCTCGACATCCGCGCCGCCGCGATCGCCACCACGCCGAGCAACGGAACCAGCACGAGAAACGTCGTCTTGCTCCCCAGCGCGACGCCGGCCGATAGCCCCGCCAGCACAATCAGCATGCGGCGTTGCCGCGCGTCGCTGGTCCGCGCCACCCACGTCAGTGCAAGCAATGCAGCCAGCCACGCCGAGGCGGCGTACAGGTCGATGTAGCTCGAAAAACTCTGGAACACCACGATCGGCACACTCAGCGCGATACACGCGCCGAGCAGCGCCGCCCGGTTACCGACGCCCACCGCCCGCGCCAAACCGAAGATCGACAGCGCCACCCACAGCGCCTTTGGC
Source organism: Phycisphaerae bacterium (assembly GCA_029260055.1). Classification (GTDB taxonomy): domain Bacteria; phylum Planctomycetota; class Phycisphaerae; order UBA1845; family UBA1845; genus JADFOB01. The sequence goes on from JAJDDX010000293.1 coordinate 20,259, forward strand.
AAGTGAACGAGCGTAAGCAAGCGATCGCTCTTCGAGAAGGCGAGCAGGAACGGCACGATCATGCCGTTTTCAGGAAACGACTGGTGCAGTAGCCCCAGCGAAAGATCCATTCGGGCGGTGCGCATCCAGCCGACTGCCGTCGGCAGGTGATAGTGAAGCCCGTCGTACCCAGTCGGATAGCGCGTCACGGCATCGACGAAGAAGACCGCGTACATGCCCGCCACGCACAGCACCGGTAACCAAAGCCAGCCCATGCGCGGCTCGGCGGACGGCGGCTCTTTGACCGCCGACGGATTCTGTGCATCGCCACCGAGCCGCCCGACAACTCGGCTTCCGATCCATCCTAGAACACCGAACGCTACGGCGATCGGGACCGGCGTCACGACGGCAGCTCCCGTGACGAAGGAGAGTGTCATCACGACGTGGACCGCGCAGACCAGTCCGGCCGTCGGCGGTATGCAGGCCAGTGCCCAAGCGCTGGCGGACTCATTCACACCGCAGCGCAGGCTCAACCGGTAGCCGGCGCGTAGTGCGCACAACCACGTCAAGGCAATCAGCAGCAGCGATAGGACGTTGACCACCTGCATCAGCCGCAGAACTTCCCGGTGAGCCGTAACACCTCCGCTCCGAACGCGCGCACCGATTCACTGAGCGCCATGTAGGCACATAGGCTCAAGACGCAAAGCCCAAGCCACAACCGATCAGCGTGCCTGACTCGCAGCATGAGCGACGATCCTCCCGAGGCGCATCATCCGGATCGACCGCGCGCGGACCTCCCGCGCCGGACAAACTCTCGCAGGTTTATCGGTCGTTTATGGCCGCGGCCGAAGTTAGCGGACCCAGGTTGCGGACCCAGGTTGCGGGGAGCCGACCGGTCTAGAACCCGCACGCACGCACGATGTGGTCGTAGTACTCGTCCTGAAGCTCTTCCGGGTCGCATCCGAAGTAGGCATCAAAGACAGCCGCCCCCGCCGACGCGCCACGCCGACCGGCGAGCTGAGCAGCGCTGATCCGAGCTCGGAACCTGCCCGCTGACACATCCGCCAGGAGTTCGTCGAACGCTTCGGCGTACTTCCCGTCCGCCCCCATCCGCAGGAAGGTCACCAGCGCCCACGCCTGGGCGTAATAGGTTTGCGTGAACTGGTGATCGTCTCGGCTGATGACCTCACCCGCGTCGGTGCTGACGATTTGCACCAGCGGAATCAGCGTGTCGTGATGGACCGCCTCGCAAAGGCTGTTGATCCTGAACGGATTCCGATCGGCTCGGGCGAGCATGAAGAAGGTCGATTTGCGAGCGGCCTCGTGGTGGCACGCCAGCCCCTCATTCAACCAAGCCGGTAAGACGGCGCCGAAGCGCGAGCCGATGTATTGATGCCACGCCTCGTGCGCGATCGTCGCCAGCGTCGAGCCGCGATCGGTATAGAACGAGACCGACATCGAGCCTTCGGTGTATCCGCCACGCCGGATGCGCGCGTACGTCTCATACCGAGTCGGGAAGCGGCGACGCGTGAAGTAGTCCCACTCAGGACGCCGCCCGAAGAGGTAGACCGTCAGCCGCGCGTCCTCCCCTTTCGGCGACGGGATCATCTTCTCGAACCGCTCGTACGCATCTTCGAGGAACTCCGGCAGCCCCTCCTCCAAGGCGTAATCCTCTAGCGTGGTGACGAGTTCGAAATGCTCGGTCTGAATGCGACAACCGGTAAGCGCCTCGAACGACCACTCGGACGCGGTCGCTACGACGTCCGGCTTCTGCAGGGTCTTGCATGCGGTAGCCGAACCGAGAAGACTCAGCGC
>JAJDDX010000294.1 GCA_029260055.1 Phycisphaerae bacterium
ACGCATATGTTTCGCTGGAGGAACTCCAATACTCTCTCGAACTCGGAGCGGTTCGTTCTCGTACGGGGGACGACGACAAACCAGCGCGGGTTAATGCGATCTTCGTTTCCTCAGGACCAAACGCCGAAACCGACGCTGCGCTCGAATTGAGGCAGCTCTAACCCTTGCGTTTGGCCTTGGGGGCCGCCTTCTTCTTCGCGCTCTTGCTAGCCGCCTTGCCGGACTTCTTGCCGGCTGCTGCCTTCTTGCCAGCCGCCGCTTTCTTCCGCGCGGTCGTCGACATGATAGCCGCCTCGTAGTGCGCGACGAACTTCTTGACCGGGACCCGCTTCACCGCCTGGCCGATCACTTTCAGCGGCACGTCCTCGAGCTTCTTGAACCGAACGCACGACTTGCCCATATCGAGCCTCTTGCCCGACTTGACCCACGCCTCACGGAACCGAACCTGGTCCTCCTCATTGGCATAGATGCAAAAGAGCGACAGCGACATGTGGTGCTTCTGCGACGCGATCCCCGCAAAAGGCAGCGGCTGCTTCGGATCGCAATGATACCCAGGCGGATAGATGCTGTGCGGCACGTAGTACGCAATCCCCCCGTACTGCATCCCCTCCTCGTAACCTGTCGGCAGGTTCTTCAGGATGACCGCGCGAACCGCCTCCAGCGCCTCACGCCGATCAGCCGGAAGCTCCGCGAGATACTGCTTGACGGTCTTGGCTTTGCTTTGCATGCCACGATTCTAGCGCGAGCCGGCAGTTTTGGCGACAAGGGCACACTTCCACGAAAAACCCCGCGCCGGTATGCTGAACCACCACAGTGTATCGTCGTACAGGATGGCCGCCTCTGCCCGAGGTGCGGCTATTCGCTTATCGGTTGCCCGTCTACGCGATGCCCCGAGTGCGGCCATGCGAACGAACCAAGCGAGGTGACGACATAGGCCGGCTCGGTGGCTCCGTCCCCCTTCTTGTCGAGGCAAGCCCTGGCGCTCAAAACGACCACTCGACCGCCACGCCACCGTAGAACTCGTCCTGGATCACGTCGTTGTCCTCGACATTGCCGAGCGCGTCGTTGAAGTAGAGGAAGGTCGACACCGTCCAGCCGCCCGCGGCCTCAGGCCACGCGAACGCGCTAGCCATGTCGAAGTCGATGGTGAGGCCGTACTGCATGAAGGCAAGCCCCGTCGAGTCGGTCCGCCCCGTCCCCGTCTTGCTGCGCACATAGCCGTGGTCGATCGCAATCTTGTAGCAGGGCGTCAACGCCACATGCTCGGCGACGGCGAACTCGTGCGAGAAGCCGATCTCCATCCAGACCGTGCCGGGGCCGGATTGAACATCTTGCGCGAAGAAGAACGACGGATTCAGCACGCCCTCTTCGTTCTCCGGCCAAAGCCCCTTCCACATCCAGGCGTCGTTGTGGTCGACCAGGAAGGTCCACTCGTGTGTATTGGAGGCCTTTCGATTCGGGAACGAGTAGAAGTTGTAGCCCAACGTGAAGGTCGTCGCGACGGGCTCCCATTCGTATTTCCACGAAAGCAGATAGCCCGCCACGTAGAGGTTCTGCCCGCCACCGACGGGGTCCAGCTTCTTCTGATCCCCGTACCATACGAAGCACCCCGCCAACGACAGCGTGCCAAGCGTGCCGCTCCCTTTGCCGAACAGTCGCCCTACGTCGGCATCGATCCACGTGTCGAGCCGGTGATTGAGCTTCTCGCGCCCCTCGCGAGCGTGCTCCGACAAGTTCATGCCGCGGAAGATGAAATCGCTAAGAACCGCGTACTCAACACCAAACGACAGCGGCGAGCCGGCATCGGCGGCGGCCTCGTGCCCCTTGTCTCGCGATCCGCCGGACGGGACTGCCAAGAACGTAAGCGCGCTGCGGTTAAGGTCCGCGGCGCTGAGACCGAATCGGGCCGGCGGCGCCGAACCAACGTCGCTCGCTTGCGCCAGAGCGAAGGCAGGCACCGTCAGGACCGACAAAAGAGCCACGGCAAGAGCAAGGGGAAGCCCGCGCATGGTCGGTCTCCACTGATTCGATCCGGAAGAGATGACGAAGTGTGCCGGCCGCCTACTCCTCTGCGTCCGCCGGATCGAAGGCGTCCACAATCGCGCTGGCGAGTGTGGCGGAGACGAGCGTATCAACGGTCGAGGTGAGCGTGTTGTCCCACTGAGTCATCCAGAAGTTGTCCGGGAGGCAGTTTCCGCTCGAGCCGAAAACCATGCCCCCGCTTGCCAAGACTAACGCCGCCTTGAATCCCGATCTCTTCTTCATGGGTCGATAACTCCGTACGGTCATCTGTGGCCGCCCGGTGCCGGGCACTCGGCGGCCGTTTGGTGTAGCCGCTTACCCACGTGAGGCCTATCGGATAAAAACGCGGCCCGCGCTAGGTCATTTGCCGCGAAGCAACCCTGGCGCAAGCGTCCGCTGAAGCCGTACTGAACCCGACGGGGTAGTTGAACCAATCGGCTCTCACCAGGCAGCGATCGAGCCGTGTGTCGGAAGGCAAAGGGATACGAGTCCCCGCGTGCGCGCGCATCTGCAGCCAATCGGAGAGTCGGACGTGCACTCCGGACTCGTATCAGAACGACCACTCGATGGACACGCCGCCGAACAGTTCGTCTTCGATCACGTCCTTGTCCTTCACGCGGCCGAGCACATCGTTGAAGTAGAGAAATGCCGAGAGCGTCCAGCCGCCCACCTCCTCGGGCCAATCGAACGCCCCGGACATGTCGAAGTCGATGTTGAGGCCGTATTGCATATAGGCCAGGCGTGTCGAACCGGTCTGCTCCGTCTCGACCACGGCGTCGAGATAGCGATGGTCGATCGCGATCGTATAGCTGGGCGTGAGATAGACATACTCGCTAAGCTCGAACTCGTGCGAGAAGCCGACTTCCATCCAGATCGCACCGGGCGTCACGTCCAGGTCCTGCGCGAAGTAGAACGAGGGACTCAGCACGCCCTCTTCGTTCTCCGCCCAAAGCCAGGTCCACATCCAGGCGTCGTTGTGTTCCAGTTGGAAGTACCACTCGTGCGCGTTGTAGCTCTTGAGGTTCGGTAGCGTGTAGAAGTTGTAGCCGAGCGTAAAGGTCGTCGCGACGGGCTCGCACTCGTAGGCCCAGGCGAGATAGTAGTCGACCTCCTGCAGATTATGGCCGCCGTACTCGGGGTCGAGCTTCTTCTGATCACCGTACCACTCGAACCACGAGCCCATCGTCAGGGTGCCCAAGCTCTCCGCCTCACTGCCGAGAAGCAGTGCGAGGTCGATGTCGACCCAGGCCTCGAGTTGATGATTGAGCTTCTCGCGTCCTTCGCGCTCGTGCTCTGAAAAGTTCACGCCGCGAAAGACGTAGTCGGAGTAGATCGCGTAGTTGAGACCGAACGAAAAGGGCGACGCATCTTCCTCGTCGACCGCCTCGACTTCCTCAGGCTCCGCCTCCACGCCTTCGTCATCTTCGTCTTGTGATCGCACCGACGCTCCAGCCGCAAAAGCCAGAGTGCCGCCGTGCAGGTCGGCCACGCCGAGGCCGAGGCGGGGTCCCGGCCCCCGGGAAGCGTCGGGGCCCTGTGCCGCGACCAGAGCCGGAAGGATCAGAACGAGCAAGAGAGCTGCGGCTGGCGTGTGGGACAAATCGCGCATGGTCGCACTCCGTTGATTCGACCGCGGTGAACTGACAGACCGACCCGCCTACTCCGCCTCATCCTCGGTACCGAACGAGTCTTCGATCGCGGTGACCACCGTCACCGACACCAGCGTCTCGACGGCGGCCGTCAGCGTGTTGTCCCACTGGGTGATCCAGAAGTCATCCGGAAGACAGTTGCCCCCGGAGCCGAACACCACGCTACCGCTTGCCAAAACACACCCCGTCTTGAATTTCGATCTTCGCTTCATGGTTCTCTGACTCCGAGGGGAAACCCGTGGTCGACCGGTGCCGGGCGACGATGGCCGCTTAGTTCAGCCGCTTACCCAACGATGCCCCTATCGGACCGACGGACGGCACCGCGGTAGGCTTTTTCTCGGAACTCGACGCCGTCCTCCCCTCCAAGCCGACGGTGGCACTGCGAGGCGACCTCGCACCCCGGCGCTCGGCCGACGGAGCCGTCAAGCCCCTCATCGGCCCCATGAGAAGCCCTACTGGAACGGCCGGGGAGAGCCTGCCGAGTGCCAACCGCTTTGGCATTGGCGTGGCCTGAAGCGGTCCAATCGAGAGGTCGATACGACATACAACGAGGGACCGGAACGAAGTGCGCCCGAATCCGCAAGGGCGGGACTTCGCACGTCGCCGGGTCGCGCAGTGCGGCATTCGGGATATCACTCGGAGTCCATCTAGTCCAGCGCAGCCGATCCACGCGAGCCGCCGTACGAGGCGGACTGAAGGCTCCGCTCCGCCGGTTGGTGAAGACCTATGCCTCTGCGAACGAAAGTCATCGCCCTGCTGGTCGTCATGTTCTGCCTGTTCGTCGGTACGGACGTGACGATTCAGCGAAACGTGTTCCTCCCGGAATTCCAGCAGCTCGAGCGCGACGAGGCCACGAAGGACATCGTCCGTTGTCGCGAGGCGCTGGCTCGCGAAGTCGAGCACCTCGGGTTCTTCTGTCAGGATTGGGCTTCCTGGGACGACACTTACGAGTTTGTCCTGGACGGCAACGAAGACTACGTAACGGACAACCTTGTCGACGAGACCTACATCGACGCGAAGCTGGATCTCATCTTCGTCGTCGACCTCGAAGGACGAGTCGTCGGCGGCACGGCTTTCGATTCACAGAAGCAGAAGGAGATCGCTGTCCGTGAGTTTCCGCGCGAGCGGCTCCCGACGAACGCGCCGCTCCTTCAGCACGCCACACTCGAGAGCAACATCAAGGGCATCATGATGACCGACCACGGCCCCCTCATGGTCGCCTCGTACCCGGTCATCACAAGCGAAAACAAGGGTCCGATCCGCGGGACACTCATCATGGGACGGCTGCTGACGGAGCGGATCGCCGAGCAACTGCGTGAGCAAACGCGCGTGGATCTGCACATGTGGCCCGTCACCGATACGGCGATGCCCGAAGAAGACCGGGTCGCCCTGGGCGCCTTGAGCCCCTCGAACCTCGAGTCTATCGTGGAGCGCGGCGACAACCTTCTCGCGGCCTATTCCGCGTCCCCCGACATCCACGGGGCACCGGTCGTGCTGCTTCGCGCCGACGTACCGCGCGAAATCTCGCGGAAGGGGCAGTCGGCCATGCGGTTCGCCACGAGTTCCGTCTTCGTCGCGGGGTTCGCCACGCTGATCGTGTTGCTGGTACTCACTCAGTGGTCGGTGGTCGGCCCGATCTCACGGCTCACGAAACACGCTACTGGAATCAGCGCCAGCGGTGACTTGAACGCACAGTTGAAGATGGAGCGGAGCGACGAGGTCGGAGTCCTAGCCGGCGAGTTCGACCTCATGGTGACCCGCCTGGCTGAGCTGCAAAGGAGCCTCGTCGACGCCTCCCGCAAGGCGGGCAAGGCCGAGGTGGCGAGCGACGTGCTCCACAACGTCGGCAACGTCCTCAACAGCGTCAACGTCTCGGCAACCAAAGCGGTCGAACAGGTTCGCGACATCGGTGTCGCCGATGTCGCGGAGGTCGCGAAGCTCTTGAGACAGCACAAGGACGACCTGGGCGCCTTCTTGAACGACGATGAGAAAGGAAAACTGATCCCTAGCTTCCTCGACGAACTCGGTACGCATCTGGTTGACGAACAAGGCACGGCCCTGGAGGAGTTGAAGTCGCTCGCGGCCAACGTGGACCACATCAAAGAGGTGGTCAACATGCAGCAGGAATACGCAAAGGCCGCGGACGTCTTCGAGGTCGTTCATCTGCGCTCGGTCGTTGACGACGCGGTTCGAATCAACGACGCAGCCATGCGCCGCCACGGCGTCCACCTCGAAGTGAACGCCGGCGACCTGCCGGACGTACGCACTGACTCCCACAGAGTCCTGCAGATCGTCGTCAATCTGCTCAGCAATGCCAAGTATGCCACGAGCGCCGCGAACCACTCCGACAAGGCGATCCGCGTCGAAGCGAGCGCCGACGATGACGCCAACCGTGTGTCCATTCAAGTGTCCGACAACGGCGTCGGCATCGCTCCAGAGAACCTCACACGCATCTTTAGCCACGGCTATACGACCCGAGAAAAAGGACACGGCTTCGGTCTGCACAGCGCCGCGATCGCGGCAAAAGAGCTGGGCGGCACGCTGACCGCGGAGAGCGACGGCCCGGGGCACGGCGCGACCTTCGTACTCGAACTGCCCTTTGACATGGTACCCGCGGCGATATGACGACCGACCTACAGCACGTGAATCGCAGAATCCTCGTCGTGGACGACATGCCGTCAGTCCACGAGGACTTCCGCAAGATCCTCGCCCGCAGGAGCGACAGCGGCAACCGCAAGAAGCTGCGCGCCGCGATCCTCGGCGGCGAGACGAATGATACACCCGCGATCGAGTTCGAGATCGACACAGCGCCACAGGGAGAGGAAGGCTACCGTAAGGTCGCAGACGCCGTGAACACGAGCGGACCCTACGCCATGGCTTTCGTGGACATGCGCATGCCACCGGGGTGGGACGGACTCGAAACGATTGAACGCATGTGGTCCGTTGACCCCGATCTCCAGGTCGTCGTCTGCACCGCTTACTCGGACTATACCTGGGAAGAGATCATCGCCAGGCTCGGGCATTCGGATCGCCTCCTGCTGCTGAAGAAACCGTTCGACAACGCCGAGGTGTGGCAACTTGCCTGCGCCCTCACGGAGAAGTGGAATCTCGGCGCGAGCGCGAAGATCGTACACGCCGAACTCGAGGCCATGGTCGAGCGGAGAACACAACAGCTCCAGGAGGCCAACACACGACTGAAAACGGAAACGACCGAGCGCGAACAGGCCGAGGCGCTCGCATTGCGGTTCGGCCACATCCTCGATGAATCGCTCAACGAAATCTACATCTTCGATGCCGAGACCATGCAGTTCGTGCGAACTAACCGGGGAGCGCAGGTCAACCTCGGCTATTCTGCCGACGAACTGCGGCAGCTGACGCCCCTGGACCTGAAGCCCGAGTACGACGCAAACACGTTCGAGGAACTCGTCGGGCCGCTAAGGCGACGCGAAGTCGAGACCATTCAGTTCCAAACCCACCACCAGCGGAGAGACGACTCCTTCTACCCCGTCGAAGTGCATCTCCAGCTAACCGAATACGGCGGTCGGCCCGCCTTCGCCGCAATCATTCTCGACATCACACAACGAGTGGGGATCGAAGATCGGCTCCGACACCAGGCGTTCCATGATCTGCTGACCGGGCTGCCCAATCGAGCACTGCTTACGGAACGCCTCGGGAGATGCCTCGCCCAGAACGAACGTCAACCCGACTACCGGTATGGCATCCTCTTCTTGGACCTCGACAACTTCAAGCTCATCAACGACAGCTTCGGGCACGAGGCCGGAGACGAGTTGCTTGTCACCGTGGCCGCGCGCCTTTCCGAGTCGTTGCGCGCGGCAGACCTGGTCACGCGCTATGGCACGGACACAGCCGCTCGAATCGGCGGGGACGAATTCGTCATCCTCCTCGAGGGCATCAAACACGAGCGTGATACGGCCATCGTCGCCGAGCGGTTGCTCCAGGCAATCACCGCCCCGTGCGTCGTCGGCGGCCACGAGGTCGTCGTCAACGCCAGCATCGGCATCACCTTCTGCGGCCCGGAATACACGAAGACAAGCGACGTGCTCCGCGACGCCGACATCGCCATGTATCGCGCCAAAGGAGCCGGCAAGGCGCAATACGCCATGTTCGATCGCGCGATGCACGATGATACGATGGAACGCCTGCGGATCGAGAACGACCTGCGTCGGGCGATCGCAAAGCGTGCATTCCAACTGTTGTACCAACCGATCGTGCGCCTTTCCGACATGAAGACCGTCGGACTCGAAGGGCTGATCCGCTGGAACCACGCCGAGGATGGCGTCATCTTCCCCGATCGCTTCATCCCCATCGCCGAAGAGTGTGGGCTCATCGTACCACTCGGAGAATGGGTGATCCAGGAAGCCTGCTCCCAGTGGCGTCGATGGGCCGATGCCTACCCGGATTGCCGCGACTTGCGCACTAACGTGAATCTGTCACCGCTGCAACTGGCGAGCGATAACCTGATACCCACCATCCGCCGCGCGCTGCAAGAACACGACATGCCGCCGTCGGCACTCGGGTGCGAAATCACCGAAAGTGCGGTCATTGAAGAGAACGCCACCGTCTATCAGCGGCTCCAGGACATCCGAGAGCTCGGGGCCTCCCTCCACCTCGACGACTTCGGCACCGGGTACTCTTCGCTGAGCTGCCTCCACCGCTTCCCCATCAACCATCTCAAGATCGATCGCGCCTTCACCGCCACCATGGCGGAGAATCAAGACTACGCCGCGATCATCCAGGCTATCATCACGCTTGCGCATAGCCTGAACATGCAGGTCACGGTGGAAGGTATCGAGACGCCGGAGCAACTTCAGCGCGTGATCGCACTGGGCTGCGACTACGCCCAGGGCTATCTTCTCGCCAAGCCCCTACCGGCCGACGCGGCCATAGAACTTGCCCGCAGGGGCCTCGGACTGCCGGAACTAGCGAGCGCTGCCACCGAATGATCTCGCAACGGCAGAGACTGCCGGAAAATGGGTGCCCCATCCTTGCGAAGCAAGGGTGGGGGAAGGACAACGACCCGATGACGGCCGTCCACGCAAGTGCCTCTCAACGAACCGTGCCCCACCCCTCGGGACCACCCGAAAGATGGGGCCTCGGTCTGTTCCATCGACCGCCAACTACTCAGGCTGAGCAACCGTCTCCGCCCGCAGGTCGCCGTAGATGACACGCACGTGCCGCTCATCCAGTCGCCACCGGATCAGCACGCTCTCCGCGTCGCCCGGCTTGACCACATCACCGAAGTACTCCGGCGCTTGCCCGTTCATCTCCAACAGCATGTAGAACGCCAGCCCGCCGATGTCCGACAGCTCGTCCATCGAGTGCAGTTCCATATCCGTGCGACCGGTCCGCTCCGCCACCAACTGCTCAGCCCGAATCTTCCCCGCGAGCATCGCCACCTCGTACCCGACGTTGGCGCCGGTCAGACTCGTGGGATAGCGCCCGGCCAACTCATTGAACTTCCTCAGTGCCTTGATCAGCCCCGCCTCGTCCGGAGCTTCGACATCGAGCTGCGACTCCGTAGCGATCTCGGCAAAGCCCTCGGGAATCACTGGCTCGAACCAGCCTGCGGGAAGTGGCGAATCCAACTCGAAGTGATCGTAAGTCGTCGTCAGCGTCACATTGCCCTTGAACGGATAGCCGCTCATCGCCGCGACGTGCTTGACGAAGTGGAACACCAGCCGCACGGGCATGCCCGTATCCGCATCAACCCAAACCTCCGCGCGGTTCTCCTTGGCGTAGTCCGTCCACGGCGGACCGAACCCGACCTTCTCGCCGGCGATCTCGAAACCGAGCACATCCCGGCCATCAATGACCTCATAGCCCAGCTCACGATCGGCGCCGGCGGTCAGATCGCGCAGCCCGTCGATCAAACGGCTTGGATCATCCGGTAGTGCCATGAAGTGGATGTCCGGCGTCTTAGCGGCAACCTCATCGACAAGCTCGTCGGGCATGCCCGCGTGATCGTCGGGATCGAAGGTCTCGTACGTGCCGTGTCTATGATTGAGGATCAGCCCGGAACCGTCGGGCGGCAGGTACCACGTGCTGACCGCCGTGTCGTTTTCGTATTCGTCGCGGCGGACGCCCTTGTCCGCACTGATGTACAATCGCTCGATTCGGATTTCTTGGACGTTGCCCGATTCGTCGACCCGGGCGAGCTTCTCCGGCACGACACCGGATGCGTCGGCCTCGGGATCGACCTCGAGCTGCATGTTCAGCGTCTTGGTTACCTGACAGACGATCGTCTCCGCTCGTTTCAGATAATCGATAGCCCCGGCAAACGCGCTCTCCCCACCGGACCAAACGAAGAGCAACACGACAATAAGTATGCAAGCAGCCGGGGCGAGAAAAGTCGCCGCACGCCGGGTAACGTTGGTCTTAGGATTCATCAAATAATCTCCCAGGCGGTACAAGCCGCGAGCCGAGCCGTTGGCCTCACAGGACACCGGCGTCGCTTCCGGCAAAGCCGCCATTAGTTGGTCGCGCAGGTCGTCGTGATCGCGATCGAACGCCTCGTACATCTGCACCCGCCGGCGATGAGCCCGGCCGGCCTCCTCGTACCGCACGCGACACTCAGAGCAAGTGTCGACATGGTCCAGCAGACCCGCGGCCTGATCACCTTCCAGCGCTCCGACCGCAAGCAAGTCCCAATCCTTCGCGTTTGGGCACGTCATGGGTGCACCTCCCGCCTGTTCAGTGCGCGCCGCAGACGCTCACACGCGGACGACAACACGCGATAGAAACCCGATCTTGACAGGCCCAGCACGCTGCGGGCCTCGTCGACATTCAACTCCTGCAAGTAGTAAGCATGCAGGGCGAGCCGCTCCTTGTCCGTCAGCGACGGCAAGGACTCATGCTCGTGCGCGGTCAGTGACGCAATCTGCTCCGTCACCTCCGCCATCCGCTCGTGCGGCTCACTCCAGGCCTCCGACTGGCGCTTCCGCTCCGCGAACTCAGCCAGTCCATGCCGCTCCCGGCGCCGACTCCGACGCCACTCGCGGCAGACCTGGCGCGAGATGCCGACCAGCCACGCCGCGAATCGATCCGGATCGCGTAGTTGGCCGAGCTTCTGGTACGCACGCAGGAATGCCTCCTGAGTCAGGTCCGCAGCCGTCTGATGACTGCGGCACTCGTCGTAGCAGATCGCACGGATCAGCCGCGCCCGCCGGTCGTACAGCTCGGCAAAAGCCGAGCGGTCGCCGTTGAGCACGCCCGATACCAGTTTTCCGTCATCAACCGACACTGCTCATCCTTCCAGTTCGATGATGGCCATCCATCTACTAGTGACCGATAGCACCCTTTTGTCCACCGAAAACTGGGCCTGAATCCAAGAAAAGTCCGTACCGCCGCAAGGTTGACGCCATACCGGGCCAATCTCAACCCAAGTGCAGCGCCGCCCTTCATGGCCGGCGCCGCGAACTGAAGAACACATCGGGGTACACCAGCCAGGGTGCCTCGGACAAACCTACGCGCGTGAGGCTGTCCGGGAATTCAGGACAAGCCGGCCGCTCTGTCGTCAAGAACCGACGAGGCTGCTGTCAACGCGGAATGGGTCCGTGGCAAGTCGCGCCTGATTCAGCCCCGAAGGGGCGAAATAGCCCCAGCCCGGGGCAACGCTCTGGGTCCGTCGCCGCGCATCGCACGTTGAGCCCTGAAGGGGCGCAATAAGGCAGGGTGGCCCATCTCATTAGCGAAGCGGCGAGATGGGGGAGCCGATGATCGTCGCCGGGTGCCACGGCTGGCTCACCACCACTGCCGTAGCGTCACCCTTCATGAGCGGCACCCGGGTGCCATGGACAAGCCTACTCGCTTGTCCGTGCCCGTTCGTACCGAGCCCCAAAGCGGCATTTGGGTTGGAAGCGCTCTAAGGATAGATAAGCGAATCGGTAGAACTGTAGTCGGTCGAGCCCAGCGCGCCGTCGCCGGGAAAGGGATCACGAGTCGGGAACGTCGACGGCGGCGCTCCGTGGGCTCGGTTGGCCCCGTGTGGCTGATCCCAGGCGTCCGTCATGAGCGTGTAGATGTTGTCGTCGTCGATGCCCACGGCGGGCTTACGCGCGAACTCGACGTGACGGTCGCCGTAGATGCAATTCTGCCCCTCGCCGTTACCCGAACCGCCGTGATTAGGCGAGTTATACGGCCGCCACGCCCTCGGAAACTCGTCGGCTCTGATCGGTTCACCGGTCTCCGGCGATAGCCAGTCGAGCTTCGATGGAGCCACGTAGAACGGCCCCTGATCGGCAGCGAGAATCTGCCGATTGTCGGCGCCTTCGCGAGGCCGCGTGTCTCGCGGACCGAACGGAACCTGATAGCCGTAACTGACATTCGAAATGTCCGTGAAGTCGTAAAATGGCTCGGGATCACCCGTCGGGTCCCGCTCATCGCTCGAACTCGGACATACGAACTGGCTCGGCCGGATCGTGTCGGCGCGAACCAACATCCAGAAGCAACGTGTCACCGAGAGCGCCGTGCTTGCGTCCGTGTCGCGCGACAGGCTGGGCCAATCGCGTTCGTACCCGACGGGAACGCCGGAACCCGGCGTGTAGTTGATCCGCTCGCCATTGGCATAGTCGATGTCGCTGTTATACGGCGGAATCATCCACTTCTCGTTGTTCTCATTCGCGTACACGGCGGCCGCCGTCGAAATGCCCGTGAGGTTCTTCTTGCAGACCATCCGCCGGCTCAGCTCCCGAACGCGCGATGTCGTAGAGACGATCCCCGAGGCGACCATCCCGCATAAGGCGACAACCGCCAGCACGTCGACAACCGTAGTGCCTATTCGACGATCCCGATCGCACATTGGCTTCATCCCCGTATCAGTGCGTGGCTACAACACGGCACCCACGCGTCTTACCAATCGGTCGTGGCGGGCGTCCGCCCGTCACCCGAATTCCGCGCTCAACTCGTTCTGAAACGAGGCATAGTCGCGCAGATCAAGATCACCGTCTCCGTCAACGTCGAACACGGCGGAAAAATCCACGCCAGTCGAATGTGAGGTCCCGCAAGGGGAATACTGAGGATCCTCCAGCCACTCGGCACAGGTCGTCCGGATGTGGATGCTCGATCCCAACTCCGACGTGGGTCGATCTTCCGCCCTTCCTACAGCACAGCCGACATTGCAGTAGACATAAGAACCCGGCAGACTGCAAGCGGCTGGCACCTCTTCCACACCCGGGCCGCTCAAACAGACCCCAAAGGCCTCCAGACTCCACCACGGAACGCAACAACGAACGGAAACCCACTGCGCCGAAGCGACGGACGCCGCGACAGCCGTAACGAGGGCGACCGTGGCAACCAAACGCCGCGACATGGCATGCCCTCCAAGCAAGACAGCGGCAGCGGTGAAGTGAACGCAACTGCGATGGTACACCCGGCGCGTAGTCAATTGCAACTACAATTCCGCTGCGTGGAGTCCGCCGGACACAGAGCCCGCCTAAACCCTTGGAACCCAGAGGCTTGCCGATCTGCCGCCTCCAAAATGGCCGGTCGACCGGAGCCCGACTTCGCCCCACCGCCGGACGCACCAGGCTGCGCCCACGCCTCACGGACCGCTCTCCGGAATGGTGCTCGGCGTCATCACGTCGATGAAGAAGACCCCGTCGAATACCCCACTCCAGTCCGCACGCATCGGCGCATAAGAGACCGGACGCGCCACCAACTGTCTCCGCAGCCAATGTTCCCGCGGTAAACCCCGAAGGTCGACAAACGCCTGCTTGAAACCCGCGCGGTGAAACAAATCCTCCATACTCCCCTCGTCAGCCACGGCGAGATCGCGCGACTCACCCCACCAACCGTTCGACTTGCCGCCGTGTGCGATCAACATGACGCTATAGACGGCATCTCCCATCTCATCGTAAATGCGCTGCCCCGTGGCGATCGTCTCGTTGAACTTGAACTTCTTCTCCAACTCGGTCACCTCAGAGGTCCCGCGCGCGACATGCCCGTTGTGAGCCCACACGATCAGCTTGCGGCCAGGGAAATACTCGTCTGCCAGAAACACCACGTTACGCCCTTCGATCACCCCGAGCGGGTTGTCGTCCGCGCCGCCCAGCGACATCGGCATGTGCCAGAACTGATAGAACGCCCGGAGGTTCTCCAGAGCCGTCCGCATGAACCCGACCGCACGAGCCCCGTGCATCGCCCGGAACTTGTCGCCGGGGTCGCGCACAAGTCGGTCTATCATCGCGTCGAGCTGTGCGAGTTCCGGCGGCGTGGTGGCCGCCTCGGGGTGGCGGTGAGTGTCGAGTTTGCCGAGAAGATCCTTCACACGCGACAGCGCCCGACGCTCGTCAAGAGTCGGCAACCCCGGGTCGACAGCCGCAAAGAAAACAACTGCGTCGTCGAACAGCTTGCTGTCCCCGTACGTGTACAGACTCATCCCGACAAGCGCGATGGGACGATGGGTACCCCGCGAGTCGCGGACATACTCGACGACACGACGGCATTCCACACTCTCCGACCACGACGGTAGCACGTCGTCGACAGTGCCGACCTCCGCACCCACAAGCGCCTCGCCCGCTTTGGCCGTGTCGTAGAACCCCGCCTCCCACGCCACCACGTCAAAGCCCATGCGCTGATGGAGATACTTGACCATCCGCGCCTTGGCCAAAGAGGCCGCACCATCCCCATGCGTCGCCTCACCGAGAAGCACCACGCGCGAATCACCGATCGCGGCACCCAGAGCCTCGAGATCGGCGAAGTCTTCATCCGATGGATCGAGTGTACGAACAGAGGCGGCATGATCGCCGAGCCACGCCACGCGGCCGTCAGCAGACGGCACACGCCGAACGACCATCCACAAACCCGCAAGCAACAGGCATGCGAGCAGGACATAATTCAGATGTCTCATGACGGGCTCCGCCGTGCAAGATGACACGAAGCCCGCAAAGCATACCCGCGAAGACCCGTTCGTTCTAGAAGCTCGGGAAGTCCTGGAAGGATACCGTTCGCCGGAGCGGCAGCGCGGAATGCGCGGGCACGCCGCCGCCCGAACATTCAGGATACCGCGTCGACCGGCTGTGCTTTCGGGGTGGGCGTCAGGTGCACCCGAATCGTCTCGATCAGCTTGGTACGGTCGATCGGCTTCGTGGCATAGTCGTCGCAACCGGCGTCAATGCACTTCTTCCGATCGTCGGCCATGGCGTGCGCGGTAAGAGCGATGATCGGGCGATCGTAGCCCTTCTGTCGCAACAGCCGCGTCGCTTCGTAGCCGTCCATCACGGGCATCTGCATGTCCATCAGAATCACGTCGAACGGGCGGTGTGGATCACTCTTTCGTCTTCGCTGCCACGCCGCCAGTGCCGCATCGACGGCAAGTCGGCCGTTCTCCTCGACGATCACTTGCGCACCGGCTCGTCTCAGGACGTGCGTGATCAACCGCTGGTTGTCCATGCCGTCCTCGGCCAACAGCACACGGCATCCCTCCAACGAAGTCTGATCCACGCAAGCCTCCTCAGCGGCGCCGTGTGTGGCGGCGGCCAAGGTGGCGGATGCCGGATCGGCGATCATCGGTACACCCTCAAGCGATCCGGCCGCCACCGTCGCGCGGATCGTCGTACCCTCGCCCTCCCGGGTGTCGACAACGACGATTTCGCCGCCGAGCAACTCCGCGAACCGCTTACTGATCGAAAGTCCGAGACCCGTACCGCCATACTGGCGCGTCGTCGAGGCGTCGGCCTGCGTGAACGGGCTGAACAGCTTGTCAACCTGTTGTGCGGTCATGCCCAACCCGGTGTCCACCACGTCGAACTGCATCAGCGGCGCATCCGAATCGTCGACGAAACGCGTCACGAGCCGAACGCTCCCATACTCGGTAAACTTGATGGCGTTGCCGATCAGGTTAATGAGGATCTGACGCAGACGCGTCGGGTCCGACCGGATCGTCTCGGGAATCGGCCCATCGTATTCAGTGGTGAAGTCCAGGGACTTTCCGTCGGCCTGAACACGAACGAGAGAAGCCACTCCGGCGATGATCTCGCACGGCGAACAGGCGACGCCCTCCACACTCATCTTGCCGGCCTCGATCTTGGACAGATCCAGGATGTCGTTAACGATACTGAGCAGATGGTCTCCGTTACGGCAGATCGTGTGAACCGCATTGAGCCGGTCGGAGTCAGATTGCTCGACATCGAGGAGGTTCTCGGCAAATCCGAGAATGGACGTCATCGGCGTGCGAATCTCGTGGCTCATGTTGGCAAGAAATGCACTCTTGGCCTGCGCGGCAGCCTCGACCTTGCACTTCGCCTCTTCCAGTTGCGCGTTCGTCGCCTCCAGCATGGCTGATGTGTGCTTCTCCTGCGCCAAAGCACGCAGCGTCGCGGCGTTACTCTCCTTGAGCCCGCTCTCCGCCCTCTTCTGGGCGTGATGAGTATGGACGATTTCGGCGAGAAGACCCACGACCGGGACGAGATAGGCCACAGCTTTGACGCCATGAGCGATGTTGAAGGCCGAGTCGTGCAGGGCGGTCGATCCAAACGCCATGTAGAGCTGCGTGGCGATCTGTGGAATCGGCGAAAGCACCAACGCGCACGCGAACAGGGTGGGCCGGCGCTTCAGGTAAAGCGGGAAGATCACGAACGCACAAATGCAGTAGGGAATCAGCGGGTAAATATCGAACGGCCGCGCAATCAGCGCCTCGGGATACATGGTCGTAGGGAGCGTGTTGGACGTGGCACAGTGATTCACGATGGCGTAGGAGGTCAGGACGAACCCGGCGCCGATCGCTATGATCCCCGCGCCGGAAATGGAAGTGCGCTGCCTGACCCACAACGCGAAGATCCCGACCCCGACAACTTGGATTGCGCCGTTGAACAGGCGGCAGATCGCCCACGTGAAGGGAATCAAGTTCCTGTTATCAGCCACCGACTCGATCAGGCGATCGGCCGCGAAAGTGTGGAACGCGTCCATGGCGCCCGCGCACATCAGCGCAATCCCGATGATCGGCAACGACACTTCGCGCGTCAGGCGGTATTGAACGAACAGCAGCACGCCCACGAAAACCGCCGCGCAGACCGCGGTCCATTCCAACAGCGTGTGGGTGAAGCTCCCGCAAAGAGCGTGGTGCGCGGCGTGAGTGAGTTCGGACTCGGATAAGCCCACCACGCCCTCAGGCGTGAGCGGTGCGCCATCGCTGGAGAAATCCGCACCGAGACCGAGCAGGATCAGCGGCAGTGCGCAAAGCAGGGCCACACCGGCGCCCCACCACCAAAGCGCGCGGCGGCTCACAGCCACGGGAGCCGCAGTCAAGCCCGATTTGTCCAACGGAGCGAGCGCCACGGTCGTCGAAACTCCGAAAGGCGGTCACGGTCGAGATGCGCTTACGTCATCATGATCCGCGATGTGGGTCCACACCGTCGGTCCGCTCGAGCGGCTCGCATGCTGGGCACCCGGCCCCATGACGTTGGTCTGCCATCAGTATCGGCGACGCAACAAAACCGCTTGGCAAGACAACCGGAACTAGGGGAAAACCCTGAGGGATGGCCCGTTTCCGCGCGGTCCGAAACCTGAGAAACGAGCATCACAAATTCGCCGACGGCTTTCCGGAAGTGCCCCAGTAATCTCAGGGAGCCGCGTCGACCGGCTGTGCTTTCGGGGTGGGCGTCAGGTGCGATCGAACGGTCTCAATCAGCTTGTCGCGATCGATGGGTTTGGTCGCGTAGTCATCGCAGCCGGCGGCGATGCACTTCTTCCGATCGTCGGCCATGGCGTGGGCCGTCAGCGCGATAATCGGGCGATCATAGCCCTCCTGGCGCAAACGCCTCGTCGCTTCGTAACCGTCCATCACCGGCATCTGCATGTCCATGAGGATGATGTCGAACGGACGCGCCGGGTCACCCGAGCGCCTCCGGCGCCAAGCGGCCAGTGCGTTGTGTACCGCTAGCTTCCCGTTTTCGACGACGGTCACATCCGCCCCAGCCTTCTTCAACACGTGCGAGATGAGCCGCTGATTATCGAAACCGTCTTCCGCCAGGAGGATGCGACAGCTTAATGTGCCTGCCCCGTAGGCTCGATCTGCGACGGCCTCTGGTTTGGCTATCGTGGCCAGTGCCGCATTGTCGAGCATCCTTACGCCATCCAGCGACCCGGCGGCGACCCGCAACCTGAACGAGCTTCCCTCGGCCAGGCGGCTATCGACGGTGATATCTCCCCCGAGCATGTGCGCCAGGCGCTTGCTGATGATCAGCCCCAACCCGCTCCCGCCGAACCTTCGGGTCGTCGAAGCATCGGCCTGGGCAAACGGACGAAACAGCTTGTCGACCTGGTCCTGCGTCATGCCGATGCCGCTGTCGATCACGTCGAATTGGAGGCACGGACCGGATGGCTTGCATGTGCAACCCTCGTCACTGGGTACAAGACGCGTGACCAGGCGGACGCCGCCCGTCTCCGTGAACTTGATGGCGTTGCCGATCAGGTTCACGAGAATCTGCCTGAGTCGCGTGGGGTCTGTACGGATCGTCTCCGGAATCGCCCCCACGTACTCGGTGGCGAAGGTCAGTGCGCACTCGTCGGCCCGAACCTGCATGAGAGACTGGAGTTCCGCCACGATCTGAGTCGGGCTGCAGGCGATTCGCTCCACCTCGATCTTACCCGCCTCGATCTTCGAAACATCCAGGATGTCGTTGATGATCGCCAACAGGCACTTGCCATTGCGGCGGATCGTATTGGCGACGTTCAGCCGCTCCGATTCCGTCTGATTCCGCTCGAGAAGCGTGTCGGCAAAGCCCAGGATGGCCGTCATCGGCGTACGGATCTCGTGGCTCATGTTCGCCAGGAACTCGCTCTTGGAGCTGTTGGCGGCTTCCGCGGCTTCCCTGGCATCACGAAGGGCGTGCATCTTCTCCGCGTTCGCGATGGCTCCAGCGCCCATCTGCACGAACATATCGAGCAAACTCAGAAGGTGCGAATCGAGTAATTGACGCGAGAACATCGCGACGACGCCTCGCGTCCGCCCTTCAATCACGATCGGGAAGCCGGCGAAGGACTTCAGGTCGTGCTCGGCTGCCCACTCACGGTGGTGGATCCGTTCGTCGTGGGACACCTCGTTCGAAATCGTCTTGCCGCGGCCCTCGGCGATGAGTCCGATCTTGAAGGCTCCCAACGGCACGCGCCGGTGGCCACCATCGAGATGGGCGTAGTGCCCGGCACTCGACACCAGGTGCAGACACTCGGTCTTGGAACACTCCGCCTTGAGACCACACTCGTCACACAGATCCGCGGGCCGGATCAGCCACACGCGGGCGAAGTACGCACCGAAGTCCCGGACGAGCACGTCCGTGAGGATGTCGGCCACCTCTTCGGGTGTGCGACTCGCGAAGAGTACGTCGTGATGCCGGTTGATCGCCAGCAGCTCACTGTTTATGGCTTCGGTCTTGTCAGCGGCCGCGCGCAGTCGCCTTTCCGCACGTTCGCGCTCGTGGAGCCGGCCGACGATGGTCTTCGCCACGAAGAACGTAACGATGACGCCGATCAGCCAGAACGCCGCGTGCCACGTGGCGGTCGTTGACATATGGCGGAACTCAGCCGCGCGCAGCGGGGCCATCGGCACGGATACGCTGATCCCGCCCCGTATGTCCCCCACCTCGTAGCCCTGGCTTCCGTGGCACTTGAGGCAGCCCTCTTCGACCACAAACGGACGCATCAGTCGCAGATGCTCCTCGCCGCGAAACATCTCGGTCGAGGCCGCTTCGACCTCGCCGCGCTCGAACGCCTCGAGCGCCTTCGTTTCCCACGGATCGGCCGCGTTCGCGGGGCGGAGAGGGTTCAGACTGGTAATGTGCCCCTGAATACCCGTCTGCTTGGCGCCCAGCTCGTGTACCTGCCGCGTCATGTATGCCGGGTTCAGCAGCGTGAGGCGGCGCCCCGACGGGGTCACAATGTCTCGCTCCGGTACGTCCAGATAGGGATTCGGCGGCGTCGGTTCGGTCACCGGCACATAGACGCCTCCGTGCATCGAATTCCAGCGACGGAAGAGCACATCCTTCTCGAAACCGACGAGGGCTTGCGTGCGCGCATGTTGCAGGACGTCTTCGGTGTGAACGGACAGGTTCCAGTATAGAGACACGCCCGCCAGCGCCGTCCATCCCATGAGTGCCAAGGCCACGTACCACCCAAGGCGTCCTCGCTGGGTCTGTGGCGATTCGGCTGATGGCTTGGTCTTATCTGCAACCAAAGACATGCGTATCTACCGGTGAGTACGACAACACTTCAACGGGCGCACGGTCGCGCACCCGTTATCGTAAACCGCCCGGCGTCGGCGTGCGGATGCGGGCCTGTCACCCACGATATCGCCGGACGGAAGGAGGTCTCCGATATACCATCGGGTATCTTTGGAGGCGTCTGGAAACAACACGCTGACCGCGACACCCTCTCCGACAGGTCCGATAGTGCCTGGCAGCCCGTCGAAAAAGCCGGGGCGCGGTGTGATTCCGTAGCGCCAGCTCTTGTGGGTGGCGACCAACGCGGCTGCTCTCGCCCACAGGGGGCGACGCTACGTGCTCCAACGACCCGCTACCCGCCCCGAGTCGATTCACCTGTCGGCGCGGACGGATCGTCCGATACTGCGCCACAAGTTCGAGATCCGCCACACCTGTCGAGCCCTAGAGGGAGACGTCCGCGGAACGCACGCTCGGCGCGGGCGCAAGATGTGCCTTGATCGTGTCAATGAGCTTCTTGCGGTCGATCGGCTTGGTGGCGTAATCGTCGCACCCGGCATCCAGGCACTTCTGACGATCGCCCGTCATGGCATGGGCGGTCAGCGCGATGATCCGCCCCGTGTAGCTCTTATCGCGCAAGCACCTCACAGCCTCGTAACCATCCATCACCGGCATCTGAATGTCCATCAGAATGACGTCAAACGGCTTGCCCTCGCCCCGTGCGGCGAGCGCGGCGTCAACCGCAACCTTACCGTTCTCCGCAACGACCACCTCCGCCCCGACTTTCCTCAGCACATGGGAGATGAGACGTTGGTTGTCAGGGCCGTCCTCGGCCAGAAGAATCCGACGCGCCTCGAGATCTGACTCATCCGCGACCGCGATCGGTGCGGTGTCGGGGGCGGCACGACCGGCCGAACCGAAATCGTCGAGCATTCGGACCCCCGCAAGCGGCCCGGCGCTGATCGTCGCCCGAAACCGCGTACCGACACCTACCTCCGTCTCGACGACACACACGTCCCCGCCGAGCATGCCCGCCAGCCGCTTACTGATCGTGAGGCCCAGGCCCGTGCCACCGAACTCGCGCGTCGTCGAAGTGTCCGCCTGGACGAACGCACGAAACAGGCCCGCCACCTGCTCCTCCGTCATCCCGATGCCCGTATCCACCACATCAAACTCAATCGTGGGTCGGCCGCGCTCATCCGAGCCGCGGATGATCAGCCGAACATCCCCCACCTCGCTGAACTTGACGGCGTTGGCCAGCAGGTTCAGGAGAATCTGACGGAGCCGCGTCGGGTCGGTCTGAATCGTCTCCGGCACCGAGCCCACGTACTCGACGAACACCGGCAAACCCTTGGCATCCGCGGGAACACGCACGAGGGACGCCACGTCAGCCACAATCTCCCGCGGAAAACAGGTGATCCGCTCGACGACCATCTTCCGCGCCTCGATCTTCGAAAGGTCGAGAATATCATTGATGATCGACACCAGGTACTCGCCGTTGCGCTTGATCGTGTGGACGGCTTCGATCCGCTCCGGCGGGGCATCCTCCATGTTCCCGCGCTCCAACAGCACGTCCGCGAACCCCAGGATGGCGGTCATCGGTGTCCGTATCTCGTGGCTCATGTTCGCCAAAAACTCGCTCTTGGCCTGCGTCGCAGCCTCGGCGTCCCGTGTCGCCACCTCGAGGTCCGCCATCGTCGCCTTCAACTCCTTCTGTTTGTCTTCGAGGCGCTGCTTCGACACCGTCGTGGCTTCGAGGCGCTGCGCCATCGAGTTGATCGTGGCCGCCAGCACACCGAGTTCATCACCCCGCGACAACGAAATCCGTGTGCCGAATCGCCCTTCTCTAATCGCCTGAGTCACCCTAACCATGTCGTGGATGGGCTTCACGAACCGTCGCGACAAGCCGGCAGCCACTGCACATCCGAACACGAACAGCGCCGCCAGAAGCCCGAGCTGAGCCCAACTCGCGCTGCGAATGCGCTCTAGCGCGTGCGCTTCCGTGAACGTGAGGCAAACGAACCCGATCGGGGCTCCACCGCCGATACGCACGGGGCTGACCACCGCGAATGTGTTGACCGTCGGCCCTGCAACGATAGTCTCCACCTCTATGAGCGGCCATTCACCGGCGTCGATCGCCGGCTCGTGCGCCGAGTTGAGATCTTCGTGACTGCCCGCCGCAATCTCCACGCCCGACGCGTCGCGGGCGCACGCAGCCAGAACATCCGGGTCTCGCTGGGCAATTTCGAGCTGAAACGCGAGGCGATGAACATCCAACCCGTAAAATGCGTCAGCCAGAACCCTGGCCAACGCCGACGCCATCGTCCTCGCCCTCGTCTCGAGCTCCTGATGGATGGCTTGCCGCTGCTTGTAGATGGCGTAACCGATCGTGGAGCCACCCACGAGCAGCGCCGTCAGCAACGTATAGCCGATGAGTTGTGTTCGTATGCCCAGTCGCACAGTGCCCCCGCCGTGTTATGGTTCGGTCTTTCCGGGTGATCTGCCCAACACCTCGCTCCGTATGAGCTGGGCGAGGTCGGTGATCGGTGCCATGATATCGCTCGACTGCGCGTCGAATTCGTCGAACTTCGCCGTCTTCTCGAAGGCCGCAAGCACCTGCCTGCCATCCCGAGTTTGATGCATGTCGAACAAAACCCTTTGAACACGCCCCACCAGCGGCCCCGCAAGATCGGATCGAACACTGACAAGCTGTCGCGGCACCGGCGTCGTCCGGTGGAAGATGTGAAACCGATCCCGGTCGCTCTTGGGAAGGTCATAGAACTTGATGTTGTTGATCCCCCCAGCGGCCACCTTGCCGCGTAGCACCCAGAAGATCGTGTTCTCGTCATCGTTCGAGAAGACGTACCCGATCTTCCCGGGAGAAGCCGAAGCCCGTTTGTCCTGTACCTCCATGACCTCGTAGCCATGCTTCATCAGTGACGCCTTGGGCAACAAGTACGAGGCTGTCGAAAACGGCTCCTCGAACGCCACGACCTTGCCTCGAAGGTCGTCCAGGTCGTCGATGCCGCTCTCCCTGAGGGCGAACAGCACACTGTGGTACTCGCCCACGCCCTTCTTCCAACGCCGAGCGATGATCCGCACGTCCTGGAGCTGCTGCATCGCGACGAGCGGAAACGGACTGTCGAGATAGAGGTCGATCTTGTCGTCTGCGATGAGCGCCGCCATCGAACTAATGTCGCCGGCCACGACGACCTCCCCGTGCCCTATCCCTACGTCACCGAGCCGGGACGCCAGATGATCCGCGAACGGCTGAAAGACCCCAATCTCCTCGGCAGGCTCGTTTGAAATCGACCCGATCCGGATCACACCCCGTGGTACCTCGCTCTGCGGCTTCGCCGCGGTAGTCGCCAGAGCCGGACGCGGCGTCTGCGGCAGGGTGTACCACGCTACGAGTGCCACAACGAGAACGATCAACGCCGCAATGATTCGCTTCGATTGCATGTCGCTGCCTCTGGGCTTTCGTCGTGCCGCCGTCGTCACGCCTCAGTCCGATCAGAACGCGAACTGCAGGCGCATCTGAAAAACGTTCGCGTAGCCGCTGTCCTGCGCGTCGGCGTACACGTAGTTCCACGAAATCCGCGTGTTCGGGTTCAGGTACCAGTTCAGGCCGAACGTCAGATCACTGAGCCGGCCGCCCCGAACCTCCGCCTGCGTCAGGTCTAAATACGAATAACGCAGTGCCGCCTCCCACGCGCCGAGACCGCCCTCCTCACCCACGTTTCGCTTTGGACGGATTCGACCGAACTCTGCCACGTCCGTCTCGTAGCTCCTGTGCTCCCCCGTGAAGATGTAACTCGCCTCGACATAGAACGAGTGGAACTGCACACCGCCGCCGACGGCCTGGTTCACAAACGCATGGATGTACTCGCCCTGAACCGAGAACGAGCCCAACACGAGCGCGACTTCCGCGCCGAGTAGATCAACGCGGTCCGCCACGATGTCGTCCGTGTCCGCGAGCTTCGGCGCGATGTGAGACTCCGGCCGCGCGTCATAGCCGACAAGGTCGCCGCCGGGGCGCTGATGACTCCACGCCACGCCGACGTGAAGCAGCTTGCTGCCATCTTCCTCGTACCACGGCAAAGCCGTGACGCGCCCCGTCAGGTGCAAGCCGTCCGACACGTCACCGTTGAAGAACTCGTCCGTCTCGCGGAAGAATCCGACCGCCCACGTCATGCGTTCATCGAGTGCCGTGTTGTGCAGCATGATGCCCGTGTTGCGGCCGGGAGCGAACGTCGCGGTGGTCAGCGACCGCTCCATGAACATGATGTACTTACTGCTCGTCAGCTCATTCAAGCCGAACGGCTCCTTGAAGTGGCCCACCCGCAGATTGCCGATCACGGGCATGTCGACAAGCCCGATGTAGACGTCCTTCGCTTCGATGTTCCGATCAGTCAGTTCGATCTGCGTCTTGAATTCAAAGTGCTTGAAGAGCGTACCCGAGTAGTACAGTCTCGCGCGGCGGACCTCGGTGCCTTCCATGAAGTCGCCGACTTCCTCCTCGATGTTGTCACGCGTGTCGAACACGGCCCAGTCACCCTGGAACCGACCGCCGAGCTTGAGACGGAAGTTCTTGTCCGCCGTCTCGATGCGCAGCGTGTCCTTCCAAAAAACCTTCAACTCATCGGGGCCGCCCTCTTCTTCGTCACTAGCCGCGCTCGTGGTTTCCGTTTCGGCGGCGGCAACCCCATCGCGCTCCGGCGACTCGCTCGCATCGGCCGATCGCGGGGACGTAGCTTCCGACTGGGTGTCTCCCGGGTCCTGCATCGCGACCGCGCGCGTCGGAGCGACCCACAACAGGAGAATGCACAGATAGAACAAAGTGCGCACACGTCTGGGCGAGGCCCAAGCGAACCTCAGCGCGCCCGATGCCGATTCGACACGCCGCATGGCTGGTTTCCTACGTCTTCGAGAATGGTGCGGCGCCCCAGGTACACCGGTACCTGATTATCGGCTACCGCCCCGACGGCCTCCGGAAAGACCCGAACATGAGTCCGCGAGCTTATAGGACGTTCATCTGCTTAACAACGGCTGGAACGCCCTTCTCGTCCGGTACGACTTGACGCCTGAACCGCGTCCGTCCATCCGTCGATAGTCCCTCGGTAGAACCGTCCACCTCGGAGGCTCTCACGTGAGACACCACATTCGAACAAGATGGACCCCGTGCCTCATCGCTGCGCTGGCCATCGCGCTCGCCGGCAACCTCGGCTGCGACCTCGACAACGCCGTCGTCGACGGTGTCGAGGGAGGCGTGACCGACGCGGTGTCGGCGGCTGTGTCCGATGTTGTCCTCGGCTTGCTCGGCATCGAGTGACCGCCCGCCGCGGCGCCCGGAAGCACATCACGCACTAACGCCCCGCTCTCCTTCACTGCTTGCGACCGGCGAACACCCACCACCTACGCGCCGCCGCGCGAAAACGTTGGCGCGACGCCGTGTTAAAAGACCCGACCGCCCTCTGCTCACGCCTCGGTCCGCAAATCCGGTACATGGTGGCATCGTGCAGTGTCCACCTGGTGGCATTCAGTGAGCCCGCGCCGCTCGTGTTCGACGTGAACACCGTCCAGGAGGGTGTCATTCGCATGATCCCCGGGATCACTGTGACTGAAGTCACAAAGTGCCTAGCCGAGCGAGACAAATCCCCATTTTCCGGCGTGGATGACTTCAAACGCCGTTCCGGCCTCAGTGCGAGCTGCATCAGCGGGATGACGTTCTAGAGCACAGGTCCCCCACTCCTCCATCTTGATGTCGGCTTGCCGTCGCGCGCCCCGTACGCTACAATCGCGTTATCGGGCATTCTCAATAGAACGTCGCAGCAAGACGGCAACTTACGATTGGAGGAGATCGTGCGTCAAACCGTCCCCCTACTTCTACCTGCGCTAGTAGTCGCCGCCATCGGTGCGACGGCCCGTTCCCAAACCATTCACTTCGTGGACGACGACGCCCCACCCGGCGGAGACGGGCTGTCATGGGCAACAGCCCATGACACGCTTCCGCCGGCGCTGACGGCGGCGCAACCCGGCGATCAACTATGGGTCGCAGCCGGCACCTACGCAGGCAACTTCACCCTCGCGCTCGAGGTCGAGATGTACGGCGGCTTCGCCGGCAACGAAACCGAACTGGCCCAGCGCGATTGGACGATCAACGAGACGATCCTCGATGCCAACGATGCCGGCACCGTCGTAACCGCACCGCCCGGCGCAACCGAAACCACCCGAATCGACGGCTTCACGATAACAAACGGCAACGAAACCAACGGCGGCGGAATGTCCGCCAGCGACTCGTCACCGACCATCGCCAACAACAACTTCACCAATAGCTTCGCTGTTCAAAGAGGCGGTGGCCTCTACCTCAGTGGATCTGCCGCCATCATCGAAGGCAATACGTTCAGTGGAAACCATGCCGTGGATGTCGGCGGCGGCGGCGGTGTCTACCTGATCGACTCGTCGCCGACGATCAGAGACAACGCCATCATCAACAACACCGTCGGACACTTGGGCGCCGCCTCGGCGCCACAGGATGACCACGCACCACGAGGCACCGGCGCGATCCGTCTCGGCCCTCCGCCCGGCGCCGGGTTGTACCTGGGTGGGAACTCCTCGCCGTTAGTCGTAAACAACGTAATCTCCGGAAACCAAGGCGCGCTCTCCGGCGGTGGCATCACCGTGCGCGTAAGCGCGGGTAGCTCGCCAACGATCACGGGCAACACAATCAGCGGAAACACCGCGCGGTTTTGGGGCGGTGGCTTGGAGGTGAATCCAGGCGACAGCGCCTCGGCGACGATCACACACAACACGATCATCGGCAATAGCCTCCTCTTCGGCGGCGGCGGTGGTGGGCTGTACGTGTCGGGCTCCGCCACAGTCGCGAACAACATGGTCGCCGGCAACACCGCGATCAACTCCGGCGGCGGGCTATACATCGTGCTGAGTTCGGCCACGTTCGCAAACAACACGGTCGTCGGCAACACCGCCGGGGACGGCGGTGGCTTGGCGATGTGGTTGTCAGCCTCCCTGTCGCCCGCGATCGCCAACAACGTTCTTGCGTTCAACTCATCCGGGGTCTATCAGCTGGAAGAAGGCATCCCCACGCTCAGCCACAACTGCGTATACGGCAACACTGCGTACGACTACGCCGGCCTCCCGGACCCCACCGGGACGGACGGCAACGTCTCCCTGGACCCAGCGCTGATTCGAATCCCCGACCCCGGACCCGACGGACTCTGGGGAACCGCCGACGATGACTACGGCGATGTCAGCCTCGCAGGCGACTCGGCGTGCATCGACGCCGGCGACAACGCTGAAGTGCCGCCCGACACAGCCGACCTCGACGGCGACGGAAACACCACGGAACCGATGCCGCTCGACTTCGACGGCTATCCCCGCTTCACCGACATCCTGAGCGTGCCCGACACAGGAAGCGGAACGCCGCCAATCGTCGACATCGGAGCCTACGAAGTCCCCGACTGCGACGCCGGCGGCGCGGGCGGCGGTGCTGATTGCCAACCAAACGGCATCTTCGACGCATGCGACATCGCCGCAGGAACCAGCCAAGACTGCAACAGCGACTCTATCCCGGACGAATGTCAGCTAGACGAAGACTGCAACGCGAACGGCGTGCGCGACATCTGTGACATCGCCGTAGGCAACGCCGTCGATTGCACCGCCAACCTGCGACCGGATGCCTGCGACATAGCCGACGGCGTCAGCGCCGACACCAACGCCAACGGCGTGCCCGACGAATGCGAAGCCCGCCTCATGCCCGACAGTGCGTCCAACCTCGCGGGCACAGTCAAGACGTGCGCCAACCACGCGGATTGCCGTATCGGAATGGCACCGGATAGCCATACCTATTGCATCCAGCCGCCTTCGGGATCGCCCGACCCCGGCATCTGCTACGTCGCCAAGAATCGCTATATCGGATTCGAACCCTCCCCGGCCGATCCGATCGTCGCCGTCCGTATCAAACTCGACCTCGGCGCCGGTGCGACGGCTCTGCTGGGCTGGGCCGGACCACCACAGGCAGTCAACGCCAGCGGCGGCAACCCAGGCAGCGGCGGCCCCGAGGTGACACCGCAGTGGCTCACGCGAATCGAGGATGCGCCGCACTACCGGCGATGGGGGCGGGACGACGCCGGCGCCGAGCACCTGTCCGGAACCACTCAAATCGGCGATTGCGAAATCTCGAACGGGCAAATGTACTTCCTGCAGTCCATTCCAATCGGCCTCGACACCGCCGACGAGGCCAACTACGCCGAACAACTCGAACTTTCGACCGTGACGTTCTTCGGTGACGTGGTCGGAGGTACCATCGGGCTTCCGCCGGACAACTTTCGCAGTTTCAAGGACATCTCAGCCGTCGTTCGCGCCTTCCAGGGAGTTCAGCGCGAACCCAAGGTCTGGCTCGACTTGCACGGCAGCATCGCGACGCCCGAGGTTCCGGACTTCGGCGATATCAACTTCACTGACATCAACGCCGCAATAGCGGGCTTCGAGGGAGCGGACTACCCGTTCGCCGCACCCTGCGATTGCCCGGGACAAAGCTGCCAGTAGCGCAAAAGGCTGTACAACGGCCCCGACAAGACTTGTGATTGGAGGAGATCATGCGTCAGACCACCCACCGACTACTACCAACGCTGCTGGTCGCCGCCGTGACGGCGACGGCCACTGCCCAGACCACTCACTTCGTCGACGGAAACGCTCCGCCCGGCGGAGACGGGCTATCCTGGCCCACAGCCTACGACACGCTTCCACCGGCGCTGACGACCGCCCAACCCGGCGATCAAGTCTGGGTAGCAGCCGGCACCTACATGGGCAACTTCACCCTCGCACTCGAAGTCGAAATGTACGGCGGCTTTGCCGGCACGGAAACCGAACTAAACCAGCGCGATTGGATAATCAACGAAACGACCCTCGATGCCAACGGTTCCGGCACCGTGGTCACCGCACCACCCGGCGCAACCGAAGCCACCCGGATCGACGGGTTCACCATAACGAACGGGGACGAGACGAACGGCGGCGGCCTGTCCGTGGTCGACTCGTCGCCGACGATCACAAACAACACAGTCACGGGTAACTTCGTCCTCGAGAAGGGCGGCGGACTGTACCTCAGCGGATCTGCCGCGACTGTCGAAAGCAATACGTTCAGCGGAAACCATGCCGTACATAACGGCGGCGGCGGCGGTGTCTACCTGGTCGACTCGTCGCCGATGATCAGAAACAACGCAATCACGAACAACACCGTAGGGTTCCCGGCCGGCGGCTCAGCGCCGCCAGATGACCACTCGCCGCGAGGCACCGGTGCCATGCTTCCCGGCCCTCCGCCCGGCGGCGGACTTCACATACGTGGGAATTCCTCGCCGTGGGTCATAGACAACGTGATTTCGGGCAACCAGGGCGCGAATTCCGGAGGTGGCGTCGCCGGATACTTAGACGCAGGTGGCTCGCCGACGATCACCGGCAACACAATCAGCGGGAACGCCGCGCGGTTCTGGGGCGGCGGCTTGAATGTGTACGCCGATGTCGGGGCCTCGGTGACGATCACACACAACACGATCAACGGCAACAGCGTCTACTGGTCCGGCTACGGCGGTGGGCTACACGTGTCAGGCTCAGCCACAGTCGCAAACAACACGATCGCCGGCAACATCGGCGGCACCGGCGGAGGGATCAACATATACGAAGGCCCGGCCACGGTCGCAAACAACACGATCGTCGGCAACACCGCCACGAACGACGGCGGCGGCGGACTGAACGTGGGGTGGCCCTCCCCGCACGAAGTCACGATCACCAACACCCTCGTTGCGTTCAACTCATCCGGTTTCCGCCTTGCCGAAGAGGGCATTGTCTCGCTACGCCATAACTGCGTCTTCGGAAACACCGACTACGACTACGCCGGCATCACGGACCCCACCGGCACGGACGGCAACATCTCAGTAGGCCCGTCGCTACTTCGCATCCCCGACCCGGGCCCGGACGAGTTGTGGGGAACCGAGGACGATGACTACGGCGATCTGCACTTGTCCACCAACTCGCCCGCTATCGACGCCGGCGACAACGGCGAGGTGCCGCCGGACCTCGCCGACCTCGACGGCGACGGCGACACGACCGAGCCGATCCCCTTCGATCTGGACGGCTGGATCCGTTTCGTGGATGCCCCGCTGACGCCCGATACCGGGAGCGGCTCACCACCCGTGGTCGACATCGGGGCCTACGAGTTCCAGGACTGCAACGGCAACGGCATTGCCGATCCGCAGGATATCGCAAACGGTACCAGCCAGGACTGTGCGGGCGAAGGCCGACCCGACGAGTGCGAGCGCGACTGCAACTACAACGGCGCAGCCGACAGTTGCGACATCCTCGACGGAACCTCCGCCGACAACAACGCCAACGCCGTCCCCGACGAATGCGATGTCTCACCGCGCGGCGAAGACCGCCTCAACCTGCCCTGCAGCACCGACGAACAGTGCGATCCGCCCGGCGCCGTCTGCGTCCAAGACAGTTGCTACGTCCCAAAGAACCGCTACATCTCGATCGACCCGAACCTCACCAACGACGGAGTGCTGACCGCACGCCGAGTCAGGCTCGACGATCTCGGCGCGCAAACCTACGTACTCGGCTGGGTGGGCGAGCCGATCGAACTGACGATCGCAGGCCCGGAACCCACACCGCAACTGATCGCCCGAATCGTTAGCGCTCCCCACTACCGAGACTGGAGCGTGGACAACGGCGGCCAACCGTGGGTCGACGCGACCGTCCACGTCGGCGATTGCGAAACATCACCCGGCCAAACCTACCTCGTCGATGCCATCGTCGAGGGAATGGACATAGGCGACGAAGCCAACTACTCAGCCGCCCTCATGCTGCCCACGGTAAGTAACTTCGGCGACGTAGTCGGCGCGACGATCGGCGCCCCATCCGACGGCGTGCGAAACTTCAAGGACATCTCAGCCGCCGTCCGCGGGTTCCAGAGCATCCAAACCGAACCGAAGGTATCGCTCGATCTCCAAGGCGGAACCGCTACGCCCGAGATCCCCGACTTTAGCGACATCAATTTTGGCGATATCAACCAGGCAGTCTCTGGCTTCCAGGGCGGTAGCTACCCGTTCCCCGCACCGTGCGACTGCCCGGGACAAAGCTGCCCGTAACACGACGGACCGAACAGCGGACCTTAGAGGACCGGAGAAAACCATGCGTCAAACCGCCACACTTCTTCTACCCGTGTTCGTATTCGCCGCCATGAGCGCGACGGCCCAGGCCCAAACCATCCACTATGTCGACGACAACGCCCCACCCGGAGGCGACGGACTCTCCTGGGCCACAGCCTACGACACACTCCCCCCGGCGCTGACGGCCGCCCAACCAGGCGACCAAATCTGGGTAGCAGCCGGCACCTACATAGGCAACTTCACCCTCGCGCTAGAGGTCGAAATGTACGGCGGCTTCGCCGGAACCGAAACCGAACTTACCCAACGCGACTGGACAATCAACGAGACAATCCTCGATGGCAACAAAGCCGGCACCGTGGTCACCGGCCCCACCGGAGCGACCGAA